>JAQBUF010000014.1 GCA_027623995.1 Nitrospirota bacterium
GGGTCAAGACCACCCAACAGCAGATCAAGGAGTACAAACAGTTTAAGCGATTGATTGAGACGTGGGTGGCCCTCGCTATCGAACACGCAAAATTGAGGATGAAGATTGAAAAATTAAAGCCAAAAAAGTAGGATGGAATTCGGTACTCTCAAGGATCTTATAGAATTGAGGTTTATTTCTTACGTGGTGGTGAAGGTCGTTTTTTTTCTGTATCCATTAATCTTTGATGAAGTAAATGAATCTCCTGAAGCAGGGTGGGTTCTAGTTCAAGAAGTTGGTTGGGTAAATCCATTTGTCCGTGCTTAATTGTGAGAACCAAAAGAACATTTTTCAGTTTGGTGCACACCAGAAAATGTTCGCGAACCCGGTAGAATTCGAAGTGTGGTGAAATGTCAGATTTGTTCCGCAATAAATCTTGATTTTCTTGCAAGAGCGACAAGGCGGTTTGAATATCTTCAAGATAGCGACTGGCGGCTTTCTTTCCCCATTTTTTAAGTGAGTAATCGGTGATCTCTTGAAGATCGTAATGGGCCCGATCCATGAGTTTTATGGTGACCGGCACAGTTACTGACCGCGTTTTTTGAACTCTGCCATGTCGGCTTTTAAGTTTCCGGAGAATGTGGTGGTTCGTCCTGCAATGGCATCCTGATACCCTTCTAGTAGGCCCGCGCGTAATTCCGCAGCCTCAAGGCGCTGTTTTTTCTCCCTCAACACATCCCGCATAAATTCAGTCGGTGTGGCAAAGAGGGTACCATCTCCGCAGTTTCGATCAATAAAGGCGCGAAGCTCATCGGTTAGGGTTAGATTAAGGCTGCTACTCATTGAGATTCCTCCTGTACATTTGGCCTATTATCGCCGAGACGTCGATAATCGTCAATATTCGACAACTATCAAATTCCTAGAAGGTAATGTTCAGGAATTGCCTGGAAGTGAATGAATCGGTAATGGAACTTTCCAAATTGTCAGTTTTTCGTTGCGTTAGCCGACATTGATAAGCAGAATATGCAGTAGGACTACTGCCATAAGAATTTTTAAAATATTTAAATTTGATATTCGCTAACATGCGTAGGACCCTCACCATTCTCATGAGTTTCATCCTCCTTGTGTTTCTTGGCGGCCTTGGCTTCCTTTCTCAGCTTCAACCCTTTGGAAACCCTTCCGAACGTCAGGTTCTTGAAATACGAAATGGGTCATCCTTCGCGGAGGTTGCGAGTGTACTTCATCAACGTCAACTGGTTAAGAATGATTGGGCGTTTACGTGGATGGGGAGGCTCTTAGGGGCGGATCGAAACATCATGCCAGGTGAATATGAATTTCATGGAGGAATGGCACCTGCTGATGTGCTTGATAAAATCACACAGGGGGATGTGATCCAATATGTGGTGACCATTCCTGAAGGGTATTCGATTGAACAGATTGCCGGAATTTTGCAAGAAAAATGGTTGGCAGAGGAACAGGCCTTTATTGAATTGACTAAAGATGCTCAATTTCTTGCCACCTTAGATTTTCACGCTGATAATTTAGAGGGGTACCTCTTTCCAGATACCTATCATCTCACTCGTGTCATGACACCCGAAGCTATTATTCAGACCATGGTCTCTCGATTTAAAAAATCTTGGACCACGAAATTATCCGAACGGGCGAGGGAGTTGGGGATGTCTATTCATGAAATTATGACGCTGGCTTCGGTGATTGAAAAAGAAACGGGGCTTTCTCAGGAACGTGGCCTGATTTCCGGGGTTTTTCACAATCGACTCAGAAAAAAAATTACTCTTCAAAGTGATCCGACAGTCATTTATGCGCTGGCTCAATTTGATGGTAATTTACGAAAAAAAGATCTGTCAGTGGATAGCCCGTATAACACCTATCGGTTTCGAGGCTTGCCGCCAGGTCCGATCGCCAACCCAGGGGAAGCGTCTATCCAGGCCGCGTTATTTCCCGTCCCCACCAACTATCTCTACTTTGTCTCCCGCAACGATGGGAGCCATGAATTCTCTGCAACGCTGGATGAACATAATCTGGCGGTGAAAAAATTTCAGTTGCAACAGTAGCGACGTTCTTCGTAAGTTCTCTGTATCATGTCTTTTGAACAACGTCTTGCCGAGTTAGGTCTCACTCTACCCACACCTCCCAAACCCGTGGCCACCTATGTGCCCTTTGTACAAGTGGGTAACCTCTTATTTCTCAGTGGCGTCGTTCCCAGCCGCGATGGCCAAATTGTGTATAAAGGAAAACTAGGCCGTGACGTCTCCAAAGAAGAGGGGTACGAAGCGAGCAAGCTAACCCTGTTAAATGCCTTGGCCAATATTCGTCTTGCCGTTGATTCGCTGGATCGTGTGAAACGCGTGGTGAAAATGACGGGATATGTGGCATCTCATGAGGGGTTTACTGAACAGCCTGCCGTCATCAATGGTGCCTCGGATCTCCTGGTAGAAATTTTTGGTGATGCTGGTCGTCATGCTCGCGTGGCTGTTGGTGTGGCAGAATTGCCTCTCGGGGTTCCTGTGGAGCTTGAGCTTATTGTTGAAGTCCTTCCTGCCTCTTCCTAACTTCCTTTTGCCTAAAAACACGATGCCTGGTTTTCTAGGCTGCCTGATTTGGTGGGCCTGCCTGGCATTGGCTCCGGGGGCTTCGGCTCAAGTCCATCATATTGCAGATGCCAATGCGTTCTCAAAGGCTCGTGGGGCTCAGTCGATCTATATCGACGTGCACACATCGACTTGGAAGCCCAGGGGTGTCATGTATTGGGATGTCGAGGGATCGCTTCTCGTAAAATTGCGGGATGCTGGTTTCGATGTTGTGAGAAACCCTACTGATCCACACACCTTAACGTTGGCCGTGGATTATTTGGAATCTAAGGGACAAGCCTTTGCGGTTAATCGCTTTGGGACAGTGATTGATGGGACGTTTCGCATTAGTCATCAAACCGAAGGCCCCTTATTTGAAATTCACATCCATGAAACAGCTGTTCCTACAGTGACCGGAACACCCCCGTATCTTGATGTGCTGCTCAACTTTTTGACCAATCCGTACTATCATTATTTTGGCGAAATTGTGTGGGGTGAAATTCATGGGACTCAAGACCCCCACGAAATTCTTATACGGTCATTGCTGGCCGACGTCACTCAACTTCAAAATGTCAAAGAAGCAGACTCGGTCATGGATCATTCTCGACGCCCACAACATTCAGTGCCATTGGATAAAAAACAGTATGCTCCCGTCGCGGTCTATCGGACGATCGAAGGGCTGGTGACTGCCAAAGATATTCGGCTTGTGGAGATTCTCAAGCCTCTGGTGACATATCCAGATGTGAACGTGCAGGTACGGAGTATTAAGGCATTTGGGGACTTTCGGGTCACCGAAGCCTTCCCATTTCTTGAGAATCTGAGCCAATCCACCCAACGAGTGGAAATTCGTTTAGCCACTCAACACACCATGAAGGTGTTGTCCGCTTTCCCTCAATAGGCCTCCTGCCTCG
This sequence comes from Nitrospirota bacterium, assembly GCA_027623995.1. Taxonomy (GTDB): domain Bacteria; phylum Nitrospirota; class Nitrospiria; order Nitrospirales; family UBA8639; genus Nitronereus. Next base: position 3,479 of record JAQBUF010000014.1, read on the forward strand.
TTCATTTGACAATAAAAATTTCTCATTGTTAAAGTGAAATTGTCGTTTGATTGACCGTCTAACGGGATCAGTATTGTTGAATATCCACAAGGATCAACGCCCTTTCGATGTGTTTCCCTTCTAGCGTTTTCGTGTTGTGTAACTGGAGAAAGGTAGTATTCCACATGAGACAGGCACCTTCTTTATCAGTCATTTTTTCTTTTGTCCTTGGGGTCTGTATTCCTGTTGCTCATGCAGACCTATTTCCAGACTCTGGGCCTCCAGGTACCACGGTTACGATTGGCGGCGAGGATTTTGGCCAATTTGTGTCCACTGCTGAAAATCGAGTGGAATTTAATGGGGTGCCTGCCTTAATTCAATTGTGGGAAAAAGATCTTGTCATGGTGAAAGTTCCCCTTGAAGCCAAAACGGGTGCTGTGGTTGTCCTCCGTGGGACGAAGAAAAGTTCCATGGGGGAGTTTTCAGTTGCTCAGGTGAAAATTTCCAATATCAGTCCTGCAGAAGCTGAACCAGGTTCCTTGTTAATTATTGAAGGTGAAAATTTTGGCAATACTGCTGGGTCACGTGATCCCAATACGATGTTTGGCGTGAATAATGTGTTGATCAATGGTGTGAAAGCACAAGTGCGTAAATGGCGCCCTAATAAATTAGAGGTGACCATTCCTACGAATTCCAAGTCTGGTGATGTGGTCGTGCAATTAGCTTCCTCTGATCCTTTGCCCGATGGGTCCTGTTGCGCTCCGGTACAATATATCGAGAGTAATCGCGTGCCAGTGACGCTGATTCCACCTGTTTCATTTTTACCAGTCAAAGGTCCAATTGGAAGTAAAGTGGTTCTCAGCGGTCAAGACTTTGGGGATACCAAAGCTTTAACTGACCTGGTGTTTATTGATGGAAAGCCAGCGATCGTTTCGCAGTGGTCCAATCGTAATATCGTTATTCATGTTCCGTTGAATGGAACAAGCGGAGCAATAACGCTTCAACGTGGTGCTAAGACCAGAAATCTTGGGACTTTTGATGTGGTGGAATCTCAGGTCACCAATGTATTCCCTGCAGAGGGCCCGATTGGAACATTGATTCAAATTAAAGGTGAAAATTTTGGAGTATATTCTGAAGCAGGATCGACCGCGTATGCTTTTGATTTTGAGCAAGGGCAAAATTTTGTAGAGATTGGCGGAGTCCCTGGCGTGATTTATCGCTGGCAGGACAACGAGATAAACGTCTGGGTTCCCTATAGCGCCAAGAGCGGACCAATTGTCGTCAAGCGAGGTGGTTTGACTCCCAAGGCTGATGGAACCTGTTGTGCCGATAAGGGGGAAGTGGCTTTTCAGGTTGGCCACTTTACTGTGTTGGAACCGACAGTGACTTCCTATGCGCCCATTGAAGCCGGGCTCGATGAAATCGTGACGATTAAAGGTAGTGGATTTGGAGATTTTCTGAAAATTGCGGAAGATAGCCGGATTGGGATACACCATCAGGCTCATAACTGGAAAAGCTATGAATTAGGTTCTGACGTGTCTCGGAGTGAAGTCATGATCAATGGTGTGGCGGCGATTGTGGTCTCTTGGAAACACGATGAAATACAGGTTCGCGTGCCTCGACGACATGTGTTTGGATTTGGGTATCCTGGGGGGTTTCATGAGGATCCAACCAAAGGGGAGATTGTGGTTCGCCGTGGATCGTGGGATTTGAAGGAAGATGGCAAATGTTGCAAACCCAAGACCTGGGTCAGCGCGGTGGCTGGACAATTTACGATACTTCGTCGAGGTCTGCCAAATGAAGAATACTTTTGGGATTACACGATGCCTAACTAGGGGTTAAATTTGTTCATGAATGTCATACCACAAATAATTTGTCGGTTTCTGGTTGTATCTCTCCTTGCTATTTCTGCGGGTGTCGCTCCATCCTCAGTGGCCATCGCTACTGAGATGGTCATCACTCCCACGATTCAAGAGAGCGGGACCAAGGTCACCCTTCTTGATACTTTTTTTCTGGATACGAAAAGAGGATGGGCGGTCGGTGCCGGTGGGACGATGCTTCGCACGGACGATGGAGGAACCAATTGGAAAACTGTTCCGCGTCGAACGCCCTCCTTGCTCATGAGTATCTTTTTCTCTGGCGATAAACATGGCTGGGTTATTGGCCAAAATGGAACCGTGCTCCATTCAGGTGATGGGGGAATGAAATGGGTGCCACAAATCAGTGGCACGTCCTCACCCCTCTATGGTTTATTTTTTAGAGATGACACCCATGGTTGGATTGTGGGTGCCCGAGGAACCATCTTACGTACGGAGGATGGCGGTCAATCTTGGGAAGATCAACATAGTGGCACATCAGCAGATTTGTTTGGCATCGAATTTCTCAATGACAAACAAGGCTGGGCCGTTGGCGCGTTAGGGGTGATCCTGACGACCACAGATGGCGGCCAGAGTTGGGTGAAGCAACCGACGGATAGCTCAGCGACTTTTTTCGATATCCAATTTTTGGACAAACAAGTTGGATGGGTTGTGGGGACTCAAGGTTCTATTTTTCGTACGGTGACGGGTGGGGAGCAATGGGAAGATAAAACTCGGGCCTGTGGATCACCCTGTATTCGCCCCCCTGACTTTTTAAAAATTCATTTCACTGGCTTCCGCAATGGTTGGATTATTGGTGAACGCGGTGCTTTCCTCAATACCATTGATGCCGGCTTCAACTGGAGCGCACCAGAATTACCTGAACAATTTTCTCTCTATGGTTTAACCTTTCCAGAACCTCATACCGGCTGGGCCGTGGGTGATCAAGGTACCATCCTTAAGATCTCCGCAAGCGATTCATAAGGCACCTCTCAACCCAAATTCCCTAATCGAGATTGAATTATACTGATGGCCGTAAGTGGCGCAGTTTCTCCTCTTAGAATTGATGCACCTAAAGATATGGGGGTGAAATGAAATCGCTCGGCCTCTAGTTTCTCTTCTGGTGTCCATCCTCCTTCAGTGCCGACTAACAGAACTACGGATCCTTGGAATTCTTTGTCTAAGGGAAGACTGTTAAGTCCAGGCAAGTGTTCTCGCTCAACTAAGATGCAGGTGAGTGTGGCATGACCAAAGTTTCCAAGAAAATCTTGCCACACTGTCGGTGGTAAGACCTCGGGAATATCCCAGCGTTCTGATTGTTGGGCGGCGTCCAATGCGATTCTGGTGTAGCGCTCTTGAAGGGCGTGAAATCGATCGGGTTTTGGTCTCACAATCACTCGCTCGGTGAGTACAGGAACAATTGTGGATACACCAAGCTCTGTGGCTTTCTGTATGGCCCAGGTCATGTGGTCGCCTTTGAGCATGGCTTGCCCGAGAATGATCCTGGTGGCTGATGGCGAGGGACCCTGTTCGGACTTGACGATCTCTCCCTCAAGTGTCCTTTTTTTTATCGTGGTAATTGTGACGTAGTGGCGATGGCGAGTTTCATCGCAGACGACGATGTTGTCGTTTTCTCTAAATCGAAGACTTTTGACGAGGTGTTCGAAGAGCGGTCCTTCAATAATGATACTGTTATCGGAGATATTGGTGGAAGAGACAAAGAAGACTGGCATGAACAGAGCGTAAGGGCAGTATTATAACGGATGCAAGTTAATCAAACATATTTTTGACTTTATCGAAAATTCCTTCTCCTTCGGTTTCTCCAGCAAGATCACTATCTTTTGAAAATGCTTCAAGTAAATCACGTTGTCGGGTCGATAATTTTGTTGGGATTTGTATTTTTACGCGGACGAGTTGATCTCCGGTATGATTCCCTTTCAATGACGGGGCTCCGATGCCTTTGAGTCGCAATGTTCGGTCGTGTTGAGTGCCTTCAGGAATTTTTACTGAGGTTTTTCCTTTTAAGGTCGGCACTTCGACTTTACCACCAAGTGTGGCGATGACAAAGTGAACAGGTAGATCGACTAAGATGTCATTGCCTTTGCGTGTAAATACTGGGTGGGCTTTGACAGCGACGGCCACATATAAGTCACCGGGAGGACCACCGTTCATTCCATGCTCACCCTCATGAGAAAGGCGAAGACGCATGCCGGTTTCAATGCCTGCTGGAATAGTCACGGAGAGATTACGTTCTTTGTATACACGTCGTTGACCACGGCAGGTCGTACAAGGATCTGCAATAGTTTGCCCCGCACCCTGACATTGGCCGCAAGTTCGGTTAATGGTGAAGAATCCCTGTTGCAATCGAATTTGCCCAGTTCCACCGCATCCCGTGCAAGGCTTCACCGAGGTGCTCGATTTGGCACCTGTTCCTTTGCATGGTTCACAGACTTCCCATCGGGGAATCTTGAGCTTGGCTTCCTTGCCATAGACGGCTTCTTCAAACGTGAGTTCTAAATTGTATTGAAGGTCATTGCCTTGCTCAGGCCGTGTTCGTCCGCCACGTCCTCCACCAAAAAAATCTTCAAAAATGTCACCAAAAATATCTCCAAACCCACCACCAGCGCCTCCACTAAATCCTTCAGGTCCGCCAAATCCTTGAGGCCCGCCTGAATGACCAAACATGTCGTAACGTTTTCGATGCTCGGCGCTACTCAGCACTTCATACGCTTCGCCAGCTTCTTTGAACTTTTCTTCAGCCTTTTTCTTATCTTGGGTACCCGTTTGAAGATCAGGGTGATATTGTCGGGCAACCTTCCGAAAGGCTTTTTTAATGTCGTCTTCGGAGGCATCTCGCCCAATGCCTAGAACTTCGTAATAATCTCGTTTGGTCACAGGTGCCATCTTTGTTGATCTGGATTCATGGTGAATAGGCGTGCCCCCTGGATTGAGCTAGACGCTTCAATTCAGGGGGCACGATTACTTTGGTTTATTTTTTATCTTTATCAACTTCTTCAAATTCTGCATCCACGACTTTTTCATCTTCGCTTTCATTAATACCTGCGGAGCCATCGGCACCAGCATCATTTCCGTTTTCGGCAGGCGATGCGCCTTCTGCCGAAGCCGCTTTATACATTTCTTCCGCCAGTTTATGAGAAGCCGTTTGCAAGTTTTGCATGGCCGTCTTCATGGCCTCGACATCCTCACCCTCCATGGCTGTTTTCATGGCGGCGACCGCTTCTTGAATTTTTGTTTTTTCCTCATCAGCGATTTTATCGCCGTTTTCGGTGAGGTTCTTTTCTGTTCCGTAAATTAAGGTGTCTGCTTGATTCTTGATTTCTACAGTTTCACGTCGTTTTTTATCTTCTTCGGAATGCGCCTGCGCGTCCTTAACTAATTGATCAACTTCTTCCTTACTCAGGCCGCTTGATGCCGTAATTTTAATGGATTGCTCTTTCTGTGTGGCCATATCCTTGGCATTGACGTGAACGATACCATTGGCATCAATGTCAAAAGACACTTCGATCTGTGGCATGCCACGTGGAGCTGGGGGAATTCCCACAAGATCAAATTGTCCAAGTAATTTATTATCATTCGCCATTTCGCGTTCCCCTTGGAATACGCGAATAGTCACGGCCGTTTGACTATCGGCCGCGGTTGAAAATACTTGGCTCTTTTTTGTCGGGATGGTCGTGTTTCGATCAATCAGTCGAGTAAATACTCCACCCAAGGTTTCAATGCCGAGAGAAAGCGGTGTGACGTCCAACAATAAGACGTCTTTCACATCACCTCGAAGCACGCCACCTTGAATGCCGGCACCAATGGCCACAACTTCATCGGGGTTGACGCCACGATGAGGTTCTCTTCCAAAGAATTCTTTCACTCTCTGAATAACTTTGGGCATCCGTGTCATGCCACCGACGAGCACCACTTCGTTAATTTCTTTGGCGGTAACTCCAGCATCGGACAGAGCTTTTTTACAAGGTTGGATCGAACGATCAATCAAATCATCAACAAGTTGTTCAAATTTGGAGCGAGTTAATTTAAGCACCAAATGTTTGGGACCAGTGGCATCCGCCGTCACAAATGGCAGATTAATTTCAGTTTCTTGTGCGGAAGATAATTCGATTTTTGCCCGCTCAGCCGCTTCTTTGAGTCGTTGTAAGGCCATGCGATCATTTTTGAGATCAATGCCTTGATCCTTTTTGAACTCATCCACGAGCCAATCAATCACTCTCTCGTCAAAATCATCACCGCCGAGGAAGGTATCTCCGTTAGTCGATTTGACTTCGAACACACCATCACCGATTTCTAAAATTGAGACATCAAAGGTTCCACCTCCAAGGTCGTAGACGGCAATGCGTTCTTCTTTCTTTTTGTCCAACCCATAGGCGAGTGAGGCGGCGGTTGGTTCATTGATAATTCTGAGAACATTCAGACCAGCAATTTGCCCGGCATCCTTGGTTGCTTGGCGCTGACTGTCGTCAAAATAAGCTGGAACAGTGATGACCGCATCGGTGACTTTTTCGCCAAGGTAATCTTCAGCAGTCTGTTTGATCTTTGTCAGAATCATCGCTGAGACTTCCGGGGGGCTGTAGGCTTTGCCGCGGATGATTACATGTGCATCGCCATTATCAGCTTTAACGACCTTATAGGGTAGGCGTTTTGCGGCATCTTGGACTTCTTTGGCGGTGAACTTTCGTCCCATCAATCGCTTGACGGAAAAAATCGTGTTTTCTGGATTAGTGATCGCTTGCCGTTTGGCAATTTGGCCAACCAATCGCTCCTCTTTATCATTGATGGCCACGACCGATGGGGTCGTGCGTCCACCTTCAGAATTCGAAATCACCTCAGGGTCACCAGTGGTCATAATGGCGATACATGAATTCGTTGTTCCAAGATCAATCCCAATAATTTTACTCATTACCTTATTCTCCTTCTTTGTTCTGCTCAGAGCCATCATCTTCTTGTGAGGCCTCGGCATCGCCGTTTGCAGCGGCTTTGGCTACCGTGACCATCGCTGGACGTAAAATACGGTCCTGGAGAAAATAGCCTTTCTGATATTCATCAACCACACAATTTTCTGCTATCGTCGAAGATTCTACTTGGCCAACCGCCTGATGTTTCGCCGGATCAAAAGGTTCACCGACACTCGAAACTTGAGTCACCCCACATTTTTCCAAGGTGTCTAGATACTGTTTGTAGGTCAGTTCGACGCCTTGAAGTAATCCCACAGCATCGGATTGTTCCTTACTACATTGAAGAGCTCGTTCCAGGTTATCAACGGTAGGAATGAGATCTTTTAGTAATTTTTCGTTGGCAAAACGAACAGTATCGCTTTGATCCCGTTGCGCACGACGTTTGTAATTTTCAAACTCTGCGGCTAAGCGAAGGTACTTATCGTTCAATGTCTGAAGTTCAGTCTCTTTTGCGTCCAATTCAGATTGGACAATTGTAGGAATTTCTATGACAGGTACCGTCTCTGGAGCATCGGCTTCTGGCTCGATCGACGTTTCTTCATGGTCTTTGGGCTGTTCTTCTGATGGTTCCACAGTCTCTTCTTTCGCTGTTCGTCCAAAACCTAAATTTCTTAAAAAATGGAGGTCTTTCAATGTAGCCTTACGGTATTGTTCTTTAAAACGATGTTCATAGGTAGGTTTTGTGAGTCACGCATAAACGAAACATGAAAAATTGTTACTCAACTCGGTCGTTATGACATAATGATAATATTTATTCTGGTCTTTGCGTGTATTTCACCATCTTGTACTGACCTCTGTTTAGATAGGCACTACAGGTGGGAAGTCAACCCAAAGGGGGAAAAAAATGGAGAAAAACTTTACGGGCTGTGGATAAGTGGTAATGGGGAGTTACGAGTTCTTCACGCGACAGTAAAGGAGATTGAGCCCTTCAAGGGTCAGGTAGGGGCAGACGTCTTGGATTGTTCGAGAAATGGGCGCAAGAATTTGAGCAAGACCTCCAGTCGCAATGACACGTGTTGTTTGTCCAATTTCATGTTGAATCCTGGTGACGAGTTCATCGACCAGGCCGGCATACCCAAAAATGAGGCCAGATTGAATGCTGCTCACCGTATCGGTTCCAATGACATTCTTCGGCTGAACTAACTCCACATTGGGTAGTTTTGAAGTATGTGAATGAAGAGCGCTGGCCGAACTTTTAAGTCCAGGGGCAATGGCTCCACCTAAATATCGCCCATCTGGCGTGATGGTACAAAATGTGGTGGCGGTTCCAAAATCCACAATGATGAGTCCTGTTTGGTATTGTGCGAAGGCCGCCGCAGCGTTCACCAACCGGTCTGTGCCGATTTCCTGAGGATTGGCATATTGAATCGTGAGATGAAAAGGAAAGTCGGATGTGACGAGTAGGGGGCAATGATGGAAATAGGTTTCGATCACTTGTTCAATGACGGGTGTCACTGGCGGCACCACGCTTGAGATAATTGTGCCATCAAGGTGTTCTGGCTCGATACCTCGTTCTCTCATCAGAGAAACAAATAATGAGCCGTATTCGTCAGACGTTTTGGTCGTATTGGTAGCAAGTCGCCAAGAGGAACGAAGGGTATTGTTGTCAAAAACCCCAAAGGCGATTTGTGAATTACCGATGTCAATGGTGAGTAGCATAGGATCTAATCGTTATCGTACATGAGTGACATCTGCTGACCGGATTTCGATGACCTGCCTTGCGCCTTGTTCAAATGGAATGACCTGAAGCGATCCGTCCATGCCTATCGCCGTCGCGCGTCCATGAATTTCTCTCGCCTCATTGAGAGTGCAGCGAACATCAATTCCCAGCGTGGAGCATGCTGCCGTATAGGCGGACTGGACTGCGACAATATTATCTGAAGCGAGCTGATCATACCATTTTTCCAAATAGTTGAATATGGAAGTCAGAAGGGTGTTTCGATTGGATGGGTGTCCGGATTCTTGAAAAATTGATGTGGACGTGGACTGAAGCTCCGCAGGAAAATCTTCGCGCTCAGCGTTGACGTTCACCCCAATTCCTACGATGAGTACCCCGCCTGTCTGTCCTCGACTGGTGCTTTCACACAAAATTCCGGCGAGTTTTTTATTTCCAATTAACAGATCGTTTGGCCATTTGAGTGATGGCGTAATACCCAGAGTCTTCTGAATGGCTTCTTGTAAGGCCAGACCTGTGGCGAGAGGAATCCATGTCAGATGTTGCTGAAGTCGAGGGTCTCTCAAAATCATAGAACAATAGATGTTCTTATTTGGTGGAGACACCCAGGAACGTCCCAATCGTCCTTTTCCGGCGGTTTGGTGTTCAGCCAGTATGACCGTGCCATCGGGTTCACCTGATGCAGCAAGGGTCATGCCCAAAGAATTAGTCGAAGCCGTTTCAGTGAGAATGTGAATGGATTGTCCTAGGGCTTGAGTCGTAAGCCCGGTTTGAATCGCTATAGTATTCAAGGCATCAGATGTGGGCGTCATAGACATATCGCGTAGAGAGGTTTGAAATGGGATTTAGGTTGTAGGGCCTGGTTGTATGTCCAAACTGATGTCTACCGCAGGGGCTGAATGTGTGAGCGCGCCGATAGAAATAGTCTCTGCCCCAGCTGCCGCAAATTCACGGACATTCTTGAGGGTAATTCCCCCGGAGACTTCGATGACCGCGCGGCCTTTGATTTGGGTCACGGCTTGATGCACCAACTCCGGTGTCATGTTATCGAGCAAGAGCACATCAGCATGTCCTGCCAGGGCTTGCTCAATGTCATCGAGAGATTCAATTTCCACACAAACTCGTAAGCCCTTGGGCGCATTGGTTTTGGCCATGCGGCAAGCCAGGGTAATGTCGATGCCTTGTGCGCTGAGAAGGGCAAGATGATTATCCTTGATGAGAATGCCATCGTTCAATGACATGCGATGATTGGTTCCTCCCCCACATGTCACTGCCCATTTTTCAAGGGCTCGAAGGCCGGGCGTCGTTTTTCGCGTATCAAGGATTTTGGCGGGGTACTCGCCAATGGCTTCACAGAACTGTTTGGTGAGCGTGGCGATGCCAGATAGATGTTGAAGGAAATTGAGTGCGACACGTTCGCCGGTAAGAATTGACTGTGCTTGACCCTGCAACGTGGCAATGACTTGTCCTTGTTGGGCGTGAGTTCCATCTTCGCACTCAACGTGCATGACCACTAAAGGGTCAATGTTCTCGAAGACTTTTTGAATGACAGGAATGCCGGCAACGGTGAGTGCTTGTTTGGCAAGAATGGTGGCGCGAATGTTGATCTCAGATGGAATGAGAATCTGTGTGGTGATATCTCCGTGTGAAATATCTTCTTCCAACGCACGGGTCACGATGGAATCGAGGTCAAAGGAAAAAAGGGGAGTCATTGGCATGATCCCTCACGAGACCATGTTCTGAAGTTGTTGCTCGCTGCTTGAGAGTAATGAAGTCTCAGCCGTCAGAGACTCAAGTCGATCTTGAGACTCCTGAATCACTTCAGGCGTGGCTTTGGCGGAAAAGTCAGCAGACGCTAATCGGCCTTGAAGTCTACTTGCTTCTTTTTGTTTAGCGGCTAATTGTTTGCGAATGCGATCGAGCGCTTTTTTGAGATCGACTTCACCTTCAATGTGCAGACCTACGATGAAGCCTCCCACCACCAGGCGTAGAATATGATCCGTCGGCCAATCATCCTGCTCAGTGATACGAATTTCCCCTCGCCCCAATTGTTCAAGGTATGGCTTCAAGGAATGAAGGTGTGACACGTTTTCTGAATTCTTAGCCGTGGCGTATAGTACCAGCTTTTTTCCTGGGCCATATTCTAGGAGCGCTCGTCCAGTGCGGGTGATGGTCACGACTTGTTCGATAATTCGGAACGACCCTTCGGCGTTGGTGTCTACCCAGTCGGCTTTAGAGGACGGATATGCCTGTATGACAATGCTTTCGCCTTCATGTGGAATGGCTTGCCAAATTTCTTCAGTCAAAAATGGCATCAGTGGGTGAAGGAGGCGCTGCAGAATTTCAAACGACTCAAGGAGCGTATGCCGCGTTGATCGGCCTTCGGGTGTATCGCCCACTAAAAGTGCTGGTTTGATCAGCTCCAAGTACCAATCGCAGTATTCGTGCCAGATGAAATGATAGAGCTGGCTGGCTGCTTGATCAAATCGATAGCTTTCTAAACTGGTATTGACCGCATCCGTCACGTGATTGAGACGGGTTAATATCCATCGGTCAATCAACGGACGATCACAAAAGGGGAGAGCCTCGGTTGGTCCGTCTGCGTTCATGAGAATGAACCGCGCGGCATTCCAGATTTTGTTCGTGAAATTGCGATAGCCTTCAATGCGTTCTTCGGATAATTTTATATCGCGCCCCGGTGAGGCCATGGATGTTAACGTGAACCGCAAGGCATCCGTGCCGTATTGCGACATCTTGGTGAGGGGATCAATGACATTCCCTTTCGACTTGCTCATCTTTTGGCCTTCGGCATCGCGAACTAAGGCATGAATGTAGACATCTCGAAAGGGAGGCTTACCTGTGAGCTTCAAGCCCATCATGATCATGCGGGCGACCCAGAAAAACAAAATATCAAGACCGGTGACGAGTGTCGCTGTGGGATAGAATGTTTTCAGATCGTGGGTTTCCTCTGGCCAACCTAACGTTGAGAATGGCCACAGTGATGATGAAAACCAGGTGTCCAACACATCAGGGTCTTGAATGAATTCCGACTTGTGGCAGGTTGGACAAGTTGTTGGTGCAGACCTATCAACAATGGGAACTGCATCAGGAGGAATGATGCTGCTTCCTGCACCTTGATCAACCTGTTTGACCTCGGGATAGCAGGATGTGCAATACCAGGCAGGGATACGATGTCCCCACCAAATTTGTCGAGAGATGCACCAGTCTTTGATGCCACGCATCCATCCAAGATAATTGTTTGCCCAGCCTTCGGGAATGATTCGAATCTCACCGGTTTCAACGGCTTTGATGGCCGGGCCAGCCAGTGGCTGAATTTTGACGAACCATTGCGGAGAGAGAAAGGGCTCGATCACGGTTTTGCAGCGATAACATTTCCCCAAAGCCATTTGATGATCGTCAACAGAAGGCATGAGTTCCAGAACTTGGAGCGCTGCAATGACGATTGGTCTGGCTTTGGCCACCGATAAATTTGCCAATTGGTCACGAAGTGAAGGTTCGACCTCGGCCTTTTCCAACGCTTCGGGATCAAGTTGGGCGTGGTAATTTAAAATGGAAATCCGCGGGAGTTGATGACGTTCACCGGCCTCGAAATCATTAAAGTCATGGGCAGGGGTAATCTTCACGGCGCCAGTGCCGAATTCACGATCAACGAGAATAGCATCGCCCACGATAGGAATGGTGCGAGAGGTTAAGGGCAGGCGAATCGATTTGCCAATAAGATGATTGTACCGTGGATCTTCAGGATGAACGGCGACCGCAGTATCGCCTAATAATGTTTCTGGACGAGTGGTGGCAATGGTCAAAAACGTACTGGGATCATCGGCCAGGGGATATTGAATTTGGTAGAGCTTGCCCTTGAGTTGCTCATGTTCGACTTCAATATCTGAGAGCGCGGTCAGGCATCGTGGACACCAGTTAATGAGGCGTTCCCCGCGATAGAGCAACCCTTCTTGATGTAGACGAACAAAGACTTCGCGGACGGCTTTGGAAAGTCCGTCATCCATGGTAAAGCGCAAACGTGACCAATCACATGACGCGCCAAGGCGCTTCAATTGCCCAATGATGGTGTCCCCGGATTCTTGCCGCCATTTCCATACTCGTTCAATAAAGGCTTCACGCCCGAGTTCTTCCCTTGAACTTCCCTCCGCATGAAGCTGGCGTTCCACCACATTTTGCGTGGCAATACCTGCATGGTCAGTGCCCGGCACCCAGAGAGCTTTTCGCCCTTGCATACGACGCCATCGAACAAGAATGTCTTGCAAGGTATTATTGAGGGCATGGCCGATATGCAGGGATCCGGTGACATTGGGCGGGGGGATGACAATCGTATAGGAGTCACCAGGGGCGTCAGACTTGCCATCAAAATACCCTTGGTCAAGCCAGTATTGCCCCCATCGTGCCTCAACAGCTTGGGGTTCGTAGATTTTTTCAAGTTGACGGGAAGACATAAGAACGAAGATACCCTGGGCCTGTTGAATATTTCATGTCAAGAGCCGACAAATGCGCCAGGACAGAAGACCAACAGCAGTGAGAGGGAATGTTCAAAAAAGTTCGACCAGCAAGGCCGCAGCCCTTTTGGCGAGCGGAGCGTACTCATAGTACGTGAGCACGGCAAAAGGGCGAGAACGCCGCTGGCGGCTTTTTTCAACATTCCCACCCTGAAAGATCGCGGATCTTAGCATGGGGGGTAGACCCTCGCAAGGAACTCCCGCTTGTCTTAAGGTGAAATAGTATGATAGAAAGAGACTATCGTTCCGCTAGGGATTGTACTGATTCGCTGGTGTGTATCACTATAAAATTACAGGAGAAGCAGATGCCAAGAGGTCGTGAAAAAGATCGTGAACTTCGCCGGAAACACTTAAAGAATCAAAAACGCATGAAAGCTCTTGAAGTTGCTCAAAAGAAAGCCGGAAGCAAAAAATAAGGTTATTTCCTGCCGTCCGTCCCAATCTGTTTGTATTAATCTCCTTAAGCCTTTTGATACCTTCCATCAAAAATTGATAGGCATGTCATGATTTTGAACTCTTCCATGATTATTCCCTTTGGAAGGGTTCATGCTGTTTCCCCTGTGTCTTCTGATGGATAGATTTTTCAAAATGCCCAATTAATATTATCTTTATATAAACTGCATGTCGCAATCTCCTATACTGGTCGTGTTTTTTGATGCTGCTGGAACCCTCTTTCATGTGAAAGGTTCCGTGGGCGAAGTGTATGTTCGTTATGCGGAGAAATATGGCCTTCTCCCGTCAGATGAATTCATTGCGAAGGTGAATCAGGCGTTCAAAGAAGCGTTTCGTCATGCGCCTCCAGCAATCTTTGCGGTGGATGAACCTGAGAAGTTGAAGCAATGTGAACGGCTATGGTGGTTTGATATTGTGCATGGGGTGTTTTATCGGGTGGGAATGTTTGAGGGGTTCGATGAGTATTTTGAGGAAGTCTATGAAGCGTTTGGGACCGCTGACCTTTGGGAAGTCTATCCAGAGGTGCCAGGGGTTTTGCAGGAACTGAAATCTCAGGGCTATGAACTCGGTGTGATCTCAAATTTTGACACTCGGTTTTTTGAGATTTTTCGTGGGCTCAAATTAGATCAGTTTTTTGATTCAATCACTATTTCAAGTTTAGCCCGGGCAGCCAAGCCATCTCCTAAAATTTTTCAATATGCCTTAGACCAACATGCAGTCGACCCTGAGGACGCTGTGCATATTGGAGATAGTGTAAAGGAAGATTTTGAGGGTGCCTGTCAAGCAAATTTGCGCGGGATCTTAGTGGATAGAGATTGCGAGAGGCCTTTAGGGGAGAAATCAGTCGTGAGGTCTTTGAATGAGATTGGGGCTATTCTGGCTGAAGAGAAACCGTAGTTCTGAAACTGACCTTCCGTTGGTCACTGGTGCATACCTTGGCTTCATGACTTCACCTTAAAACTGTCCTTAAACAAGACTCATACGCATTTTGACGTATACCGCGAGCTTTAAAACCCCTCTAATCGCAAGGTTTTTCGACGAATACCCTCCTTGACTTCCCAAAATAGAGCTTGTTAGAATTTCCTTCCTAAGTACCTGGTTTTATTTAACTTTTCTTTGTACATGTTTTTGTTTCTTCAACGGTTACATTCGGATCACAATATAACGTCAAGTAAAGCTTGAACATTAGTGGGGGAAGTTTTATGAGGGATTTTTTCAATTTTGATGATCTCATTCAACCGTGGCATCGTTTGGCTTTATCAGCTGAAGGCACGGAAGAAGATTGGGGTGCTGGTGAAGATGTAGACAAAGATAAGCTGCCTTCTGCTCCTACCAGTGTCAAAGCTGTTGCGGGTAATGGTTTTATTACCGTGTCCTGGGAACCTGTCCCTGACGCCATGTACTACAACATCTATTACTCGACCACAAAAGGCGTGACCATCAAACCAAACGAATTAACCCGTCCAATTGCCAGCAAAGATGATTTTATTCCTCTCGTTGGCGTGACTAAAGAATCCGGCAATTGCATCGAAGGTCCGGCCACTCCTTATACCCATAACGACTTGGCGAACGGCATGTGTTACCACTATGTGGTGACCGCGGTGACGGAAGATGGCGAAAGCCCGTGCTCAGAAGAAGTCATGTCAATTCCAGCCCCCTATTTGCCCATTATGCAATTTGGTGAAGAGGGCGTTGACGAGGGTGAGTTCCGTTCGCCCACGGGTATTTGTATTGATGGCGAAGGCTTTATTTATGTGGCTGATACTGACAATCATAGCATCCAGAAATTTGATAAGGATGGAAAATTTGTGGCTCGATGGGGCGGGGAAGCCGATTCCGAAGAAGGGATGTTTTACTATCCCAGAGGGCTGGCGGCATCTCCGGAAGGTCATATCTATGTCGCAGATAGTGGAAATAATCGTGTTCAAAAGTTTGATCCCGATGGAAACTTCATGAAGGCCTGGGGTCAATTTGGTTTTGCCTGGCGTGGTGCTGAAGCAGGAAAATTTGACGTGCCTTGGGGTGTCACCACTGACCAACAAGGCAATCTGTTTGTCTCGGATACGAGTAATGCGCGGATCCAGAAGTTTGAATCCAATGGAACGCCGACATTGAAATGGGGACGGGATGGCAGCTTTGATGGTGCCTTCTTTTATCCTCGAGGGTTAGCGGTAGATTTCGTGGGTAATATCTTTATCGCGGATGAAGGGAATCACCGGATTCAAAAATTCGATCCCCGTGGAAACTTTTTGGCCAAATGGGGCAGGGAAGGTAATGGCCCAGGTCAATTTAAAAATCCTTGGGGTGTGGCCTGTGATCCGATTGGAAATCTTTACGTTATTGATCATGCGAACCATCGCATCCAAAAGTTTGATTCCAATGGAACCTACTTATGTAGCTGGGGAAATCGTGGGCTCACCGAGTCGCAAGTCAACTATCCAACAGGCATTGCCGTGGACAAAGAGGGTTATGTCTATGTCGTGGATAGCGGCAATCACCGTATTGTGAAATTTGCTCCAACTGAAGAAGAACTAGCTCGAGGTCGGGAAAAAGCTGAAAAAGTTCAAGATGAAAATGTTGTAGGTTTGCCAGCAGCTCATTTAGTTGGAAAGCCAGGTGATACGGAATCCATGTTGAGTTGGATGGAAGTGCCTGGTGCTGTCGCCTATAACATGTATTTTCACACAGAAACTGGCCTGACTAAAGATATCGCCACAAAAATAGAAGGCGTGACGAGCCCGTTTACTCACACGGGTCTCACCAACAACACTCCCTATTTCTACGCGCTCACTTCTGTCGATGAATCAGAAAATGAAAGTGTCTTGTCCAACGAAACAGAAGTCTCTCCGATAATGATTGATTTGGCGGCACCACAGAATCCAGATTTGGTGATGAATCATGGCGCATATATGGTCAATTCCTTGGATGTGGTCGCGACCATTTCCGCTAAGGACATGGATTCTGGGGTCGCCGGGTACTTTATTTCTGAGAATCCCATGACGCCAAGCGCCACTCTTCCAGGGTGGATTGAGGTCGAACCAGAATATAAATTTGGGGCAACGATTCCTTTTACACTCTCACCAGGGGACGGTCCAAAGACGGTCTATGTGTGGTTCAAGGATGTTGGCAATAATACCTCAGTTCCTGCCAGTGCCAGTATCGTATTGAATACATCTGGTTACGTGTGTACGGGAGTCTGGGGTAAAGCAGGGCGAGGTGCCTCGATGCTACATGGTGGAGAATTTATGGCACCAATATATGGGATGGCCATCGATCGTCAGGGAGCCATGTTCGTGGTGGATAACGGCAACAATCGAGTCCAAAAATTCACGAACACTGGAGACTTTATTTTGTTGTGGGGAAATTTTGGCCAAGCCAATGGGAATTTTAATAATCCCACGGGCATTGCTTGCGATGGTAAAGGTGATGTCTATGTGTGCGATACCAATAATCACCGCGTGCAAAAATTTGATGGAAAACTTGGTCAGTTCCTCATGAAGTTTGGCGGACGAGGCAATGGTGAAGGTCAATTCAATGCGCCGTGGGGCATCGCCGTGGATCGAGTCCGGGGTTATATCTATGTGGTCGATAGCGCAAACTTCCGAATCCAAAAATTTGATGAAGACGGTGAGTTCATCATGCATTGGGGAAGTTTTGGCAATAATGATGGTCAGTTTTATTTCGCCAGAGGGATCGCGGTCGATCAAAATGACGGCATGGTCTATGTCGTGGATATGGGGAACCACCGTATTCAAAAATTTGATACCAGCACGAACGTGCTTCCCCAGCTCGTGGCCAAATGGGGTGGTGGCATTGGCGCCGGACATGCCAGCAGTTCACTAGCGCAGGATCCTGGACAATTTCGTTCACCCTGGGGCGTGGCGGTCGATGGATCTGGCGATGTATTTGTCACGGATACAGGGAACCAACGTCTTCAAAAATTCGATCGTGACGGGAATTTTGTGACCCAATGGGGTGGCTTTGGCAATGCCGATGGCCAGTTTAACTTTCCTTATGGGTTGGTCCTGGATCCACGAGGGCATGTCTTTGTGGTGGATAGCGGAAATATGCGCGTTCAACACTTTATGCCTGCTGAAGATGCTGAGGAACATATCCGCGACGAAGCTGAATCTCTTACCGCATTACCTGAAGGAGCTGAATCTTAAGCCCTTCAATCGAGTCATGAATTTGGGCTTCCAATCTAGGTATTAGATTGGAAGCCCGTTTCAGTAGAAGACCAGATTTTCCCCTGAGACAGACATCGATTTTTTCATGAATTTCTGCTATGGTATTCCACCCGAACGGCATACTCTTTAAAGGCCAATCACGTAGATTGATTGCAGTTTCACCATCATGCTGATCACTCTTTTTTTTCTTCAGGCTATTAGTTAGAAAAGGTTCATAACCATGGGGCTTTGGGATCGCACAAGAATTGGTCTAACATTTGATGATGTGGTACTCGTCCCGGCGAAGTCTGAAGTGGTACCTAGCGAAGTGTTGACACATACACAGGTCACAAAAAACATTATCCTTAATATTCCTCTACTCAGTGCAGCAATGGACACGGTGACTGAAGGTCGATTGGCCATTGCCTTGGCTCGAGAGGGTGGTCTTGGCGTTATCCATCGGGCGATTTCCCCTGAGGCTCAGGCGAAAGAGGTTGATCGAGTAAAGAAATCCGAAAGTGGGATGATTTTGGATCCCATTACGATATCCCCCAATCAGACCATTCGTGATGCTCATGAAATTATGTCGTCATATCGGATCTCAGGTATCCCGGTCACCCAAGATAAAAAGTTAGTGGGGATTTTAACGAATCGTGACCTCCGCTTCGAACCAAGAATGGATCTGACGATTGCGCAGGTGATGACACAAAAAAATCTCGTGACAGTTCCGGAAGGCACCAGCCTGGCAAAGGCCCGTGAAATATTACATGAACACCGCATTGAAAAACTTCCCGTCGTGAATGATCAGTTTGAATTGAAGGGATTGATCACCATCAAAGACATTCAAAAACAAATTCAATATCCGTATGCGACCAAAGATACCCATGGGCGATTGCGTGTGGCGGCTGCGGTCGGAGTTGGGGCAGATGTCGAAGAGCGCGTTGAGCGATTGGTGAAGGCCGGGATTGATTTAATTGTGGTGGATACGGCCCATGGACATTCTCAAAGTGTCATCGACACCGTGAAATTCATTAAAAAACAGTATCCACAGATGGATGTGTTGGCGGGAAATATTGCGACAGCGGAAGCGGCCAAAGATTTAGTCGATGCTGGTGCCGATGCCGTGAAAGTCGGGGTGGGGCCTGGTTCGATTTGTACCACTCGTATCGTGTCAGGCGCTGGAGTGCCGCAGCTCACGGCAGTTGCTGATTGTGCCGAAGCTTTGGCGGGTACTGGCATTCCGGTCCTAGCCGATGGTGGCATTAAATATTCCGGGGACATTACCAAGGCATTAGCCTCTGGGGCTGCAGCCGTGATGATTGGCTCGTTATTCGCTGGGACCGAAGAGTCCCCAGGAGAAACGGTCCTCTATCAAGGGCGAACCTATAAAGAATATCGTGGCATGGGTTCCTTGGGTGCGCTTGAACGAGGTGGGCGTGATCGTTATGCACAAGAAGGCCAAGCGCCAGGCAAACTCGTTCCTGAAGGCATTGAAGGCCGTGTGCCGTTTAAAGGGTCATTGTCCAATGTCGTTTATCAGTTGGTTGGGGGATTGAAGTCTGGCATGGGATACTGCGGATGTCGTTCTCTTGCAGAGTTGCAAAAAAATGCTCAGTTTATTCGACTCACGCAAGCCGGGTTACGAGAAGGCCATGTGCATGATGTCGTCATCACCAAAGAAGCTCCCAACTATCGAGCAGATGTGGAATAATCTCGTAATCCGTCAAGCGTGATGGGTGAAGCGTAAAGAGAAATTAATTCCTGATTCGGGTCACGCATTACGGTTCACGCATCACGATCTTACATTAACCCGGTCCTCCTTTATGCGCAGGACTTCAAAACATTGTCAGTGTGTGTACCCTTTATGGCGTCCTGTCACGATACGATTGTCATTCTTGATTTTGGGTCTCAGTACACCCAATTAATTGCCCGTCGCATTCGCGAATGCCGCGTGCATTCCATTATCCTTCCTGCTTCAGCGACTCTCCAACAAATTCGTGAACATTGTCCAAAAGGGATTATCCTTTCCGGTGGACCTGCAAGTGTCACGAGTATTGAACGACCAAAGTGGGCCAAGGCCGTGTTGCAAGAAGATGTGCCCATTCTTGGAATCTGCTATGGCATGCAATTGGTTGCGCATTATATGGGAGGGAAAGTTGGACAGGCGAAACGGCGAGAGTTTGGCCGGGCTGAATTACAAGTGTTGGATAGTTCAGATCTATTCAAAGGGCTTGATAAAGGACCCTTTTCAGTCTGGATGTCGCATGGTGACCGAATAGAAAAATTGCCACAGGGCTTTACACCGATAGCGCGAACCGAAAATTCTCCCGTGGCCGCCATGAAGTCGGCTAATCATGCCCATCGGTTTTTTTGTCTTCAATTCCATCCTGAAGTCGCACACACGGTTCATGGAAAACAGATTCTCAAGAATTTTGTCCATGGCATCTGCGGAGCCAAGTCCACCTGGACGATGGGGTCGTTCCTGAATAATTCAATCGACGCGATTCGCGAACAAGTTGGTCGAGATAAAGTCATTTGTGGGTTGAGTGGAGGCGTGGATAGCATGGTCGCGGCGGCCATGACTCATCGTGCCATCGGAAAACAGTTGACCTGTGTATTTATTGACAATGGCTTGATGCGCAAAGATGAAGCGAAACAACTGAAAAAGGTGTTTGGCGCTCAGCATTTTAATTATCGCATGATTAACGCCAGTGACCCATTTTTGCAGGCACTTGGCCGAACGAGTGATCCCGAAAAAAAACGGAAAATTATTGGCCGACAATTTATTCATGCATTTGATCACGAAGCCACAAAAATTGGAAACGTTCGATATTTGGTTCAAGGCACACTCTATCCTGACGTCATTGAAAGTATCAGCCATATGGGGCCATCGGCGACCATTAAAACGCATCATAATGTGGGTGGTTTGCCTGCCAGAATGAAATTAAAACTCATCGAACCTCTTCGCGAACTTTTTAAAGATGAAGTACGAGGACTAGGAAAAGAGTTAGAACTTCCCGAAGACATGGTGCTTCGGCATCCATTTCCTGGACCTGGGCTGGCGATACGCGTGCTAGGAGCTGTGAATCTTGAACGACTGGCAATTCTTCGTGAAGCTGATGTGATATTTATTGAAGAGTTGAAATCGAATGGCTTATACCGGAAGACTTGGCAAGCCTTTGCAGTCTTGTTACCTATTCGAACGGTTGGTGTCATGGGGGATCAACGAACCTATGAACATGTGATTGCTCTCAGAGCGGTGACCAGTGTCGATGGCATGACGGCAGATTGGACTCAACTCCCTCATGATTTTTTAGGAAAAGTTTCTAATCGAATTATCAATGAAGTGAAAGGCGTCAACCGAGTGGTATACGACATTAGTTCTAAGCCACCCAGTACGATTGAATGGGAATGAGCAACCCCCCAGATATCAGCGACACAAGTGTTCGACTTCAAAAAGTCATTGCGGCCAGTGGGTTAAGTTCAAGGCGTGCAGCCGAGGCTTTAATTCGAGAAGGTAAGGTGACGGTCAATGGCGAGGTCGTGCGTGTACTTGGCACCTGTATCAATCCTGCCACGGATCACGTGAAGGTTGATGGGACCCATATTGAGACCGCCGAGCCAGAAGTATTTATCCTACTCAATAAACCGCCAGGTTGTGTCACAACGATGAATGATCCGGTTGGTAGAGGGACGGTGGCCGATCTCCTGGGTCGTGTGAAAGTACGAGTCTTTCCAGTGGGACGCTTGGATTTTGATGCGGAAGGCCTGTTACTTCTGACGAATAATGGTTTAGTGGCTCAAGCCTGCCTGCATCCTCGTTATCATGTGCCCAAAACGTATGTCCTGAAGGTCTCTGGTGTATTTTTAGACGAAGAGATTAAAATGCTGAAAGAAGGCGTGAGGTTGGAGGATGGAGTCACTGCTCCGGCAGACGTTAAAAAATCTGGAAAAGCCAAGGCAAACTCTTGGTTGGAAATTACAATCCGTGAGGGGAGAAAACATCAAATAAAACGGATGATCGAGGCCTGCGGACACCGGGTGATTAAACTCAAGCGTATTCGCTTTGGCCCGCTTCAATTGGGGGATTTGCCTGTAGGCACATTTCGCTATGCGACGGATGCGGAGGCCAATGCCTTGCGCGCGGTTCTTCACCGATCCATGACAGGTGAAACCTCTCGTGCTCCACGTCGAAAACCATACCTGAAAAATCGTGTAAAACCTGGAATTACGGCTGCCGCGAAAATTCTAAGAAAGCCCTTGAGGCCCATTTTGTCACGTGATAGGGCAAAGCCGCGAGTATCATCTGCCCAGCGACCCTCTGCGGCACAAGCGGAGTTTCGACCGGCTATTTCCAAAAGGCCTTTGACCACAAGCCCGGTCACTAGAAATGCTCCACTTGGCAAAGTTGATGATCGCCGGCCTTCGTTACCGAAGCGACCGTTTACTGGGAGAGGTGTGACTCCAAAATTTTCGGCGACCAAAGGAACGAAAAGATCGTCGGCATCTTCCAGCAGGCCATCAAACGTTCGTGGGACTTCAGGCAAACCTCAAGCGGCCAGAGGAGGGGCAACACGGACTGCCTTCTCGAAAAGATCCCCGGCATCTTCCAGCAGGCCATCAAACGTTCGTGGGACTTCAGCTAAACCTCAAGGAGCTACAGGTAGTGTTCGACGAGAGGATTTTCCGAAAAGATCATCTGCCAGGCCAGGGGATTCCTCGCGATCGCAACCAACTCAGGGAAATGCGAAACGTTCCACCTTTGCTAAAAGACCCTCAAATCCTCGCGGGGCTTCAGGGAAATTTAACACGAGTAAAGGAAACGAAAGAAGGTCAGGGTCCTCCAAGGGAGGGCCGAGTTCACGAGGAACGTCAGGGAAAGCTCAACCATTCAAAGGGAAAGAACGGCGTCCGGCGTTTTCAAAGAGTCCATCAAAGTCTGGACCGTCTTCAGGAAAACGTCCCTCGACCAAAGGAACAAGTAGTCGGGCGACATTTTCCAAGCGAGGGTCGGGCCCAACAAGAAATACATCAGCGAAACGCCGAACACAAAAAGGATAGAGGACGAGCGTGGCACGAACACATACTTGCGGTGAATTAACGAGACAACACGATAGCCAGACTGTGACGTTAATGGGCTGGGTCCATGGGCGTCGTGATCATGGAGGGGTGCTCTTTATTGATGTGCGAGATCGATATGGCGTGACTCAACTCGTCTTCGATGTCGAAAAGGAGATCACCATTCACAGTCAAGCGAATGATTTACGGAACGAGTATGTCATCGCGGCGACCGGGAAGGTCAGAGTTCGTCCAGAAGAATCGCTAAATCTTCAATTAGCCACAGGGGAAATTGAAATTGAAGTCTCGTCTCTCACCGTGCTGAATCAATCCAAAACTCCACCGTTTTTAATTGAAGATGATGTGGATGCGACGGAATCGATTCGCCTCAAGCACCGGTATCTCGACATGCGGCGTCCACGAATGCAGCAATTGCTACAGCTTCGTTATGATGTCACCTATCATACTCGGCAACTCCTTCATGCGCGTGGGTTTCTTGAAGTGGAAACTCCCATCTTGACAAAAAGTACTCCCGAAGGGGCTCGCGATTACTTGGTGCCTAGTCGAGTGAATGCTGGAGAATTTTTCGCTCTCCCACAGTCGCCTCAATTGTTTAAGCAAATTCTTATGGTGGGTGGGACCGATCGGTATTTCCAAATCGCGCGCTGTTTTCGAGATGAAGACCTTCGCCTCGATCGCCAACCAGAATTTACGCAAATTGATATTGAGATGTCGTTCGTTGAACAGAACGATATTTTAGCCTTAGGCGAAGAGCTTATTTCGACCGTGTGCCAAGCCGCCACAGGAGTGACCTTGCCAACTCCGTTCCCACGGTTGACGTATCAAGAAGCCATGGATCGGTATGGAACGGATAAACCCGACCGACGATTTGACTTGGAACTGCGAAACCTCAATGAAGTCGCGAAGCAAGTTGAATTTAAAGTCTTTCGAGATACGGTGGAGTCTGGTGGTTTAGTTGGAGGATTGGTGGTCAAAGGTGGTGGGCAAATCGCTCGAAATCAAATCGATCGCCTGATTGATGCGGCCAAAGGGTTTGGCGCCAAAGGGTTAGCTTGGGTCAAAATCACCGAAGGGTGGAAACTTGATTCCGCCATTGCCAAATTTCTTAAGGCTGAACCATTTCAACAAGCCCTCCCAGATGCTGAGCCAGGCGATCTTATGCTGTTTATTGCCGACAAGCCCGCCGTAACCTATGACGTACTGGGTCGTCTCCGACTTCATCTTGGCGAAGAGTTAGGCTTGATTGATCGAGAACGATGGGAACCGCTTTGGGTGACAGAATTTCCGTTGCTTGAATATGATGAAGCGGAACGCCGCCATGTGGCACTTCATCATCCATTCACCGGTCCCTTCGTTGAGGATCTTGCCAAATTAGATGAGAGCCCGTTGACTGTACGTGCTCAGGCGTATGACATGGTGCTCAATGGATTCGAAATAGGCGGAGGAAGTATTCGTATCCATCAAAGTGATGTGCAGCAAAAAGTCTTTGATCTTCTGGGTATCTCGAAAGAGGCAGCCATAGAAAAATTTGGATTTCTCTTAGATGCGCTGGAATACGGCGCTCCACCACATGGTGGCATTGCCTTTGGTCTGGATCGGTTAATCATGCTCCTTGGCAAAACCGAATCCATTCGCGATGTCATTCCCTTCCCCAAAACCCAAAAAGCCCAATGTATGATGACCGAAGCCCCGTCCTCCGTCAGCAATGGACAACTCAAAGAACTCCACATTAAGCTTGATTTGGAAGTATAGCCCCTTCCCTTGTTTCTAAGGCAATCCTTCCGATTGCCAATTCAACATACATGGAATAAGATCGGGACCTAGACCAGGACCGACAAGTGTTTCATTAATTACGGAGGAAGTTTGTAGCTAGTTATGGATAAATCTGCGGTCATTGAACAAGTTCTTCGTGTGGTTCCAAGTTGCATCGCCCTGTATCAATTTGGGTCTGAAGCTAAGGGGCAGGCTCATGCAGGGAGTGATCTGGACATCGCGTTTTTGTCTACTGCACCCATCTCTCCGGTTCGACGGTTCGATCTTGAACAAGACCTTGCCAGTCTTTTTCATCGAAAAGTTGATCTCATAAATCTTCGACAAGCCTCAACCGTCATGAAAATGCAGGTGATCTCATCGGGGAAATGTTTGTATTCCAGGAATGACGGAGAACGGGACCGTTTTGAAACCTGGGTCTATTCTTCTTATGCTCGTCTGAATGAAGAACGGCGAGAGATTCTCAACGATATTCAGAAGCGGGGATCTGTATATGCCCGATGATGTCTTACTCAATAAGGTGGCCATCATCGAACGTTGCCTGGCTCGAATTCAAGACGTCTATGCCAATAATGACAAAAATCTTTTTGAGGATGTCACGAAACAAGACTCTATTATTCTCAACATTCAACGTGCATGCGAGGCTTCCATTGATTTAGCGATGCATCTCGTGAGGAAACATGGGCTAGGCATTCCTCAGGAGAGTCGTGAAGCATTTGCATTGTTGGAAACGGGAGACTTGCTAGAGGGTGAACTGGCTCAACGAATGAAAAAGATGGTGGGATTTCGAAATGTGGCCGTCCATGATTACACGGAATTGAGTTTTGATATTATCAAAGCTATCATTACCGAAAGATTAGAAGATTTTTCGGATTTTACTAAATTTGCCCTCCAATTGAAGTAAATCAATGTCCTTTCAAAATCGCATTTAGGCCCATTTCGAAATCTGAGAAATTCATCAAGGTTGAAGAAATGCCTTCAGGCCTTATACACATTCACAACAATGCTATGCAGACCTGTAGCACCACGGGGTTGAGGGCGAGTGATTTCGGACGTTTGGACTTTCCCTGTGGTATCAATGGCTCTGACAAAGACTAAGGCTTTGTGGGGCGAGACATCCTTCCAGTGATAATTCCAGACGACCCAAGACCATGGTGAATGCGGTGGTTCAATCTCAGCCTCGACCCAAGTTTTTTCTTGATCGAAACTAAGTTGGACTTGGGAAATAGAATGTGGCCCTCCAAAGGCAATCCCACGAAAGTGAACGGTAGGGCCAGGTACGTCTTGATAATGACCAGGGCTATCAATGCGAGAAAAAATATTGATGGTGCCTTCGTCAGTCCACCCTTTGCGCTGCCAATAGCCTTGGTAGTCTCCGTTATAGACTTCAATCTCGGTAATCCATTTCACATTTTTGATACCGAACAATCCTGGAACAAGAAGTCGAACAGGAAACCCGTGTTCCTTGGGTAGTTTTTCACCATTCATTAAATAGGCGAGCATGACTTCATCACGCATCGCTCGTTCAAAAGGAATGCTGTCGTGATAGGCATCGGCTCCTCGAAAAATCACGTCACGCGCCGTTTCTTCATCTGCCCCAGCCTCTAATAACAATTCCTTCAACGATACTCCGCGCCAAATGGCATTACTGATACTTGACCCTCCAGGTAGGGTGTCAATGCACATGAGTGTTGAAACTTGATCGAATGAGTTTCGATTTAGAAGATCCCTCCACCCCAAGAGCATGGGATTCGTCACTGCCCCTTTCACGATCATTTGCCATTGTTCTTGGTCCAGGTCCCGTGAAAGATTATAGGGGGAGTCCATGTAATTGACGGTGTAAAACTTATCATTGGGCGTGAAATACACCGTGTCCCGAGGAGGCACAGCAAACATGCTCCCTAAATCGCAACCACTGGTGATACTCGTGAGCCCAGCAAGTGCGCCTAAACCAGTAAGTTTAAAAAGGTTTCGTCGGGAAATTTCCATAGAAAGTAATTTTTCGGGAATGATTGGAAATACAGATAGGGTTCGAATAATATTTTGAAAAATATTATCCCTCAGCAAGAAATATACTGCAAGGAGTGGGTGCCAGTAAAAAATTTCTTAAAATCTTAGGGGTTTGTATGTGCTTGGGTTTGCGGTATTGCAAATTGCTTATTCAGAATGTACTTGTGTCTCTGGCTCAGCTAAATGCTCACGGACTTCTTTGACGTAGGTTTTGAAGGGGTTGGGCATGGGAAAGGGGGGCTGACCACGGAGTTGGAAGATTGACCAGTTGATGACGTAGTGAGGGAAGCGACGTTCCAGTGAAGCCTCCAGACCTGGGTCTTCATTCCATTCTTTGCCAATGAGTTCTTTGACCAATTCACTTCGTCCAAAGGCTCGGGTATTGCGAGGAGGATTTTGCATGGCGAGATCGATGGCCGCATTGGTTGTCACTCGCGGACAACGGCCTTCTTCTTCTAGCCCTGAGTAGAGGCTTTTCTCTGGATTGAGGTTGTGATATTCCAAGTCCAAGCTTTTCAGCCAGGGATCATCCCATTCTAGTTTTTCTTCTTCTCGAAATGTTTCGAGCAACCAGAGTTTCGAGGCCCAATCGACTCGGCCAACCAGCTTGGTGTAATCGCCCCGAAGGTCGCGCAGAACGGATTCCCAATTATCTAAGACCCAGTCGGTGTCGTCATCCTGTCCAGCGTAATGATCTTGGCAACCCTTCAGGAATTCTTCTTGAATATCGATGGCTGACCGTGTTTTTCCATTGGCTAAACGCACTTCCCATTTCCTGGTAGGATCACGTGAGATTTCTTTCAGGGCTTGGATAGGTTCTTCGAGATCTAATCCTTCCGGGGCATGACCATCTTCCACCAGTTGCATGACGAGGCCCGTGGTGCCCATTTTCAAGGCCGTCGCCACTTCTGTCATGTTGGAGTCGCCCAAGAGCAAGTGGATTCGTCGAAATTGATTGGGATCTGCTAAAGGTTCATCACGCGTATTAATAATCGCGCGATTGTGTTGGACCCATTCGAAGAAATCATTCACGATATGATCGGCACGCTGGGAGATTTGAAACTTCACGGTGGAACGTCCGTGTTTATCACGAAGCCCAGAATCTTTCTGGGCTAATTGCTCTACCGGCACCCAACCATCATAAATCTCTGCCATGCCAATCCGACCAGCGCCCGTATAAATTTGGCGTGTCACTAAAAAGGGAATGAGTTTATTGAGACCTTTAAGATTGAAGGGGAAATGGCGTGAGACGAGATAGTTTTCATGACACCCGAAGGTCGCATCGGTTTCATGATCGATATTATTTTTGATGAGCGAGATGTTCTCATCCAGGTTGAGCTCTTTCAAGGTACGTTGAAGTAACCGATCTCCTGCACGGTCCGCGGCTATGAGGTCGGCTAAGGTATTGCATTCAGGAGAGGCAAACTCTAAATGCCCCATGTCCACATACAGCCGTCCTGAGTTCAGCAAAAACCCGCCATTGCCCGGGGGCTCATCGTAGCCACGGTAATGAAGGTCGAGCACACCTTGCTCTTTCACTCGGAACACCTGATCAATCACTCGATGGGCCAGCCACGAGGGCGAGTGTTCTGGGTCATCACTATTGATGAGGAGTCCGTACTCTGTTTCAATGCCAAAAATTCTGTTTAACATCGTGGACGAGCCATTGGGTTAATTGGTGGTTGGGTGCAAGAAAGGCAGAAGAGAATGAATATCTTGTTGGACAATGGTTCGATACTTTGAACTCCCAGGCGCCTGTCGTTCCAATACCGCACATTCTAACGTTTTATCCTTGAGGCCATTTTGGAGATGTTCCAAAATTTGTTCCTCGGAAATAGAATCATTCGATGCTTGTGTTTCTTTGTTTTCCGACGAAGAGGAGTCAGAATTTTCATTGTCTTGAATTTGGGACAGAGCCCCGAGAGCCCACGCGCGAACCGCCACTTCGAGGACTGATTGCAGGGTCGCCATGGTCGGAGTGACGTGTTCTTTCAGATAGGCTCTCATGGTGTCTTGACTCTTTGGCGTGGCTCCAAGCACAGCAACTTCATGGTGTTCTTCAAACGTCCCATCGTAGTCTACGGTATAAAAATTATCTTGATTTGGCAGGTTTCCGAGTTCGGCCAATAGGAGCTTCGTAATATAAGGAGCTTTGTAGATCTCTTCAAAGGCCTGTTTGATCGCAGGAGCCATGCCATATTTGATCAGGCGAGATCCAGTCACATCACCTGGTGATCGCTGAAACCCTTCCGTATGCGCCATGTCCAAAATGGAGAACCGTAGCTTTTCTAAATCGGCTGGATGCCCCATGCCCCCGAGACCAATGCGATCATAAATTTCGTAGAGTTTCGGGGTGCCATGACTGGTGGTGAGGAGCACAATGCCGTCCACATACGATACGGCAACCAGGGGACTGCCTTGACGAAATTGCTCGTCGAGATATTGGCGTCGATTGCCAACGGCTTCGACCCATCGATACGGTTCATCATACATATTGGGCAACCTTTGTCGTAAAGAGCGTTTTCAATTGTTCGGCAGGAATCGTTTCGACGCCTTTTTCGGTGATCCGTTTGATAATCGGGTAGAGATTGGATTCTATATTGGCTCCACCAGTGGCGGAGTCGAACTCTGCGGCGCTAGCGAGTAATCGCAGAACAATGATGGAGGCTTCTTCTTCATCAAGGCCAGCGATTGGTTGCCCGCTCCATCGGTTGAGATAGTGAAAGATGCCTCGAATGATGGACGACCCTGACCCAGACACCGCATGGTCAACGGCTTCAAATTCAGCGCCAAGAATATCATGGAAATAAATTTTTCCGCATCCGTGTTGGTGATCATATCCGGCAAAGACTGGGACGACCGCCCCAGTTCCCGCTAACGCCGCAGGCGCATTTTCTTTCATGAGTTTGGATAGGGCCCGGAGTTTTCCTTCAAAACTGAGATCTTGAAGCTGACTTCGTCGAAAATATTTGAAGGAATGTTCAAGGACTCTGGCCATTTCAAATGCGGTGGCAGGGACTCCGGCAATCGCCATTACGCAATAGCGATCGATCTCTAGTACTTTATCCGTGCGATCATACATGATCATGTTGCCCGCGGTCGCCCGACGATCGCCAGCGACAAGCACACCATCCCGATATTTCAGGGCCAATACTGTGGTGCCCTGGGTAATGGGGGGTAACGCGCCTTGCCCATGTTCACCGAATCTCGGTGTCGGGATGTCGAATTGATAGCCTTGGTCTTTGAGAAGTTGAAAGAAATCGCCTTGAAAACCCATGGTGATTATTCCCCTGTGCGTTGTCGATAGCGTTCGGCTTGTTTGGGATCGACTTTTCTCATGCGTTTGAGCAAATTGTCTCGACTCGGAGATCCCGGTTCTGGTTTGCGAGGGCCAGCCTCATCATCTTTGGGCCCAGGTGGTTTTGGTATGGGATCGAGTGGTCGTTCCCGTCGTTCACAGTGAATGGGCAGGGGAGTCCCCTGTGTCTCGGTCATATAATTGGAAGTCGATGATTTCATGATTTAGCCTCCTTTACGACAATGGCCAACATGTAGGATATTTAGAGCACATCCGCAAGATGTTTGGCTTGATCGATCTTGTGCCAGAGCCGCGCGACGTGAGCAGGATCAAAGAGGTCAGACATATCTAATTGTTGGGGTTGAGTCAAACTTTTCAGGTGAATACGTTCCCATTGAATGGCCTGAATTTCCTTGCGGAATTTTTTGACGCACAATCCTCGAATGCCTGCTCTGGTGGTCGATGGCCCATGGGAAATGGCCTTTTGAATATCCTCATTGGTACAGAACCTCTGAGCTTTTCCTTCTTGTTCCAGCCCCAAATACAACCCACGATCCGAATGAATATTATGATACTCCAAATCAAGACTCGCCAGCCAGGGGTCATTCCATTCCAGCTGTTCATCTTGAGCGAACGACTCCAATAACCAGTGCTTGGTAATCCAATCGATGCGTCCGATTAACTCCGTGCGATTCTGTTTCAGAAGGTCGAGGGTTGTTTCCCAATTGGTGAGAATCCAATCGGTGTCGTCATCTTGTTTCGCCAAGGTTTTCTTGGCGGCTGAAAGATACGCTGACTGGATTTCCAAGGCGGTCAGTGATTTTCCAGACGTCATCGGAATCAAGGCGTTGAGATCTAGGTCGCGGGAAATGGTTTTGATAGCTGTAATAGAGTCAGAAAATTCAAACTGTGGGGCGGCACCCTGCGCAATAAGTTCAAGAACGAGTTGCGTCGTTCCTATTTTGAGGGCAGTGGAAAATTCACACATATTCGCATCACCGACGATGAGGTGAAGCCGGCGATATTTTGTGCGATCGGCATGCGGCTCATCGCGCGTATTCAGGATAGGACGGTCATGCATGGTATCGACACTGAGTTCGGTTTCCATGAAGTCCGCGCGTTGTGAGAGTTGATACACGCCAGGTTCGTAGGAATGTTCTTGCGCCTCAATGCCGAGCTTTCCTGCCCCTGAAAAAATCTGTCGAGTGACGAGGAAGGGAATCAGGCCTGCGCTCAATTGATCAAAAGGAATCGTCCTTGAAATCAGATAATTGTCGTGGCACCCGTAACTGTGTCCGTGTAAATCGGTGTTGTTTTTATAGAGTTGGACTGATTGTGATCCAAGCGTGGCATTGCGGGTATTGGCGGCATGTTGAAGTATGCGTTCCCCTGCACGATCATGGGCAATGATTTCTTTGAGGGTGGAACATTCTGGTGTGGAATATTCCGGGTGCGTGTGATCATTATAGAATCGTGCGCCGTTGGTGAGCACCAGGTCGCTTTTCATTTCGTAAAAGGAAAAGGGGCGATGGGCATCCAGGGTGGCAAATTGTTCTTCTTCTACATCTTGCTGCAACCCGTGTACGCTGAATCCACGTTGGTCTTTGTGCGGATCTTCGCCTTTGTAATCCCACGTTTGTTCAAACTTATCCGACATATACGCTCGGACCAATTCCATGGACTCGACCACGGGGTCGGACTCCGCTTGATCTTCGCGAATAATGCCGTATTCGGTTTCTATGCCAAACAGTCTCATGATCGGTGAATGGGAAGTTCTACAATTCGGTTAAATGATCGAGTGATTGATTCGTTCTTCGGCCTTACGTCCTTTCCGGAAGGAGGAGACTCCGATCACTTGATCCGGATGATGATCCAACAGCTTCAGCCATTCTTCCGCCGAATCATCAGGTGGAAGAATCTCGCCTTCGCGGAATTCATCGTCGATTGATTGCAGGATATCTTCAAGCGTCAGACCATGGCCACCCTCCTTGATTGTTCGCTCAATAGCTCGTTCTTTGGCCCGTCGTGCCAACGATGCCAAGATGGCTCCACTCAAGAGATTGCAACGATAGAGGGTTTCATGCTTTCCATTTCTTAACCGAATGCTCAGGACTCGAGTGTCATCAGATTTCTTAAACACCTGATCGATGGTTTCTTCAATGATGGCGCTACAGGCCTTGTTGGCATCCTTCTCATATGCGGCGAGAAGTTCCTCGGAGAGTGGGAGATCAGGCGTCACATAGATTCGAAGAATATCTTTGGCTTCCTGTCGGTTTGGTCGTTCGACTTTTATTTTTCGATCGATTCGTCCGGGCCGAAGTACTGCGGGATCAATAAGATCTGGTCGATTCGATGCGATAATGACCACGACGTCTTGCAGCGAATCCACGCCATCAAGCTCTGCGCAAAACATGGGGACGAGGGTGTTGGCAATATTATAGGACCGTGCGGAGCGCCTGGTGCCTAAGATGGATTCAGCTTCATCAATGAAGAGGAAGGGGAGGAGCCCTTCTTTTCTCTTTTCCCGTGCTTGGACGAATAAGTCACGAACGATACGTTCGGATTCACCCACCCACATGTTTAAGATTTCCGGGCCTTTGACATGGAGAAAGGCACCACCGGTGATTGGAGGAAGTTGATTCTTATTGGAATCGTCCGAAGAGGCCGCAGCTTGGTGTTGTGACACCAGGTTCGCGAGGCTCGATGCTGTCGCTTTCCCAATCAATGTTTTTCCACACCCTGGAGGTCCATACAAGAGAAACCCTTTGGGTTGAGTAAATTGAAAGGCCTCAAAGGTTTTGGCATGAAGCAAGGGATATTCAATAGCTTTGCGGATCGCATCGATGGCTTGTTGTTGTCCACCGATTTGCTCCCAGGTGATATCTGGTGTTTCCTCAAGGGTATGTTTCGTATTTTGGGTATTCTCAATTCGCTCAATGCCTAAGCGGTGAGTGGGATCGAGTCGTATTTCATCGCCAGGTTTGAGGGTCATGTCTTTTAGGCTAAGCGCCAGGTCTACGAGTTGCCCTGGTCGTCCAGCTTCAGAATCGAGTCGGACTCTGCCGTCAGAGAGCAATTCTTTGATTTTGACAATGGAACCATTTCGATCAAATCCCAAGGTGCCAATAAGGGCATAGGCTTCATTCACTAACACCTGGGCTCCGAGTTCAAGTTCATCAGGATTGAGTTGCGGATCAATGTTGGCATAGAACTCACTCCCTCCGACTGAAATGCGAGCGATGCCTTCAGCGGGTTTATCAATCAACGTACCAATCCGGTTGGCAGGTGCTGTGAGCTTTTCCACGACACTGTGAAGTTTTGTAATTTCTACCTCGCGTTCTTGTTGGGTCACTCCCGCTTGCAACAATTGGTGACGAATTTTATAGAGCAACTTTTGTTGCGGCGCATCTTCGGAAAGAGTGGCGAGGCATTCATCGATCAGGACAAGGGGATCTGACTTGCCCGCAGGTTCTCGGAATGGTGGGGAATCCTCTGGCATGTGCGATGGTTTTCGATCACTCATAATGTCTTACATCCAATATATATTGAAAGGGTTGTCCTCTTTCGTGACTCTTACTCTTTGTTATTGTACCCATACTCTTCCTTAAATCTACAAGAATCTGCTCAAAAAGGTATGAACTCCGGGATTTGTAAAGAAACGGGGAAAAAGACCGATAATTGTGTAAGAGCCTAATTCCTGGCTTTTTCCTGACACGTATTCAGACGGAGGTTGGTGACGGTCTTGAGGGAAAATCCCTATTCTCATTTAGCGAATGCCTTGCTTCACGCTATCGTGGAAGCACAATCATGCTTTATCAAGGCTGAGAATATTAGTCAAAGTTTCGATGGGGTATTGGATAGCCTCTTGACCCTAACTCAAAGCAGGTATGGCTTTATTGGGGAAGTGCTGCACGATGAGGATGGCAAACGCTATCTACAAACGCATGCGATCACCAATATTGCCGGGAATGAAGAACCACGGAAACTCTATGCCCAGTATGCTCCCAACATGAAGTTCACACATTTAGATAATTTATTTGGACAAGTTCTTACTTCAGGAAAACACGTCATTTCCAATCATCCTGCTGCCGATTCTCGTCGAGGGGGGCTGCCTAAGGGACATCCAGCCCTTAACGCATTTCTTGGATTACCCTTGTATGATGGACGTACACTTGTGGGAATGGCCGGGATTGCCAATCGCGCTGGTGGTTACGATGAAGATTTTGTCACGTTTTTACAGCCATTACTCGCGTTTTGTGGAATGGTGATTGCTGCCAATCAACACAAACAATCCAGTCGCCATGCCATCATGGAACTTCGGGAAAGCGAGGCTAAACTCCAGGCCATTTTAGATGGGGCTTCTTCGGTGATTTATACGAAAAATAATAATGGTGAATACCAAAATATTAATCGCAGATACGAAGAGTTATTTAACGTGACGAGAGAGGGGATTCAGGGAAAGACCGATACTGAGGTGTTTCCACCTCTTATGGCCAAAGAATTTCAGTTCAATGATCGGATGGTACAAGCCAGTCAAAAGAATCTTATTGTTGAAGAGAACGTTCCTCATCAGGATGGAATACATACCTATATTTCAAATAAATTTCCTCTCTATACTCATGAGGGAGTATTGTTTGGAACTTGTGGAATTTCTACGGATATTACCGATCGTAAACGAGCAGAGTTAGCTCTTCAAGAAAGTGAAAGCCGATTTCGTACGATGGCCGATACGGCCCCTGTCCTTATTTGGATGTCTGATTCAGAAAAAAATTGCACTTTTGTGAATCGAGGATGGATAGATTTTACAGGACGAACCCTTGAGCAAGAATTGGGGAATGGCTGGACGGAAAATATTCATCCCGATGACGTACCAAGATGTTTACCTATTTGTCTGGACGCCTTTCAAACCCGCAAGCCTTTTGACATGGAATTCCGGCTAAGGCATCAGGACGGGGAATATCGTTGGATGGTTGATCGTGGGGTTCCACGGTTTGAGTCTGATGGAACGTTTCTTGGGTTTATTGGGACCTGTAATGATATTTCTCAACAAAAACATCTTGAACATGCTATTCGCCGATACAATCAGTCGCTTCTCGAAGAGGTTGAGGAGCGGACTCTTCGCATTCAAGAATTAGAACAACGGCGTATGCAGGTGGATAAACTTGCCGCGTTGTCACAAATTACCGCTGGCATTGCCCATGAAATTAATAATCCTCTGGCGAGCATTCAACAATCGCTTCACCTTGTGAAGCGCATCATTCCAATGGATCATCCTCGATCAAAATATGTTCACAAAATTGACCAAGAAATCGATCGAATTGCCCATATCATCAAGCAGATGTACCAACTCTACCAGCCACGGCATGGGCATCCACGTTTGGTCAATTTAAACCAGGTGACGAAAGAAGCCATTAATATTATCAGTAGTCTCCGTAAAAATAAGGGCGTGCAAATAGAGCAGGAATTCATGAAAGATATGTACGACTTACCACTTCCAGCGACGGAGTTACATCAGGTGCTCTGTAATATATTGCAAAATGCTTTTGATGCGGTTGAGGACACAGGAATTGTCATTGTTCGAACAGCGATTGATTCAGGAAAGGCCTGGATACAAGTGCAAGATAATGGGCCAGGAATTGCTTCAGAGACACTTGCACATATTTTTGATCCGTTTTTTTCTACCAAGGTGAGTAAGGAACGAAACGGGATGGGCTTAGGGTTATCCGTCTCTCAAAGTTTGGCCGAAGCCATGGGAGGAAAAATCCACGTTGAATCCACAGTGGGAAAAGGAACCACATTCACAATCGCGTTTTTCCTTCCAATTATCCACAATTTTTCCCATCAAGACGAAGTCGCGGTTTCTTCTCAAACGATCGCCATCTCCTAATCCCGAATGAAGGGCAAGCCTTCTGTCCGTTACCATAATTCCCTTCTTCCAAAACACTCATGGCTAGATTACATCCAATATATTCTTTCGTTTAAGTTCATCTCTAATAAGTTCATTCCACACCCAACATGACTTGAAATTCGATCTGAATTCGAAGTTCCGTTTCTTCTCCCACGATATTAACGGTAGGAATGAGAAAAAAAACGGCAAAATCCGTGGCTTCATATTCAATAATATTGGTATTCAGCCTTTGAGTATTAGCAGAGGCGGTATCAAAATATTGAAAATTTTTTGTGTTCAGAAAATAAGCACGAAAGAGATGAAGTAGTCACTATTGAAAAAGAGAAAAGCACTCCTCAAAAGAAGTGTGGCGAATGTATTTGGGGTAAAAATGTCCGGCCCAGTCGAGGAGTTGATTATGCGGATTTTCGAATAAGTTGAGGCTTTTTCTCACCCGTGATGACGTCTTCGGTTATCACCACTTCTTGAATGCCTTCCAATGCTGGCGTGTCGTACATCAGATCGAGCATTTTTTCTTCAAGAATGGTGCGAAGCGCGCGAGCACCGGTCTTCAATGATGCCGCTTTGTGAGCCACCGATTTCACGGCTCCATCAGTAAAGACTAAATCAATCCCATCAAGTTCAAATAATGCCTGATATTGTTTCACAAGAGCATTTCTGGGTTCAGTCAAAACACGAACTAAATCAGATTCACTTAAATCTGTGAGTGTGGTCATGATGGGGAAACGTCCGACAAATTCTGGAATTAATCCATATTTCAATAAGTCTTCAGGTTGTGCAAGGTGAAGTAATTCACTGGCATGCGATTGATTTTGGGCTTCAGGATTTGCCCCAAATCCCATCCGTTTATGACTGGTGCGTTGTGCGATAATTTGATCCAATCCGACAAATGCCCCACCACAAATGAATAAGATATTTTTGGTATTCACTCGAATAAATTCTTGATCAGGATGCTTTCGACCACCTTTTGGCGGAATGTTGCACATTGTCCCTTCGACAAGTTTCAGCAAGGCTTGTTGCACCCCTTCGCCCGAGACATCACGAGTAATTGACGCGCTTTCCGATTTGCGACTAATTTTATCGATCTCGTCAATGTAAATGATTCCGGTCTCTGCACGTTTGGCATCAAAATCACAGGATTGCAGGAGCTTCAACACCACATTTTCGACGTCTTCTCCCACATATCCAGCTTCAGTGACCGTGGTGGCATCGGCAATCGCAAAGGGGACTTGCAGAATGCGGGCAAGAGTTTGGGCCATTAATGTCTTGCCGGTCCCTGTTGGCCCAAGAAGAAGGACATTGCCCTTTTCTAACTCGACGTCCTTGATCTCTTTCCCACTGAACACGCGCTTATAGTGATTATGCACAGCCACAGCTAACACTTTTTTCGCTTGTTCTTGGCCTATAACATATTGGTCAAGAATCGCTTTGATGTCAGGGGGCCGTGGTAATTTAAAGTCTAGAGGTGGTGCTGGAGTTTCTGTGGTCTTCGGGGAATGCTCAGCGAGAAAGCGTCCGCAGAGTTGGACGCATTCGTTACAAATCAACAAGGTGCTGTCATTGCGGCATGTTCCACAGGTATATTTCGATGGACTTTGAATAAATCCTGACACGGCATTTTGCGCTCGTCCGCAGAATGAACATGTTGGATCAGCGGTCCCTTGTTTTGAATCCCAAAACGGCATGAAGTATTTCCTTTGTTGACGTTAGATCACAGTGTTCATTTGGATAAATGGGGATACATAGAGACACTAGGTAAACGACCTGAATTCATCATAGACCGAAGAAAGGCTAATTTCAAATAGAAAGGTGGGCTTCTATCGCATGAACTTTTGACCACTTTGTGGAGAAGATGTTAGATAGGTTTCAGATCCCTAATTTTCAAAATTTCCTATAGGCCTAGTTGTGCAAGAGAATCCATCCTTACTTTCTCATATCTTCCAAGCGCCGAATATTTTCACAATGCCAGGGAATCTGTCCCTAACCACCGATGACATCGAGCTGTGTTCTCTTCGTCAACAGCCGAGTGGTCATTGTGTAGTATATGGTCCACATGGCCGACGAATTCTTTTGACAGATCCCGAAGGTCATCCGCTTCATGAATGTGAATGGCTACAACTGTCCAATGGGACGGTTCGCTTTGTCGCAGCTAGGGTTTACCTCGATTGGAATCAATGGGTGGGCATCAAGCCTTCGGGGCTCGTGAACATCATGCGGATGGATCTCTCCACACGACCTGGTTGGGAATCCTTGACTCGCCAAGATTTACGCATGATGGCGTCAAGAGCCATGGGTGTCACACTTGAAGAAGTGGAATTTTTCTACACAGATGATGATTTACTTATCGATCCTTCTGGGCAGGCCACCATCCAACAGCGGAAAGATGCGTTTTATATCTTGGATGATGGCACGTTTGGCCAGGCACGTTTTATGTCGTGTATGAGTGCCATGCATTGGGAAGACATTGATTATCTTCCGGTCGTTGAACTCTTTAAATCGTTATTGCCAGGAACGGGGAGTGCGACCTTTGAGTTAATTCGCGGTCTTTACGATGATCAAAATCCCGATAAACCACGACCGCTTCACTATCGAGGCATTCCAACCTATCCTTCTGAAGCGGCGTTTGGATTATTTAGTAATTTTTTCACCGCTTCGTTTTCTGGACGAGAAAGCCCGTTTGTCGTATTTATGGATACCCCACGGTCCCACGAAGTATCTTGGCTTCCCAATGCCGACCCTCCAACGCGATATATTGAAGCCACTCATAAAACTTGCCTGACTGTGAGGCAGGGAAACATTCAAAAAGCGACGCTAATGGAAGATACAACGGGGCTGGCTTTCTCGGCGCCTAACCGTCAGGGATTTGCTTCTTGCGCTCGTACTCTTTCCATACATAATGGGAAACTCCTGTTACAAGATAAAGCCGCACGACACATTATCGAAGTTCATGGAAATTGGCGGGTTGGGTCTGAACAGAATGGGGACCTGGCTCCCGGATTATCGACAAAACCAGATTGGCGTAGCCTGTTCCCTCATGGGGCACCATCAATGAAGCCGCAAGAGGCTTTTTCCGCAGTCCTGCTGTACCCCGAAGATGATTCCGTCATTGAAGAATATGCGAGTCAACCGTTCATTGCGGATTTCCTCGATGATCTTTTTGAACAAGATGAACGATTAGCTCGACAAAAAGCTGATGCGAAACGACTCCTCATCCATGGTTTTGAAGCAAGTATTGGGACGTGTGTAGTACTCGATCAACCCCGGCCCCACACGATGGTATTCTCCCATGGGCCGTTAGCCCAGAAACACGCACAAATGTTGTGGAATCAACTGGCACGATCCAATAGGTTGGATTGGCTTCCTTTAATTCGCTTTTTACCAGCCTCAACTGCAACCAATCCAGACACCTACGATTGGCTGTATCGATGGATTCCCTTTGCCGACTATTCTGAAGAGCAGCAAATCGAGAGCCACATTCAAGAAATTGTTCGGTCCTTGGCTCCCCAGGGGGTCGCTTTTGTGGCTGGACCAGAATCTATTCCAACCCATGTGGCCAGTCTACCGATACAGATTCTATTTGGCGAAGTGGGCTCTGAA
Source organism: Nitrospirota bacterium (assembly GCA_027623995.1). Taxonomy (GTDB): domain Bacteria; phylum Nitrospirota; class Nitrospiria; order Nitrospirales; family UBA8639; genus Nitronereus. The sequence continues at coordinate 42,778 of JAQBUF010000014.1, forward strand.
GTTCAACCCTTTAAGATGCATCAATCGATTCTTCCGAAATCACGCCTTCACCCACGGCTGTATATTTGGTGTCTTCAAAGGGTGTGAGCCAAATCTCTTCGCGTTTTCTTATTCATGTAACTCCAAATCTTGACTTGGTTTAGAGGACCCCGTAGGATGAACCTGCCTTTAATGTCCCATCCTGTGAGGTGGGTAAGGAGACCCGATTCATGAGTTTGAAAAAAGGGATTGTTTATCCCTCATCCATATTGCGAGCCTTTCTCTTCATTTGAGGGAAAGGTTTTTTTTTGCCAAGGGCCAACTGTTATGAGCTCGATTGAAAACCAGCCTCCAGAAGAAACTCCCATCATGGATGGCCATGAAATGGGAAGGGCACTCACGCGTATCGCGCATGAGATTGTTGAACGCAACAAAGGTGTGAAAAATTTGGCTTTGGTGGGCATTCGAACGGCCGGTGTCCCATTGGCCAAACGGCTACAAAAAATTATACGCAATATTGAACAGGTCGATGTCCCCCTAGGGGAATTGGATATCACGTTGTATCGTGACGATTTGGGTCTCCGCAAAAACCAACCGGTGTTGAAGCGCACGGATATCACGTTTCACATTTCGGATTTAATAGTAGTGCTGGTCGATGACGTGTTGTTTAGCGGTCGAACCATACGTGCTGCGATGGATGGGCTCATGGATCTTGGTCGTCCTGCAGAGATTCAATTGGCTGTCCTAATTGATCGTGGCCATCGGCAGTTACCAATTCGAGCCAACTATGTAGGTAAAAATATTCCTACTTCTCGTGATGAAAATATTCGAGTATTCCTTGAAGAGTTGGGAGACCATGATCGTGTGTGCAAGCTTGAATCAGGAGGACAGGTGGACCAGCCATGAGCCTCAAACGTAAAGACCTCTTGAGTATTAGTTCGTTGTCGCCGGAAGAAATTGACCTTATTTTAGAAGCGGCGGAACCCTTCAAGGAGGTGAGTGGCCGAGAGATTAAAAAAGTTCCAGCTCTGCGTGGAAAGACCGTCGTGAATTTATTTTTTGAACCGAGCACACGCACAAGCACGTCTTTCGAACTGGCCGCGAAACGTCTCAGTGCAGACGTGATTAACTTTTCGCCTGGATCGAGTAGTGTGGTGAAAGGCGAGACGCTTCTCGATACGGCTCGGAATATCGAGTCGATGCAAGCTGATATCATCGTGCTTCGTCATTCTTCTTCAGGAGCTGCGGAAAGTCTTGCCCGTCATGTACGTTCTTCTGTCATTAATGCAGGAGATGGTTGGCACGAACATCCAACCCAAGGGTTGCTGGACCTTTTTACCATCAAAGAAAAAAAAGGAAGATTGAGTGGGTTGTCCGTGGCGATTGTTGGCGATGTGGCACACAGTCGTGTGGCACGCTCCGATATCCATGCGCTCCTAAAAATGGGTGCCGAAGTTCGAGTGGTAGGGCCTCCCACCATGATTCCAGCTTTTATTGAACGTATGGGGGTGAAGGTTTTTTCGAACTTTGATGCCGCCTTGCCTGGTGTCGATGTCATCATCATGCTGCGGCTACAACTCGAACGGCAGGGACGATCGTTATTCCCGTCCATGCGTGAATATGCCACACTCTATGGGCTTAATTCTGAACGTGTTCAGCGAACGGGCACAGATCTTCTGGTGATGCATCCTGGCCCCATCAACCGAGGTGTAGAAATTTCACATGAAGTCGCCGATAGCTCCCAAGCCGCAATTTTGGATCAAGTGTCCAATGGGGTCGCCGTCCGTATGGGACTCATGTATCTGTTGTCGCAACTGCAGTAATTTTTTTCAGTTTTTCATGCAGAAGGATATGTAGCAATATTATGAGAACTCTCATCAAAGGCGGCCAAGTCATTGATCCGGGACGTATGAATCAAATGGCAGATATATTGATTGAAGATGGCAAGATTCACACGATCGATGTCAATCTCCAACCTACCCTGAAAAATCCTGAATCCGTGACCATTATCGATGCGAAAGGATTGATTGTCTGTCCTGGTTTTATCGACCTTCACGTGCATTTTCGTGAGCCTGGGTTTGAATATAAGGAAACCATAGCCACTGGTGTGGATTCTGCCGTGGCGGGTGGATTTACCACGGTCTGTTGTATGCCGAATACGAACCCCGTCAATGATTCTCAATCCATCACGGATTTCATTCTGCGCCAGGCCAAAATCGCAGACAAAGCTCGAGTGTTTCCCATTGGTGCGATTACCAAAGGCTCAAAGGGCGAAGAGCTGGCAGAGATTGGTGAATTACACCAGGCTGGGTGCGTTGCCATTTCAGACGACGGCATCCCGGTGATGAATAGTTTAGTGATGCGCCGAGCCATGGAATATGCACGAGCCTTTGATCTTCCTGTCATCGATCACTGCGAGGATAGTCATTTATCTGCGGGTGGAGCCATGAATGAAGGTTTTGTATCGACCGAACTTGGCATCCCAGGGATCCCAAACGCGGCGGAAGAAGTCATGGTGGCACGGAATATCTTTTTAGCTGAATTGACTCAATCGCGATTACACCTTCCTCATGTCAGTACGATTGGATCAGTCAGGTTGTTGAGAGATGCCAAGTCACGCGGCGTTTCAGTGACCGCAGAAGCCTGTCCCCATCATTTCTCCTTGACAGAAGAAGCTGTGCGTACCTTTGATACCAATGCTAAAATGAATCCCCCCTTGCGCACGGATGCTGATGTTCAGGCCGTCAAAGGGGCTCTAAAGGATGGCAGCATTGATGTCATTGCCACGGATCATGCGCCTCATGCTGTGCATGAAAAACAGCGGCAGTTTGATAATGCGCCCTTTGGCATCATTGGTCTGGAATCTGCCCTGCCCTTAACGCTCAATCTCGTCGAAGACGGTGTACTCACAATTGAACAAGCCATTGCCAAGCTCACCTGTGAACCGGCGCGAGTATTTAAGTTGCCGTTTGGAACCCTGGCCCTTGGCGCGGATGCTGATGTGACCTTGATCGATCCCAAGAAGTCTTGGACCCTCGATCCCAGTCGTCTTCGTTCCAAAAGCCGTAACACTCCGTTCGCTGGATGGACAATGAAAGGCCAAGTCGTCAAAACCCTCGTCGGTGGCCGAGTGGTGTATGAAGCAGAGTAATCTCTAGGTCTAAGATAATTAATATATATGAAATGATCTATTCATGGGGCGGGTAACCTCAGGTTGGCAATTGTCCCTTTCACTAACAGAGCTGATTGGGTTGGCAATATGGATCGGCGGTCTTGCGGTGATTCTGACAACCGTGATCCCCGCAGTATTCAATACATTAGGCATGGAGCAGGGTGGCCGGTTTTTACGCAGAGTATTCGATGGCTATAACAACTTAACAACGGGCATTGTTATTCTGTTACTGAGCACGGCAGCCATACGATCATGGAAAGTTCGGCAGAGCCCCGAGAGCATACGACCAGTGAGCCAATGGGAATGGGGCCTGATGATTGCCTTAGTGCTTGTCACGGGATTGATAGTTTTCTTTCTGGGACCCAAGGCGATTGAACTTCAAGAAGTTGCCTTTGCCACGGAATCGCAGGAAGCCAAGAAGACTGCCTATGATGCATTTTTTCGTGTTCACATGATTGTCCGGGCATTACATCTGATGAATGTCGGGTTAGCCATAAGTTTGCTCGTGGTGAAATTTCGACAATGGGTAAGAAATCAAGGGGCGTTTGGTTTTGAATAATGGAACAAAGATCTTGAAGTTCTTCATAGAGGTAGTATGAGTAAAGCAATTTTAGCGTTAGCCGATGGTACAATTTTTGAAGGTCGGGCTTTGGGGTTCACTGGAGAATCCTCAGGCGAGGTGGTCTTTAATACCGCCATGACTGGTTACCAGGAAATCCTCACAGACCCCTCCTATAAAGGCCAGTTCGTAGTCATGACGTGTTCCCACATTGGGAATTATGGCGTGGCACGACAAGACCACGAGTCGAGACACACCTGGGCTGAAGGATTCATTGTGAATGAGGCGAGTCGCCGGCCAAGTAATTGGCGGTCGCACCAATCGTTACATGAGTATTTGCAACAACAGGGCGTCGTAGGAATCGAGGGAATCGATACACGATATCTCACCAGGCATCTTCGTGATCATGGTGCCCAACCTGGTGTCATGTCACATGTTGATTTAGATGCTGCGAGTTTGGTGAAAAAAGCACAGGCTGTTCCTTCAACAACAGGGCGTGACATGGTTTCTGCGGTCACCTGTTCCGCTTCCTATGCGTGGGAAGAAGGTTCGGGAGAGTGGACCCCGCCCAACGGATCTTCCTCAACCAATGGAAAAGCGTCTACTTCGAAACCGTACCATGTCGTGGTCTATGATTTTGGGGTAAAGCTCAATATTTTGAGACGTCTGGTGGATTGTCAGTGCAAGGTCACCGTAGTCCCGGCTTCCACGACAGCCAAAACCGTCAGGGAAATAAATCCAGATGGTTTGGTCCTTTCCAATGGACCCGGCGATCCACAGGGCGCCTCCTATGCTGTCCCACACATCCAAGACCTCTTAGGATGGAAACCCACCTTAGGCATTTGTTTAGGGCATCAACTATTAGGATTGTCCCTTGGTCTGCCAACGTATAAATTAAAGTTTGGGCATCATGGTGCCAATCATCCGGTCATGGATTTGCGGTCTCGAAAAGTTGAGATCACCTCCCAAAATCATAACTACGCCGTGACCATGCCTGAAACTGCACAGCATTCTGAGCAAGGCAAACCCATATTTGAGACCGAATGGGGCCCTTTTACTCCCACGCATGTGAGTTTGAATGATGATTGCTTGGAAGGTCTCGTAGGGTGTGAGAAACCTGTGCTCTCGGTGCAATATCATCCAGAAGCGTCACCAGGTCCTCATGATTCATCCTATTTATTCAATCAATTCATTGGCATGATGGAGCAACACCGTGGCTAATCGAATCATTCTTCTTATTGTGATCAGTGTGGCTTTGCTGTTGAGTGGATGCATGTCTCCTGGCCTGTTTCCTAAAACGGGACCGTTGGAAGAGACTGAGGTGTCAGGAAAAGGAAAAGATAAAATCTTGATCGTGGACGTATCGGGCCTCCTCACTTCTTCTCAATCAAGTGATATCGTTGATCGCTTGTTCAACCGGCCAAGTCTGCCTACACGATTTAAAGAAGAACTCTCTAAAGCCGCAGAAGATAATACGGTGAAGGGGATCGTCCTTCGAATTAACACACCTGGCGGAACGGTCACGGCATCGGATATTCTATATCATGAGGTTCAAGAGTTTAAAAAAGCACACAAGATTCCCGTGGTGGCCTCTATTATGGATCTCGGCACCTCTGGCGGGTACTACCTGGCGGCGGCGAGTGATCGAATCGTCGCGCATCCCTCCGCCGTCACCGGCAGTCTAGGTGTCATTATGCTGACCCTTAATGGTTCTGGGCTCATGGAAAAAATTGGCATTGAGGCGAATACGATTACCTCAGGCAAGCATAAAGATATGGGGTCGCCGTTTCGCAAAATGACGTCTGCCGATCGTGCCATTTTTCAAAGTGTGATTGATTCCTTTTATCAACGCTTTCTTGACGTGATTGAACAGGGGCGTCCCAACCTGACCAAAGAAAAGATTCGGCAATTGGCTGATGGCCGCATTTATTCCGCACCACAAGCGAAAGAAGCCGGGCTGATCGATGAGATTGGGTACCTTGAAGATGCCATTGAGGTGGCAAAACAACAGGCTGGACTCACCGAGGCCAAAGTCGTCATGTATCAACGAGCAGGCGGATATCATCCCAACATGTATTCTCAATTTTCTGGAAATGTTCCCAATACCAGTTTGATGATCCCCAAGCTTGACGCGGTGTCTCTTGCCACCATTTTAGGTGGCACTCCGGCCTTTATGTATATGTGGCTCCCATGACTAGAAAGAAACTATTCCCTTGGCCTGCCGGGCGAGTGCGGTTGAACGTTCGAATGCTTGCTGGCATCTTAGGGGTTGTTGCCTGCCTTTCCATCCTCGGATGTATCAGAGCGCCTGGGACCGCTCGCGATCAAATCATTTTCATCTCGGAAGAAAAAGAAATCGCCTTGGGCGTCAGCGCGTTTCGCGATGTTCTTCGACAAGCGAGATTAAATGCGAACCCTGAAATTAATGAAATGGTCAATCGAGTGGGGCAGCGTATTGCCGCCGTGGCCAATAAACCTGAATATCATTGGGAATTTGCCGTCATTCAAGATGATGAACAAATCAATGCCTTTGCCCTTCCTGGTGGGAAAGTGGCCGTCTTTACGGGGATCTTAAAACTCACGAAAACCGAGGCAGGGTTAGCCACGGTCATGGCACATGAGGTCGCGCATGCGTTGCAACGGCATGGAGCCGAACGCATGAGCCGTGGTATCTTGGATCAAATTGCGCAGGTCGGGGCAATTGCTGGTGCGGCTTCGGGTGCCATTGATCCTCAGTTAGCCATGGGTGCCATGAGTGCCTATGGGGTGGGTGTGACGCTTCCTCATAATCGACGCCAGGAATCAGAAGCGGATTTTATTGGGTTAAAACTCATGGCCCAGGCAGGGTATGATCCCCGGGAAGCCATTGGTTTTTGGGAACGCATGAGTGGTTGCCCGAAACAAATGATTGGACGTTTTTGTTTTCGATCCCAATCAGCGATTCCCGAGTTCCTTTCAACCCATCCCTCGGATGTGACACGTATTCAACAAATCGAAGGGTGGATTGAAGATGCCTTGAAGTTTTACCATCCACCAGAACAAGACGAGTTCACACCAACTAAAGCCATGGCCAAACCCCAATCGTTATCAATCATCCACTGAGTCCCTACATGCCTAAACGTCAAGATTTACATCGAATATTGTTGATAGGATCTGGCCCCATTGTGATCGGCCAAGCCTGCGAATTTGACTATTCCGGCACCCAAGCCTGTAAGGCCTTAAAGCAGGAAGGGTATGAAGTGGTCTTGGTCAATAGTAATCCTGCGACCATCATGACCGATCCTGATCTTGCGGATCGCACCTATGTAGAGCCTATCACCGTTGAAGTCGTTGAACGCATTATTGAACGTGAAAGACCTGATGCCCTCTTACCAACGATGGGTGGCCAAACCGCATTAAACGTCACGGTGGGTCTTCATCAGCAAGGCATATTGGAAAAATACAATGTCCAGTTAATTGGAGCCTCCTACGAGGCTATTCAAAAAGCGGAAGACCGTGATCTGTTCAAGAAAGCCATGGATCGAATTGGCCTGTGCACTCCTACCAGTCTCATGATTAAAAATAAGGAAGACGCCATCAACTTTTTGGACGTCGTGGGGTTCCCGGCAATTGTCCGCCCTTCGTTTACCATGGGGGGCACTGGCGGCAACATTGCCTACAATCGTGAGGAGTTCGAACAATACGTGGATTGGGCGCTCTTGATGAGTCCAGTTGGTGAAGTCCTCATTGAACGATCCCTCATTGGTTGGAAAGAATATGAACTCGAAGTCATGCGGGATCTTAAGGATAATGTGGTCATTGTCTGTCCCATTGAAAATTTTGATGCCATGGGTATACACACTGGCGATAGTATTACGGTGGCCCCGGCCATGACGTTAACAGATAAAGAATATCAAATTTTGCGTGACGCGGCGATCAAGATTATTCGAGAGATTGGTGTTGATACCGGTGGGTCAAATATTCAGTTCGCCGTAAATCCTGAAAATGGCGATATGATTGTGATTGAAATGAACCCCCGGGTCTCTCGGAGTTCAGCGCTCGCCTCAAAAGCAACCGGATTTCCCATTGCCAAAATCGCGGCCAAGCTTGCCGTCGGCTATACACTCGATGAAATTTCCAACGACATCACCCATGTGACCAAGGCGTCATTTGAACCAACGATTGATTATGTCGTGGTCAAAATCCCGCGGTTTGCGTTTGAAAAATTTCTGGGTTCCGATCCAACCCTGACCACACAAATGAAATCGGTCGGGGAAGCCATGGCTCTGGGGAAGAATTTTAAAGAAGCCTTTCAGAAGGCCCTTCGATCATTAGAAACGGATCGATGTGGATTGGTGTCCCTGTCGGGCTTGGATCATTTCTTAGAAGGCGACCAAGTCGCCGATGAAGTTCTTCAGCAAGTCAAACAAGGTGTTCGAGCTTCACAACCTGACCGCCCCTGGCATATTGGGGATGGACTTCGCCTTGGTTTTTCCAAAGATGAACTCTATGCCACGACGCATATTGATCCATGGTTTTTAGATCAACTCGAGGAAATCGTGGACTGTGAACAGAAAATATTGCGCAAAGGGCGAGTGGCAGGAAAAGATCATCCCATAAGTCCTGGTGATCTATTTTCTGATTCAGAGGGGCAAGAGCTGCTTCAAGAGGCCAAGCGATTCGGGTTTTCCGATGAACGCATTGGCCAATTGCTCGGGTGCACGGGAAATGTCGTGAGAGATTGGCGAAAAGCTCACGCGTCACATCACACGGTCACCTATGCTCGTGTCGATACCTGTGCCGCGGAGTTTGAAGCGCAGACGCCGTATCTCTACTCGACCTATGGCATGCAATGCGAAGCCCGGCCAACATCAAATCAAAAAGTGGCAATTCTTGGTGGCGGCCCGAATCGCATTGGGCAGGGGATTGAATTTGACTACTGCTGTGTCCATGCCGCCTTGGCTTTACGTGATATCGGGGTGGAGACGATTATGGTGAATTGCAATCCCGAAACCGTGAGTACGGATTATGACACCTCGGATCGTCTCTATTTTGAACCGCTGACGGAAGAAGATGTCTTGAATATTATGGACAAAGAAAAGCCCATGGGGGTCGTTGTTCAGTTTGGTGGACAAACACCATTGAAGTTAGCTCTTCCGCTTGAACGAGCTGGGGTTCCAATTCTCGGCACGACTCCCGATTCTATTGATCGTGCGGAAGATCGTGAGCGTTTCAGCGACCTGATCAAGAAATTACGATTACAACAGCCAAGGAATGGCATCGCTCGGTCCGGCGATGAAGCCTATGCCATCGCCAAACACATTGGCTATCCCGTCATCGTTCGGCCTTCATACGTCCTTGGTGGACGGGCCATGCAAATTGTGTATGACGAGGGCTCCTTACGCAAATATATTCAGACTAACATCATGACGTCATCTCAATATCCGTTATTAGTCGATCAATATCTGCGCGATGCCATCGAAGTAGATGTTGATGCCATTTCAGACGGATCCCATGTGGTCGTGGCTGGGATTATGGAACATGTGGAAGAAGCCGGTATTCACTCTGGCGATTCTGCGTGTTCCCTGCCGCCCTTTTCTTTAAGCGAAGACATCATTGAACAGGTCCGCATACAAACCATCGCTCTTGCGATGGAATTGCAAGTGATCGGCCTAATGAATATTCAGTACGCCGTTCAACATGGTGAAGTCTATATTTTAGAGGTCAACCCTCGTGCCTCTCGGACCGTGCCGTTTGTGAGTAAAACCATTGGTGTGCCATTGGCCAAACTTGCTATGAAAACCATGTTAGGACATTCCTTAGCCTCCCTTGGGTTTACCGAGACGAAGAAGTTTCAACATATTTCCGTGAAAGAATCTGTTTTCCCTTTCACCAAATTTGGGAATGTCGATGTGTTGCTTGGGCCTGAAATGCGTTCAACAGGGGAAGTCATGGGGATTGATCAAGACTTTGGCTGGGCATTTGCTAAAGCGCAGTCTGCTGCAGGTCTGACGCTCCCTCGCCAAGGCACGGTGATCATAAGTGTCAAAGAAAGCGATAAGGCCGGGACCGTAGATGTTGCACTGCGCTTACAACGAGCTGGGTTTCATATTCAGGCCACCCGTGGAACGGCGACCCACCTTCAGGAACATGGGGTGTTCGTGGAAATGGTCAATAAGGTCAAGGAGGGACGACCCCATCTCGTGGATCATATAAAAAACCGGCAAGCCCACATTGTCGTGAATACGGTGGGCACGACTTCATCCCAAGATGATTCCTTATCGATTCGTCGTGAGGCGGTACAACAGGGGATTCCCTATTTCACGACGATCCAGGGTATTCGAGCAGCGGTCACGGCCATTGAAGCCATGGCGAAACATCCGCTTTCCGTCAAATCCCTTCAAGAATATCATCCAACCTAGTAGCCATTGATACAGGCTCTCGAATTTTCGCCAACCCTTGTGAGGAAATGACCAAGGAATGGAAATAGGAAAGGTATGGAGGGATTCAAAAGATGGACCCTATTTGAAATTTTCACTGTAAAACTGAAATAGTTAGAACATCGGTGGTGACAGAGCTAATTATTCAAGGAAGTAGTGAGTTTGGAAGAAACTGAAATTCCTTCAAACGACTAATCACAAAACAGAAACCCAATTTTGTCCATAAAAATGGCAGGGTGGTCAAACAGACTGTCCAGCAAGGCCGCAGGGGCTTTGGCGAGCGGAGCGTACTCATAGTACGTGAGCACGACAAAGTCCCGAGAACGCTGCTGGCGGACTGTTTCACCACCCTGAGTTTGAGGAGATTGTATGGCAGTTCCCATGACAAAAAAAGGATTTGAAAATCTCAAGGCCGAACTTGATCAACTTCGGAAAGTGGAGCGGCCCAAAAATATCCAAGACATTGCTGAGGCACGAGAACATGGGGATCTTCGTGAAAACGCCGAGTACAAAGCGGCAAAAGAACGGCAACAATTCCTTGATGTTCGAATGTCAGAACTTGAGTATACACTTGGTGATGCTCATGTGATTGAAGTGACGGCGGGGATGAGTGAGACCGTGGTCTTCGGCGCCACCGTTCGATTACTCAATATGGATTCAGATGAAGAGAAGTCTTACACGCTTGTGGGGCAAGAAGAAGCGGATCTGAAAAATGGAACCATCTCCGTTCAGTCGCCTATTGGTCGTGCGCTCATCAGTCATCGTGTGGGAGACATTGTCCAGGTCAATCGCCCTGCGGGCATGATCGAATACGAAATTCAAGAAATCACTTTCCAGGAGTAATCACATGCCATCTGCGATATCTGTTGTCACATTAATTACTGATTTTGGCGATCGAGACTATTTCGTCGCCAGCATGAAAGGCGTCATGCTGGGGATTAACAATCAGACCAGGATTGTTGATATTTCCCACAAGGTTGCGCCGCACTCCATTGAAGAAGCCGCATTTCTCTTAAACTCCTGCTATCATTATTTCCCCGATGGGACGATCCATGTCGTCGTCGTAGACCCTAGCGTGGGGTCGTCTCGACGTGGATTGCTTGTGACGACCTCACGGTATTTCTTTGTCGCACCAGATAATGGCGTGCTCAGCTATATTTATGAAAATGAGCTAGATGTGGAAGTGCGACAAATTGAAAATCGCCAATTCAGGTTGGATTCACAAGGGGCCACCTTTGATGGACGTGACCTATTTGCTCCTTCGGCGGCATGGCTCACCAGGGGGCAAACGCCTGGTGCCTATGGTCGGCTCGTCAAGGATTATGAAACACTGCCTATCGAAAAGCCAGAAGTGCGCAAAGGAGTGTTGCACGGACGAGTAGCCTATATCGATCATTTCGGAAATATCATTACAGATATCACGGCTGATGATATTAAATCGTTGCAAGAGGTCACGAAGAAAAAAGAAATTTCCATCCAACTCGGTGATGTGAGCATGAATGAATTACAAACCCATTATGAGCAAGGATCTCCGGATACGCCGAGTGCCTTGATCAATAGCAATGGGTATGTGGAGATCTTTCTCAAAAAGACCCAAGCCCATACGGATCTTTCAGTCACCATCGGCGATGTCGTGAACATTCAATAATCAGGATTATCTCCGTCATCCCACCTGGCAAAGCCTCAAGTGTTCTTTCACCCATTCGAAATTCCTAGAGTATTTTAACGTTTCGAGACGACGCATAAAGACTCTCCTTTTGCAAAAGGGAGAGTCCCTAGGTTGCATTCTTTTGTCGCTACACGGTCTCATCGTGCCCTCTTCGGGCATGGTCAGCAGTCTGAAAAGCAAAAGAAGAGGCGGCATGAGATGCTGTAGCTACGAATTTCATGTTCGGTCCAAAGTCCAGAACTCGTGAACGTATACAAATGGAGTGCATGATGCAGGGTTTCGCCCCTGCAAACGACCTCCTTTTATTTCGACCAAAGGAGGCAAAACCAATTTCGCCCGTCTGCAGCCAAGGGGTCCCTTCGCCTCGCCCAATGCGGGAAGAGACGTAAGAATCAAACCCTAAAAAAACTCAATACTACTGCCAACAGCTAATTCCAGATTTTTAGTTTTCAAAAGAGGGAAAAAGGGCAAGATGGTGAAAAAGGGTAACGTCCACTTTTTATCGCAAAAGAGCTTGAGCTTTTCGCCTAACTTCCTCTGCCGAAACTGGTTGGACAATACCTTCATCCAGATCTCGTGCACGACGTTGTGCTTCCATCAACCAATCTTCCGCAATTTCCTCTTCGGATGGTGTATCGAGGCTGAGCAATAGTTTCTGAGCTAATTCGGCCCGTTCTTCTTTAGATAAATTGAGAGCTTCGGCTTCAATTTGATTTAATTTCATGATAATACCTCCTGTTACGATTTATGGGGCTCTAACGACCAAGCTCACCTGCCGCTATGTAGCGCAGCGGAATAGCGGTCAGGTGCAGCGCCTTGTTAGGCACGGAATCATTGATCATACTAAGGCCTTTAGTGATTTAACAATCATGATTCTACGTGCCTTTGAGAACTCATCAAATGAATCAAAGTCGAGTTTAATGGAATCAGGAATTAAATGTCTCTTACGGAATGCAGCATCTCGTGTCTGAATCCACTTGTCGAAAGGCGTAGCATTCTTGGAAAGATTCTCTGAATCAGTTAGCAACTGAAGATTGGTGAGAATGTTGAAGCTCGACATGTAGGCTTGAATCTTTGCCTCGTCGTAACCTCGCTTTTTCAAAGCTCTTAACTGGAATTCCGACTTAGGGAAGATATGATCTTCGTGGAAAACGGCATCCTTCCAATCACGATCAGGATAAAGCAATGACAAGACTAAATTCGTATAACGTCCTTGGTAGCCATACTCTAAAATGCGATCGATTTCCGCATCATCGAGTCGTGGTTCAATTCCGAGCGACTTGTAGAGGAGATCAGCAGGAAACGGGCTCGTCGGACCACAAGTTTTCAACAATTCGCGCAGTCGGGTCAGTGTAGTATCAGATGAACCTCCAAATGCGTTTTTAAGAGTTGAGAAAATGAACCACTTGCGAATAGCAACTTGGGCATCGGCATCTTCGGCCTTGGATGATGTATCGAATGATGAATTGCCACGATTCATGATGTAGAAAGCAATCGGTAGCAGTGCCAAAGGCGCAACGACGTTCTTCGAGCTAAATCCAAAACGGGAAATGAGCCTCACAGTTGCTGACACAGATTCTTTGATCTTATCCCAGTTTCCTTCAATGGTGCGCAGGTTTGTTTTCGTAAAGTTTTTGACTTTGTATTGGATGGGTAAATTCTCGCTGAGATAAAGACAACCTTTCAGCACGAAATCCTTGCCAAAGCTGTATCCATTACCGAGTTCGTTTATTGAATCAGTGAAATCATGGATTTCTTTGCGTGCATCAAGCGTTTCCCATTTCGCTGTTGCGGTTGCTAACAGAAGATCTGAGTATTCGAGTGGCTGTCCCGCAGAGTTCGCTCTAACGAAGACCTGCAACACCTTGTCGTAATCCTGGGAGTTCTCCTGATAGTAGTTCCCGACGAGGGTTGTATGGATGCGGTTGTGCAAACGTCCAATCAACTTGTTGGCATTCTCTCGCTGGTCTTCTGATAAATCTTCCAGACTCGACTTCATATCGGACTTCGCATCCTCAGCGTCTTCGAAATCCAAGATTCGGCCAACCAAGTACCAAAGTTGCGGCTCTTCTCCGTTCGGTTCTGTATTTTCTCGAAATGCGAATCCGTAGGTAAGCTCTTCAGGATTGTCATCGTTGGGCACAGGTGGTTTTAAGAGATTGAGGGATAGACGTGCTTCTCGCCAGTGATAGTAGAAATAACGGTACTTGCCCCGAAGTCCGATGAGAAGCGAAGTAATGCGCTGTTGGCCATCTAGGACGAGTTTGATGTCTTTCGTTATTCCGGCCATGTTTGCGGGCGGGTTGTGCGGGGACTCTCCGTCAAAATCTCGAATGAACTCATAGACAGGCCACTCGTTCTTATTCTTTTGTTCCAATAGCCAGAAGAGAAATGAGCCAATGGGAAAATCAGCCATGATTGAATCAAAAAGCCGTTCAATTCGATCCATTCCCCATACCAACTCCCGCTGTATTGCAGGGAGATAGATGTCACGATTGACTTGGCGGATTATGTCGCTAACTCGGATTGGGATGTATTCCATAGTGCCTCTTTCCTATTTGTGCCTAACGTGGAATTAAGCGGCGGGCCGGGCTTTTCCGGCACGTCCGCTTGAATGTCGGGTTAGGGTTGGTTTGGAACAAGCAGAACATTCATGCCTCTTTTTCGTTAGCGAGGTTTTAATGTTATTTACCTCACTTTGGTAATCTGCTTCACTTGTAAATGATTTTTTGTTTCTAATTAAAATATTCAATTGCTTGCTGAGAGGAAGAATATAACCAAAGGTTTTTGGGTAGGGGGTCCAATAATATATTTCTTCTTCAGCGAGTTTGTCATTCGCTAATAACGAAAATATGTTTTTGGGAAAATCGCCTATCTTGGCTTCTATATCATGTTTAAGAATCAACCCAATTCGGTTATTTCCATCAAGGACAATCCAGCATCCACATGATAACTGCCCAAGTTGAATTGGCTCATTAACTAGTCGTGGATCAAATCGACCCTTTAGCGAGCAAATATATTTCCCTTCGTGTCCACAACACAAATCGGATAATCTAAATGAATCCGGGAGCATTTTTATTTACCACTGCTCTGTGAAAGCAAAACCCTAACTATGTTTAGGCCGATCCGCATAAGAGCCGGATCTGCCATTTTCTGTCCGTATAACACGCCACTACTGTTCGGGAAGAATACGCCATGCTCGTTGTCGTTTCAATGAGTTGCGACGGTGGGACCATGTATCACGGGTTCTTATGCGGATCGGTGTAAGACGCCCCTTTCTGGTAGCGGTCGGTCGTGTACTTCTGCTTTGGGTCGAGGACTGCCATCGGCCAAGTGCGGAAGTTCATCGCCGAGATCGCGCCGTCATAAAGCGGTCCTCAGCCCTGTCGCATTAACGTAAAGGTCAGCGACGGGAGCCAGCCGCCAATGGTCTACGAATACAAAAGTAAGTGCAACGGCTGGCTACCGTTCGCTGGACCGAAAAGTTAGGCCGACGGCTCATTTGGAAATCACTCTGACTGGCTGAGGAGCGGCGGCATATAGCCGCACCAACTGCTCAACCTCTGGACGAGTCAAATGTTTCGGGGCGGCGGATGCGAGGACAGACTGCTCATCGCCTGCCGAACGCTGGAGAAGAAAACCCAATACCTCACGCTTGGCCTCGAACGTCAGCGTTCGATTCGTGGTGAAGCTTGAATACGCTGATGCCATCGCCTCCCAGATGGCGACCTCTCGCTCTGGCTCAAGGTCGCGCCTGAAACCCTCGCTCCACTCATCCATCGAGCGCGGATAGACCTCAGAGAACACTCGCTGAAGCTCGCGAATGCGAGCGAGCAGTGGCTCGGAAAGCGTATCGTGCCGAATCGGGCCAAGCTGAATCTTGGAGGGGTCCACCTGGGAAGTGCGTGACGAGCCTGAGCGCCCGAAGATGAGCAGCAGCGCAACGACCACAACAGCGACGAGGATAATGACGTTCTGAGTGCTCATGCGCGCAGGCGGCCCAACCAGTTATTAGACAGTTACAACCGATCTCGTTTGTTCCTGTCTTTCAAGACGGTTTCAAAC
>JAQBUF010000071.1 GCA_027623995.1 Nitrospirota bacterium
ATAACCATGAGCGCTCCTGATTGGCACAGATGCTCAGCATACTACCCCTAGTGGATGGGTGTGACAACCAGATAAGCACGGTTCATTCTAAGGAATGAGCTCCTATTACTATGGCGGTGTGCTTGGGTAGTATAGTTAAAAGTATGTAGGTAAATAAAAGATATATTTCTTGAGATAGTAGGAATGGATCCCTTCCCGTGACCCATTTGAGTTTGCCGAGCCTTGGGTGCTTGCAACTCAGGAAATGGCTACCTAGAATGGCACATTATGAAATTATTTGAATCAGACAATCGAGTACATTTGGTCGATAAGAAGGGTCGTCAGTACGCCTTGACTCTTAAGGCAGGCGAAACCTTTCAGTTTAGCGGGGACACGATCCCTCATGATGAGATTATTGGTACGTCGGATGGGTCGATGGTGACGTTGTCTCGCGGAAAACGGATGCTCGCACTCGCCCCGACGCTCGCGGAATATACCCTGAAGATGCCTCGGGGCGCGCAGGTGCTCTATCCGAAAGATTTAGCCCTCATTACGATGTGGGCGGATATCTATCCCGGCGCGAAGGTCTTTGAAGCTGGCGTGGGTTCTGGAGCCCTTACCATTACCTTGCTGCAAGCGGTTGGCGAACGTGGCTCCGTAACGAGTTATGAACGGCGAGATGATTTCGCGCGGACAGCAATGAAAAACATTGAGCGGTTTCTCGGGCCCGTGCCGAATTTTCAGCTCATTCAACGCGATGCTCATGACGGGATTGATTGTAGTTCCGACGATGGCGAGAAGCTCTTTGACCGACTCGTGCTTGATCTTCCCGAACCCTGGCAGGTGGTGCCTCATGCGGCGAAGGCGCTTCGGCTTGGTGGCATTTACCTCAGTTTTGTGCCGACGGTGCCGCAAATTACGCAAACGGTCGATGCGCTAGAGCAGACACGGGCCTTTGGCATGATCGAGACCTTTGAATCGTTTACGCGCAACTGGAATATTAAGGGCCGTAGCGTGCGGCCGGACCTTCGGATGATTGCGCATTCAGGATTTATTACCGTCGCTCGACGCGTGGAACAGGAAAGGGAGGCCCCGTCCGAGCCGAGCGAAACTACTTCCCCTGACATTGAGGAGGATGGCGACACAGCACCTGACTGGGATGGCGGGTAGACGACGCAAGCAGATCCGTGAACGTATTATGATGTGTCTGCGATTGCCACGCCATCGAGGCGTATGAAAACCATTCTTATTGCTGATGATGAAGAAGATCTTCGCGCGCTTCTTGTCATGACGTTAGAAGATCCTGCCTACCGATTACTGGAAGCCTCGGATGGCGAGTCCGCACTTCGCCTGATTAATACTGACCCTCCAGATATTGTGATTCTCGATTGGATGATGCCCAAAAAAAATGGCATCGATGTGGCTCGTGCCATGCAGGAAGAGTCTCGTCTCAAACATATTCCAATTATTATGCTGACGGCCAAAGATCAGCAGAGCGATCAGGAATGTGGTCGCGAAGCCGGAGTCTGTGCCTACTTCGTCAAGCCCTTCAGTCCCCTCAAACTTTTGGAAACGGTCCAACGCTTGTTAGTGCAGACCGAGGCAAAGGCCTTAGGCTAGCTTTCTCATGGCACTCTCATCGAAATCCATTCCAGATGACGATTTGAATGTTCAACTTCGTGCGGCCAAATCGCAGTTGGTGCTCTACGCCAAGGACCTCAATGAGTTGCTGGTTCGTGAGCAACAAAAGTCCAAGAAACTCGAGGCCACCAACAAGCAAATGCAGGCCTATGCTCAAGATCTCAACGCAGCGTATCAGACAGAACGTCAGAAAACTTCTGAACTTGAAAAAGCCTACATGGATACCGTCGTGCGGCTCACGCTCGCTTCACGATATAAAGACGAAGAAACCGGTACCCATATTCAACGATTGAGCCATTACTCCAAAAGCTTGGGGCTCTATATTGGTCTGAGTGAGGATGAAGCACAACTGATATTCGATGCTGCGCCCATGCATGATGTCGGCAAGGTGAGCATCCCAGATATGATCATGCAGAAACGTGGGCCGTTGGATGAACAGGAATGGGATATCATTAAACAGCATCCAGTTTTTGGGGCAAATCTTTTAGCAGGATCCCCCTCACAGTTGTTGGAAACTGCAAGAGAAATTGCGCTCACGCATCATGAGCGTTGGGATGGGACGGGCTATCCGCAAGGTTTGAAGGGAGATGGCATTCCCCTTGGTGGGCGCGTCGTGATGTTGGTGGATACCTATGACGCCTTGCGGAGTCGGAGGCCATATAAACCCGCGTTCAGCCATGCGAAGGTCTGCGATATCATGCTCAATGGCGATGACCGCACGCGGCCCACGCATTTCGACCCACAGATGCTCGACGCTTTTCGGGAAATTCACGAACAATTTGATGTGATCTTTTCAGAAATCGCGGAAGAGGGAATGGCAGCTCCCACTATTGATTGAGGAGCTGCCGACATTTCAAGTAATCGAACTTGCTTGAATTGACCGTGACGAATGTTAAGGGGGATTATTGGTTCACAGTTTGAACAGGATATCCAGCCTCGGTCCAAGCGTTCATGCTTCCCGCCACATTGTAGACATGTTTGTAGCCCAGGCCTGCCAATGTTTCCGCGGCAATACTGCTTCGGTGTCCAGATTGACAGTAGACGACAATATGATCTTCAAATTTGGCGCCAATTTCTTGATGTCGATCGCCAATTTCGCGGAAATCAATATTTTTGTCGGTACCGGGGATGAATCCGTTACTATGTTCCATGGGAGCTCGGACATCAATCAAGGTAAAACCTTTTTGAGTGAGATCTGGGGCTTTGTTCAATCCGCCATTCAGTTCATGGACGGAAAGCACAAAAAATTCTTCTGCAGCGAAAGCCGCAGGATTGGTCGCGATCATCAATGTCGTCGATATAAAAAATAGCGCGAGATATGGTTTCCGCTTGGTCATGACGGCCTCCTTTAGGTATAAACGGGGGAACCCAATTTTTCAGAGAAACTTCCATGTCTAAACCGAAGCCCCTGATACAATATCGTATGCCCTGTCTTAACCACTGGTCAAGAGTCTGGCTTGTCTGTGGATTAGTACTTTTACCAGGATGCGGAGGTGGTCTGCAGATGGTGCCCGAGGGAGAGCGGCGTGGGGTGATGACGTATCTCTACAAGGGGACTGATGGGCATATGCTTACTCCACGGCGAGGAGAAGCGTTTCAGGAAATTCGAGAGTTCTGTCGAGGGCCATTCGATGTTGTGAAGGAAGGAGCCACCAAAGGTCGCCAACGCGTGGTTGAAGGCGTCGTGGGTTCAGGTTCGGATATTATTATCGAAAACTGGTGGGGCATTCGCTTTCGGTGTGTGGATTCTCGGCTCTAAAAGGAGCCTAAGACCTCGATGCAGGCTTCGCGGCTTTTAAGTCTTCCATGGTTAAGAGACTAATGAGCGAAACCCCCTCCGCTTCCACTTTGTGTTTGCCGTCTTGCTCTTGCCGATCAACGATCACCATGGCATGGGAGGCGTGAAGTTTCGCTTCCTCCACGGCCTGCAGCGCTTTCAGGATAGACCCACCGCTTGTCAGGACATCGTCTACCACTAAGACGCGATCATCGGGCTTTGCTGCCCCTTCAATCCGCTTCCCTAACCCATGATCTTTGGCCTGTTTTCGGACAACAAACGTCCGGTAGGTTCTTGAAGGTTGAGTCGCGAAGGCATAATCGGATATAGCTGTGGCTAGGGGAATGGCGCCAATCTCCAAGCCACCAATGGCTTCGAAAGTTAGGCTATGAATGGAGGCGCAGGCGAGGTTGGCCACAAGCCATCGAGCATCGGGGTGAGCTAACAACGCGCGGCAGTCCACATAGTAAGGGCTCTTTTTCCCTGAGGCCAGGAGAAACCCGTCATCGGGGTCCCATTTAAAGGCTTCGTACTTCCAGAAGAGGGCTGCAAGTTGTGCTTTATACATTGGAAACCATGATGGTTAAAGGGTTAATGTCGGCATTTGTTCTATCATTCAACGATGAACCAAGGCAACGATGAACCAAGGCAACGGTGAAACCAATTATTTTGGATAGAACGATGATGGAGAAATGGAAAGATGTTTAAATTACGAAAGCGCCTGCTCAAACCAGAAAAAGAACCTGAACTGTATAACGTGTTGGAGAATTATACGGATTTCGATCCGCCGGGGAATGTGATGGTCTGTGCCATGACTTGTGAAGAAGATCTCGAGCATCATGCCAAAATTCTTGGCGAAAGTTATGAGATTCCCGTTGAGGAAATACAGACCTTATTAGCGGAGGGCGGGGTCTATTCGTATCCACACATTGGGGGCGTCGTCACTCGTGGAATGTTTGTGTGCAAAATTGATTCAACAGGAGAGGCGCCAAAGCAAACCTGGATTTTGGATTTAGGGCAAACCGCAGAAGCCGAACAACTTGGGCGGTATTCCGAGATATCATTGGCTGAAGCCGCAGAGCGGATATTTTTTCGAGGCCTGCCTGAAGAACTCCAAGTGCGGCTCAAACAAAAAAACCTCGGGTTAGATTATTCCAAGCTCGATCGCTCCGTATCCAAAGGCGGGGATATTAAATATATCGATTTCCGAAAAGATTGGTCGCCGTATTTCAAACGTAAATGCACTATGCCCGATGGGTCAATGGTCGAGACCGGCGGCATTCAGGAATTTGCGACGCTGCATAGTATTACCGTCGCGCAGGCACAAGAATTAATTGACCAAGGCGGGACACTCGAAATCGAAGATGGTGTGCTGGCATGTCAGGTGATTAATAACCAACCCACTGTGGCGCGCTTCAACGCCAAACAATACGCCAAAGCCAAAGAAATCATGGAATCCCAGGACCTGCACATCATGGATGCGCTGAGCGAGATGGCCTTAAAAGATAAGGCGTTGATGCGAACGCTCAAAAAAACCGAACGAGAAAATTAATGCATTGTGATGGTTGTCATGCGTGAAGGGTAATCTGTGATGCGAAAACGAGCAAACATTTCCTACGCTTTACGGATCACGCTTCACGCTTGACGGTACTTCTCCTTCCCTATTCCCATCCGATTGGATTATAGCCTTTTTCTTTCAGGCAGATGTTCACAAATTTTTTGTAGGTTGGGCTGGGCCCAGATTTTCGAAGCACTGATCGTAGAAGCCCTCCTGTCGCGCCGACTGCTGCTCCAACTGCCGCGCCTTTTCCTGCTGAACCTGATATAGCTCCAATGACGGCCCCAGAGGCTGCACCAATGCCGGCACCTACGGCTGTCTCCTGCGCCACCTCCATCCCCTTGCTGTCTGAAGATATCTGGGCATCGGCTAATTCTCTGCATTGAGCAATGTCTAATTCTGCCTGCTCTTGACCAACAGTCTCGTAATGGTCGTTAGGGTACAGAACGGGCTTTGGCCCAGCACAGCCTAGGAGAAGTAACGAAACCATTGTTCCGAAGGTGATGATTGAACACCTACGTGGCATGTAATTTTTCATACATCTCCTCTCCATTGTCAGTGATTCCATAGTACCTCATTTTCTAAAAGAATGGTGAAGCTGAATATTACGTCGTTGGGGGTCTGGTCCTTCGTCCGGTTTCTCTTGTCAGAATCTTTCTTGGTACCCATTTTGTGAGAAGAGAAGAAAGCCAGCCTTGCCATCCAATGGTGACGACCGGTTGTTTGTTCTTCAAGGCGGCAAGAGAAACTTCAACAACCTGCGAGGCTGTTTGTACAGCCATTGGGTTAGAAGGCCGAAACCCGGCTGAAGCATGAAAGTCTGTGTCCGTCTGACCTGGGCAACAGGCCTGAATGTAAACTCCTGTGGACTTCACTTCTTCCGCGAGTGCTTCGGAAAAGGAGATGAGAAACGCCTTGGTGGCCGCATATTCGGCGAAGTAAGGAATCGGGAGCATCCCTGCAATGGACGCGACATTAATAATGGTCCCTGATCCACGTTCAATCATTCCCGGTAAAAACAGTCGTATACTTTCCACTACCGTTTGAATGTGTAGTTGCAGCATTTGCTGGATGCGAGGCAGCGAGTGCGAGACGAATTCACCATACAATCCAAAGCCAGCATTATTGATCACGAAGTCTGGTGTCTGTCGATACTCCCGGGCGATCACAAATAATTGATGCGCGGAATTGGGTTGCGCCAAATCAAGGGTACATCCATGGGCGTGAATGGAATGCGCGGTTTCCAGTTCCTGTGAGAGTCGCGTCAGTCGTTCGGTATCTCTTCCCACTAAGAGCAAGTCATGCCCTTGGCTTGCGAGTTCGCGAGCATACTCGGCTCCGATACCCCTGGAAGCACCGGTGATAATGGCAAAAGAATTATCCGATGTCGTCATGTCAAGAATTCCCTCAAATCCCAAGTCGTGCGTAAGCGATCATCCCAGCAACGACGTAAAGGAACGTGATCAAAATTCCATAAACGTCTGTATCATCCTAGCGTGTCTTTAGGAAACGTCAAGGTGACCGAGAAGGAAGACGACGCCCTCAGTAGAGGTATTTCGTTTCATGGACTCCATAAGGTCAGATGATGATTGAAGAAAAGTCGCAGCGTGATCTCGAACACACGTTGACAAAGATTGAACGAGAATCTGAGCTGCTGGTGAAAACTGTGATGGATGCTGCCGCTGCGGTAAAAAAGATTCGTACCGCTGCGAACGTCGGAGACTTTCAAAAGCTTCGAGTTGCTCTTGGGGAAGCCAATGAGGCCGCCTCTCGATTGCAAAAAGGGCTAGACGTGACGAACCAGAGTTGGGAATTTGACGAAGTGGCCTATTTGTCCGGGACCGAATTTCAGCAGGACTTGTTAGCCATGGCGGAACAGGCAGGTGTTGATCTTATTGAGCATGAAGGCACGTTATGTGCGTATCCAGCACTAGTCCGCGTTCATCCTCACGATAGGGCCGTGACCATTGATCGGGTTCGAGAAACGCGATTGCGACCGTCCCTGTTGATCAAACGGTTAAAAGATTTACAAACGAGACCGTATCGATTTAAACCCCATTAATTTTTGACCATTTTATACTCGGCCTATTCCATTGCCGTTGGAATTCGTGGAAAACATCTCCTCGGAACGGGCATCGTGATTCCCTTAATGGAGATTTATGAATTATTAACCATGCTGCCTCGCCAATCGTTTGAATACACGAGGCAAGAATTTGCACGAGATTTGTATTTCCTCGATAAAAGTGGTGTGGCTCAAACAAAAAAAGGGCACCACCTACATTTCCATGCCAGCACTGGCATCAAAGACGCGACCAAGACCTTGAGTGTGATCACGCAGGGTGGACGTTTGCGCTCCTATTATGGCACCTCGTTTATCCTTTCTTAGATTTCTGTAGCTGCAGCATCTCATGCTGCCTTCTCCAGGCGTCATTGGCAATTGATACGTTCGAAGAAGGCACGATGAGATCGTGCAGCTACAGGAGATTGGCCGGACGGCCCAGATCATTTTCATGATGCATGGGTAGCCCAAAGGGCAATAATAAGGTGCTGTTGGTGGAAGTTTGATTTCTTCTGGGAATGTTGAAAAAAGCCGCCAGCGGCGTTCCCTGGCTTTGCCGAAATGGCTCGCACAGGCATCGTCGCCCTTTTGCCTGACCTTCGGGCTCGCAGACTTGGCGCTTTGCGCCGCTCGTGCTCACGTACTAAGAGTACGCTCCGCGCGTCAAAACGGCTGCGGCCTTGCTGGACGAACCCTTCGGTAAGACTCAGGCCATGCTTTTTTGAACATTCCCTCTCGCTGATGTCGGTTGCCGTCCTGAAGCATCTATGGCCAATGAACAGGAAATATTCAATAGGCCCATAATCTCACGCAATCCTCTCGTGGCTTTTGCAAGAATTTTAGAACGCTTCCGATAGCTTTAGTAGTAGGAGGCGAAAGGGCAAACTGCCTGAGAGGGTAGGACGCAAAGCCAAGAGACCTGGGCAGAAGGGGAGGAGCTTTCCCTTCAGGGTTTGTCTGGTTGCAACGTTCCAAAATGTAACGCTTGCCCTTCTGTGCCCGAGGTCGGGCTCATCCTCATCTTTTCCTTCATACAGCATCAACTCAAAAGGACACATACTGATGATTGCGTTGGTCTATATCATGTGGTCGTATTTTAAGGGAAAGAGAGGATCGTCATGAACATGTCATCCCAGGATTGGTTGGCGGTA
Source organism: Nitrospirota bacterium (assembly GCA_027623995.1). Lineage (GTDB taxonomy): Bacteria > Nitrospirota > Nitrospiria > Nitrospirales > UBA8639 > Nitronereus. The sequence continues at coordinate 8,166 of JAQBUF010000071.1, forward strand.
ATCCAAAAAGAATATGTCCAAAGTTATTTGCGACAAGGAGGATCCGCCGTCAAATTCGCGGTCAGCGCTGAAGACGATGTCCGTCGGGATTTACCCCAACAACTTCTCAAGGTGGCACAAGAGGATGGATATGTCTTTGCGAAAGCTGATGCGCAGTACACCAAGATTCACATGATTGACCGATTATTTCATAAAGTGGCTCGTCAAATAGATTGGGATGGGTTGGCTCATCTGTTCTTATCACGATTGCTGGTGGAGAACGGATATCAGGTTCCTGATGACCGTGCAGCGTTTAGCCTTCAAGCCATAGCCGAGTTGAACGATCGAGAGGAAATGTTACTTCGCCGTGAACTTCGGAGTTGGTTAGAAAAAGCCATTTATCGCGATTCGGGGATGTGCCAAGAGTTTCGAATGGCCATGGTCCGATTATGTTTGGCTCAACTTGATAGCGGCGATCCCAACCCATTTCTCGCGAATGCCGTGAAGGAATGGCTGTGCGGAGAACTACGTCTGATTTCCACGCTCAAAGATGCACTCATTTTTCAAAAGGTTGCTCGTCACAATGCGAGAGATATGTTGGCCTCGCTTGTCTACTGGTTACGATTAGTGGGGAAGGGTGGCTTGGTCCTCACGTTGGATATTGGGCAATATATGGTGTCCAAACGATCCAATGTCACGGACACCGCGTTCTTTTATACGGCAGCTGCCGCCATGGATGCGTATGAAGTCTTGCGTCAATTTGTCGATGGCACGGATGAACTCGAAGGCTGTTTGATTGTCGTGATTGCGCCTGAAGAGTTCGTGAAAGATGAGAAACGTGGCCTGAATCGGTACGAGGCCCTCAAGCTTCGAATCTGGGACGATGTGCGAGACAAGCGTCGTCAAAATCCATTTGCGCCGCTGGTTCGACTTTCTGGGGACGTGGCGTCAGTCGGGGGTTTGGCACGAATCATTGATCATGGAGCGTCGGTCGCCAATGGGCAAGAAATGTTGCATCGTCGAGCCATCGAGGCCTTGCGGGCCGGAGTGCCTAATCGAGATGCCGTGCAAGTATTGGGCTGTGCGCAGCCAGAAATTGAAGGGCAATTTCGGCGCATGCTTGAAAGTGCGCAGAACAGCGTGACCGAAGGCACCACGACAAAAGGTATCTTATTAGATGGTGGATTCGGGACTGGAAAATCCCATGCCTTGGAATACCTTCAAGAACTGGCGCTCGAGAAAAATTTTGCCTGTAGTCGCATTGTCATTAGTAAAGAAACGCCATTGTACAGTCTTGTGAAAATTTATCGTGCGGCGATAGAAACCATTCTGGTTCCTGGAAAACGCGGAGGAACGTTAGCGGAAGTGGCAGGAGAATTGAATTTTCAGGGTCCCCAATACGCAGACTTTTATGAGTGGGTGCATGGGCCAAGTGGAGAGTTGGATCGTCGATTTGCGGCTACATTGTTTCTATATGAACGTCTGGCCAACGATCGAGAGCTGAGCCATCGTCTTGTCCGGTTTTGGTCCGGTGACCCCATTGGCGTGGCCGAACTCAAACGCTATCTTCAAGCCTGCAGTGCATCGAATCCCTACACCTTCGAAAAGATTTCCCAAACCGATTTGGCGTTGCAACGATTTAAATTTGCCTCTCGCTTGATGATTGCCGCGGGATATTCTGGCTGGATCCTGCTGATTGATGAGGCGGAAATCATTGGACGCTATTCCCTCAAACAGCGTGCGAAGTCTTACGCGGAATTGGCCCGATGGATGGGAGGCCTTGAGGCGTCTAGTTATGCGGATCTTGGGTATAAGTCAGGCTTGGCTTCAGTGATTGCCCTGACGGATGATTTTCAAAGCGCGATTTTAGAAGACAAGGGCGATCGTGAAAAAATTCCGAGCAAGTTGCGAGAAGGACAATCGGAAACCGATGTCTTGTTGGCAGATCAAGCCGTCGAAGGCATGCGGTTGATCGAAAGCGAGCGGTCGCGACTCGTTGGCCCCTACGATCGGATGATTGAAGAAACCAAAGAGAAAGTCAGAGGTATTCATGCTTCGGCCTATCATTGGTCTCCGCCAGCCATTCCTTCCAGTGAACGGTTGTCCAGTACGCGGATGCGGGAATATGTCAAAGGCTGGATCACGGAGTGGGATCTGAAACGTTTGGCTCCAGACGAAACTGTGGATCTTGAAGTGACGCCTATGCGTCCGAGTTATACGGAAGATGCCGATTTGGAAATTCCCGTGGAAGGGGATCAGGTTGGGGGTGGTCCTGAGGAGTCTGTTGCGACGCCGGAATATGCCACCGCCCAGGTTGGATAACCGAGGCAGGCGGTCTTTGAGATTATGGTGAACCTTCGAGATCAAGTATCGGCGATAGGTCAAGTTATGAATCATGCATTTGCCCGTGTCATGGATCCTCTCTATGAGCGCATGGTCCTCGTGCTTACGGTATTGTTTTGTTCAAGCTTAGCGCTGATGTTGCTGCAGGTGTCCCAATTACAAGGGGACTTGATTGAGTCGATGGCGGTTGCTGATTCTCAAGTGTACTCCAAAGCGTTGGACAATCTTCGAGGGTTGTATTCCAGTGATATTGTGGAACGGGTTCGGTTCCAGGATTGGTACAACCTCTATGGATGGACGGCCTTATTGGTCGTCATTTGGTTAGGCTGTATGGGCCTCGTCATCAGCAAGCTTCGACGAACGTCTGTAGAGTTAGAGCATCGGGTGATGGAACGTACCTCGGCCCTTCGGGATTCTAACCTTGAGCTTGAACGACAAATGGGTGAACGTGGTCGTGTGGAAGAAGAATTACGACAGGTGCATTTGGGCCTTGAACGGCGAGTTCATGAGCGTACGTCCAAGCTCGCGGAAGCGAATGTCGAACTGACGAGAGAAATTTCTGAACGGCAACGCGTCGAAGATAATATGAGCAAGCTGAATGCCGACTTGCTCGATCGGACGACACAGTTGGAGGCTTCTAACAAAGAGTTGGAGGCTTTTAGTTATTCGGTTTCGCATGATTTACGTTCCCCCTTGCGCGGCATCGACGGGTTCTGTCAGGCCGTGCTTGATGATTATCTTGATAAGCTGGACGACAAGGGTCGGCAGTACTTGCAACGGGTACGTGAAGCCAGTCAACGCATGGCCAAACTCATTGATGCCATGCTGAATCTCGCCAGACTGATTCGCGCGGAATTGACGTTTGAGCCGGTCGACCTTACCAGCATTGCCCAATCCATTGTGTCAGACCTGAGCAAAGCCGATCCTGACCGTCAGGTCGAAGTAGTCGTGGCGGAGAATCTTCGTGCGACCGCTGATCCAGATTTAACCAGAGTCGTGTTAGAAAATTTGCTCGCGAATGCATGGAAATTCACCAGCCATGAAGAATTTGCCAGAGTGGAATTAGGGATGACCTATCATTATGCTCAACCCGTCTTTTTTGTCAGAGACAATGGCGTGGGCTTTGATATGACTTACGCAGACAAACTCTTTGGGGCCTTTCAGCGATTACATGCCGTGAGTGAGTTTCACGGTATTGGGATAGGTCTTGCGACGGTACATCGTATTATTCAACGCCATGGTGGCCGTATCTGGGCTGATGCGATCGAGGGAAAAGGTGCCACCTTTTTCTTTACCTTTGTCAATGAGGGAGACAGGTCATGAGTGAAAAAGTGATTTTGTTGGTCGAAGATCATCCTGATGATGAAGAACTCACCATGCGGGCACTTGGGAAAAACAACATCATGAACCAGGTGGTGATCGCTCGTGATGGTGTCCAAGCGCTGGAATATGTCTTTGGCACTGGGGCGCATGCGGGGCGAGATATGAGTGTGATGCCTCAGCTCATTCTTTTGGATTTAAAGCTCCCTAAGATCGATGGGTTGGAAGTCTTACGACGATTACGAGCGGATGATCGCACAAGGTTTTTGCCCGTGGTGATTTTGACTTCGTCAAAAGAAGAGCAAGATTTGATGAAAAGTTATAAACTTGGAGCCAATAGCTATGTTCGTAAGCCCGTGGATTTTGTCGAGTTCACGCAAGCGGTTCAGCAGCTTGGTTTGTATTGGCTTATCCTCAATGAGTCAGCGCCTGGCGCCAAAGTTCGCTCTGGTGTGGGAACTCCTGTCCCCGTGTAGCCGCAGCATAGCACTCGCCTGAGCGAAACCATCTCGGCGGAGCCAGATGCTGGTTCTCCTCATTTCCCTCCTGTAGCCGCAGCATCTCATGCTGCCTCTTTCGCGCGTCAGTGCCATGAAGCCGTTTGAAGCGAAGAG
>JAQBUF010000072.1 GCA_027623995.1 Nitrospirota bacterium
CTTCCTCACGGAAACGCCGTGACCACTGTCGACTTCAGGCTGGTCACGTTCGCCTGAGAGGGACTTGCACCCTCCTGATCAAACGCCTTCACAGGCGCACTAGCTGCGGCATCTTATGCCGCCTCTTTCTGGCGGCAGTGGCAATTGATGCGCCCGAAGAGGGCACGATGAGATCGTGCTGCTACAAAAGAAATTCTGCGGCCTTGACTAGATGAACTTTTTTGAACATTCCCTCTCACTGCTCTCGATTGCCGTCCTGAAGCATCTATGGGCAATGAACAGGAAATATTCAACAGGCCCAAAAAAGAAGTTTGAATTCTTATTGGCAAGGGTTGGTCGTCCTAGATTTTTTGTCGAAAGGGGCAGAATTTACGTTTGAAAGCGGTTTTATTCAGATGGGTTCAGAGTAAAGGAGAAGATTTGAAGACGGAAGGAAAACGATAGCCTATTCGCACCAAACGCCTGGTGGACAGGTTACGGGAGCAGGGGCAGGAGAAGTCGCGGAAGCTGAATTGGATTCAGTCGCGGCAGAAGGTTCGCACCAGGCACCCAATTCACATTCAACCTTGGTGAGGTTTGGGGCGGTTGTTGTCGAATCGGACGACAGAGAAGAAGTCTTTGCCAAAATTCCAGAAGAGGCAATTGGAGCGGATTGATTCAAGGGAAGAAAGCTCGTCGTGAGAAGATTGGTATTCAAGGTTCCTAAGTTTTGGGCAACAACCAAATCTGGATGTTCTTTTTGAAGGGAGGCTAACATTTTTAATCCGTCATCGCGCAATTTGTGCTGTGGATGTTCCCGGACTAAAGCGACCAACCAATCCCGAGACCAGTCTGGAGCACCTAAGTCTTTGTAGGTCTTGGCGAGTTCATATTTGGCTTCAGCTGCGGCTTCCAAATGTGGATACGATTCAATGACGAGTTTATAGCGCTTGGCTGCTGCCAGATAGGCTTCTTTTTTGTAATAAAACTCGGCCACAAACAGGTGGTGTTGGGCCAAGAGATCTTCACATTCACCGATTTTGGTTCTGGCTTCGGCTTCGTATTGGCTGCCAGGATGGGTCTGCATGAGTTTGATAAATTGGTCGCGAGCTTTTTCAATTGGGCTCACATCGCGGTCAATGGTTTTAATCATTTTGAAATGGCTAAGCGACAGTCGGTACTGCGCATAAGGGGCCAGGACATGGTTGCGATGGAGATCCAGAAAGTGTTGATATTCGACGATGGCTTCGGCATAGCCTTCTTTATCATGGAATGATTCAGCTCGTTTCATGATGACATTGGGGTCGTAGTTCATTTCGATGGTATCCCCAACAAAGATCTGTTCATCAGTTCCACTGAGCGGAGTATTTTTTGCCGTGGTTTCCTTGTCCGGTGTGCTAGAGCAGCCTGCAACAAGAAGGCTGGTGGCAAGGATGGCTAAAGCAATTTTTGAAGTGAGCGTTGTTGGCATCGTCATAAGATTTTGAATTAATAGAAAAAACTTAAGGCCACAATCCTTTACAGACTATCATGTTACGTACTTTCACACAAGGTTGTGGGCGCTGGAAATTGGATGCGGAGGCATTTTTCATCAATAATTTTACCCTCTTGAAATCTCGAAAGGCTGCTTTGTGACACAAGCGCTTTTTAGTCGAATCGTCGGCACCGGGTCCTATTTGCCAGATCGGCTTGTCACCAATGAGGAGGTGGCATCGCATTTTAACCTGCCGGATGCCGACGTGTTTCGGGTAACTGGCATTAAGACCCGACATTGGTGCCATCCGGATCAAACCTGTTCGGACCTAGCCGAGCAGGCGGCTCGTCGAGCCTTGATTGCGGCAGGTGAATCGATTGAATCTATCGACGTCATACTTGTGTCCACGACTTCGCCGGATACCATCTTCCCCTCAACAGCCTGCTACCTTCAGCAAAAATTGCAAGCAAGATCGGTGGCTTCGTTTGACTTAGCCGCTTCATGTACGGGGTTTCTCTATGGGTTGGCAATGGCCGATGCCTTTATTCGGTCTGGCCAATATCGAAGTTGTCTGGTGGTTGCGGCAGAAGTGAAATCTCGATACCTCGACGCTTCTCGAAATGCCAGTGCCATGCTGTTTGGTGATGGGGCGGGGGCCGCTGTGGTGAAACGAGCAGAATCTTTAGAGAGCGTGGGGTCGGCAATCAGGCAGGGCCTTGTCGATATCCGATTGCATTCGGATGGAGCTTGCCACGATCTCATTCGGGTGCCTGCCGGAGGTTCCAGGTTGCCTGGGTCAGCTGAAACGGTTCAGGGCCACCTTCATGCTATTGAGTTAGAGGGGGCCTCGGTGTTTCGAACAGGGGTCAAACGGCTCAGTGCCGCCTTGGAAGACCTGTTGTTTGACTTTGACCTCAAGGTGTCAGACATTTCAAGGGTGATTACCCATCAGGCGAATGGCCGAATGCTTCAAGCCATTGCCAAGCGCCTAGGTCTCGCTCCCGATCAAATGTTTTCCATGATTGAGCTGGTGGGTAATACGTCATCCGCCTCTTTGCCTATTGCGTTGGATACGGCTTGTCGCCAAAAGAAATTTGATTCTGGTGATCTGATCGTGCTGGGAGCATTTGGGGGAGGGCTCACCTGGGGAACGGCGTTGATTCGGTGGTGAGCAAGCCCCCTGTAAGGATTGGGTTGTCGCCAGTTGCTCGTCGCTAGTAAAAACTAGCAACGAAATATGAGGGATAAGCACCCAGCGACGAGTGGCTATTCTTCCTTGACCAGTTGACGAAATACCAACATCCTGGCCTAATGTTTCTCGACTTTTTGGCCGGCACCCCTTCTCTATCGGTGCCAAGACTGAGACCCCCCGATTGTATGAAAGTTTGAGGAGGACCCCGTGAAAAAAATATATTTAGTCAATCCTCGTGGATTTTGCGCTGGCGTTGATCGTGCGATTGAAATCGTCGAATTGTCGCTCAAGCGGTATGGCGCGCCAATTTATGTCCGACATGAAATTGTTCATAGCCGGCATGTGGTGAATTCTCTTCGTGAACGCGGGGCGGTGTTTGTTGAGGAATTGGATGAAGTGCCTGATGGCGCGTTAGTGATCTTTAGCGCCCATGGTGTGGCGAAGGAGGTTTGGGAAGTCGCAAAACGTCGAAATTTAAAAGCGATCGATGCAACCTGCCCACTCGTGATTAAAGTTCACAACGAGGTGAACCGTGACTACACCAATAATTATGAAATGATTCTCATCGGCCATGCTGGGCATCCGGAGGTGGTTGGGACGCTTGGGCAAATCCCCGATAAATTTCATCTCGTGTCTTCGGTCGAAGATGTCGAAAATCTTCAGGTCCTTGAAAGTGCGGACCATCTGTCCTATGTGACACAGACGACGCTCAGTGTCGATGAATGCCGTGAAATCGTCGAAGCACTGAACCGACGATTCCCAGGGATTAAAGGCCCCCATCAAGAAGATATCTGCTATGCCACCCAAAATCGGCAAAATGCCGTCAAAGAATTAACCAAGTTCGTGGATCTTATTTTGGTTATTGGGTCTCCGAATAGCTCGAATTCCAACCGACTTCGAGAATTGGCAGAGCGTTTTTCTATTCCCTCCTATTTGATTGATTCCTACAAAGACATTCAGTCTGAATGGCTCAACGATGTTGATGCTGTCGGAATAACCGCCGGAGCTTCCGCCCCAGAGGTGCTGGTGACCGAAGTGGTCTCCTATCTCAAGGGGCTTGGTGCTTCGGAGGTGGAAGAGCTGAAAGTCGTTGAAGAGGATGTCGAATTTCTTCTTCCAAAAGAATTGATTATGCCTGGTCGCAAGTAATTTCGACGACAGACATCTCAGTTATCCACAGCAAAACCACAATATGTTGACATGTTATGGTCAGGCGGGCACATTATTTAGTGCTCTTTCTTTGATTTTTTATATGTGCTGTGGTACATCACCAGTACTGAAATATCCCGTATTCACTCTTCCAAAGGCTGACGGTTTCTTATGCAATTACAATCGTTGATTGTCTCGGGTTTTAAGTCATTTCACGACGCTAAAATAGATTTTCCCAAGGGTATCACGGCGGTTGTTGGTCCCAACGGCTCAGGAAAAAGCAATGTGGTGGATGCCATGTTGTGGGTATTGGGTGAACAAAGCACCAAGGCTCTTCGTAGTGAGAAGATGGAAGATGTGATTTTCAATGGAACGGAAACTCGAAAACCCTTGGGAATGGCTGAGGTGTCATTGATCGTTTCGGATGTGACTAGTCAGGAATTGGAGTCGGTCTCCGGGGTATTCGATGAACTCCCTGGGAATAAAGAACTCATGGTGACCCGTCGGCTTTATCGCGATGGGGATAGTGAATATTATATCAATAAAATTCCTTGTCGATTAAAGGATATTCGCAGTCTGTTTTTAGAAGCCCGGGCTGGCACCAAAGGCCACACGGTGATTGAGCAAGGGAATATCAACCAAATCCTTTCTGGTTCCCCACAGGACCGTCGAAGTTTTATCGAGGAAACCGCCGGCATCGGGCGGTTTAAAAAACAAAAAACGGAAGCTCTTCGTAAACTCAGTTCTACGGAACAGAATTTGGTTCGGGTTCGGGATGTCATTATCGAAGTGCAAAAACAACTTCGGACGTTAGAGCGTCAGGCCCGCCAAGCCGAGCAATATGGGAAGCTGAAAGAGGAATGTCGCGCCCTCGAAGTCAATGTTTTACGTTGGGACTATCAAGAGTTAAGTCGAACTCATGGAGACATGGAGGGCCGAATTGCCACCTATGAAACGCAAGAAGCTGGGCATATGGCGGAGGAAGCCACGCTGACGGTCACACATGAACAACTCAAAGCCGACCAATTGCGGGATGGGGAAGTGGTAGGCACCACCCAAGAAGCGCTTCGCAAAGTTGAATACGAAATGGGGCAAACGCTCACGATTCTTGAGGTGGAACGCAATCGTATTCAGCTTTATGCCGAGCAGCAGGCTCAGGGAGCCGAAGAGCAAGACCGGCTGAGCCAGGACTCAACCCATGTCGTTGAGGCTATCGCTGCGTTGCACAATCAATTGGGTCGGGCCATGGAAGAGGCACAACAAGCTGAGGAGACATTGGTTCGGCTTGAACGTGAGGAACAGGCTCTGGTTGGGAAACGGTCATCTGTTCAGGCCCAAGCGGAGGTGCTACGCCGACAGATTTTAGCGCGAACGATTGAGGGGACTCAAACAGAAACGCGGCTTCAAAATTTAGAAGCGCGCCAGCAAGATTTGACCCTTCAAGTCCAGCAACTCCAGGAAGAGCATCAACAGGCTGAAACCGAACGAGCCGATCTGCTTATCAAATTGAATAACTTGCGGGAACGGCTTGAGGGTCTCACTCAACATCTTCAGTCCACACAGGCTCATCGTGAAGAGGTCTTAGTTCAACTCTCTCAACTTGAGCAACATATTCATGATGTTGAGCACCAACGTGTTGAAGGAAAAACCGAGCGGGCCGCTGCAGAATCCCGCCTGGAGGCCTTGCAGGCCGTGCTTCAAGAAGAATTTGGATATGAGGGTGGAGCTGAAGGCGAAGCGACTTCAATTCGTCAGGTGTGTCAGGGCGTGAAGGAGGCCGTGGGCGAGCGCCTGGAAGTCCCCCAACAAATTGAACAAGCTATTGAAGCTGCATTGGGCGAACATATCCGAGCTTGGGTGGTTGAGGGTGATGGCGATATTGTTCAGGCGTTGCAATTTATGAAAGATCACGACCTTGGCCGCGGTACTTTTATTCCAGCGCAGCCTTTTGATGCGGTCCAGGGGCAAGAGCCCTCTTGGTGGTCTGATCTCAAACAGCAGGATGGTGTGATTGGTCGAGCCACTGAAATGGTTGGAGCTCCAGAGGAATTGAATGCGGTCCTACATTGTCTTTTGCACCGTGTGGTGGTCGTTCAAAGTCTTGACCATGCATTGGCATTCGTTCGTCAGCAACGATGGAGTGGCCCTATGGCTCCTCTATTCGCCACGGTCTCTGGGGAAATTATTGAGACCTCTGGACTTGTGGCCGGAGGTTCTACCGGTGATTCAAGTGGTGTGCTCCAACGACGGCGTGAAGTTCGAACCTTAGAGAGTCACATTGGGGACATCGTACAAAATCTTGAGCAGGCTGAACGGCGATTCGCGGAATTACGTCAGCAACAAGGTTCTACTAAGGAACAATTGCGAACGTTGGATGAATCGTTAAAAGAATCTGAGCGTCATGTTCTGATGGCTGAAAACGAAATTGGCAATGCTGAACAACAGGTGTCTGATGTTGAAGAGCAGGTGTTGTCCGTCTCGCAAGAGGTCGCGTCGAGCCAAGAAGAATTCACTCGTCTTCAGAATGATAGCCAGACCTGCCTGGGGCGGTTGGTTCAATTACGGCAGGATCAGACCACTCAAGAGACTGATCTGGAGCAATTGTTGGTCCAGCTTCAGAATGTTGAGGCGGAGGCTACGCGATTGTATGAGCAGTTGACGACGGCTCGGCTTTCTAAGACCACGTGGTATGAACGTCGTGAGCGAACTCAAGCTGATTTGGATCGGATGCAACAGGAAGAGGAAGCCAGGCAAACGCGGCTGCGGTTATTGGCCGAACAAGTGCAGACATTGGAGTCGAAATCTCAAGCGAGTCAAGCCAAGCAGGCCGAGGCCCAGGTGTTGTTCACGGAGCTTCAGCAACAAAAAGACGTGCGGCAAGGGGAATTACAAGAGGTTGAAGAACACCATCATGAAGGTATGCGACGGGTTCGTGAATTGGAACTGCAATTGTCGGCTATTCGAAAGCAATTTACTTCCACTCGTGAGCAGCGAGCAGCAACTGAAGTGCAATTGGCTGAAGTGCGAACCCGCCTGCAAACAGTGGTCGATACCTTGACCGGCACCTATGGGCAAACGGAGGAAGATCTCTCGAATCGGTCGAATGGTCAAAGTGAAGAGGAGCCCTCTCCTGATTCTCCTGATATGTCCGAGACCATAGAAGGGCCAGAAGACTGGCGTGAGCGGGTTCGTATCATCAGGACACGCTTAGAGCGAATGGGGCCACTCAATTTGGCGGCCATTGATGAACATCGTGAGCAGGAAGAACGGTTTCAATTCCTCACGAAACAGGAAGCAGATTTGTCGGAATCGATCCAATCTCTCCAAGAGATTATCGATCGCCTGAGTCAGACTACTAATCAAATGTTTGAAGAAACTTTCAAGGCCGTGCAGGAGAAGTTTGGTGAAGTGTTTTCCGCATTGTTCGCAGGGGGACATGCAGAATTAGTGCTAGTGAAGCCTGAATCCGAGGAAGGTGTCGATGACAGTCATATGGATGCGGGCGTGGATATTGTGGCGCAACCTCCTGGTAAACGTCTTAAAAATCTTTCGATGTTATCTGGTGGCGAAAAAGCTCTGACTGTACTGGCGTTGTTGTTTGCGAGCTTCCTCATTAAACCCTCACCCTTTTGTATTCTTGATGAGGTGGATGCTCCTTTAGACGAACCAAACGTGATCCGCTTTGCACGGTTTCTAACTCAATTGACCAATCTTTCACAATTCCTTGTCATCACCCACAACAAACGAACCATGGAAATTGCTGATTCGTTATTCGGTGTGACTATGGAAGAGCCTGGTGTGTCCAAGTTTGTGTCTGTGCGGATTGGTGAACTCCAAAAAGTTTAGTGCAGGATGGTTGGAGGAGTTGCTAGCGGCGTTCTTTTAGAATGTTGCTATGTCCTAGCAACCGGCGACGGATTTAAAAGAAAAGCCCGCTCTCTATTCAGAGAGCGGGCTTTTCTTTCGCTGGCACAGCGAGAACAGATTTAATTTCTCACTCCACTCCACACTTTTGTGGCATCAATCTCTTTATCGGGATTGAGCGTTTTGGCCTTTTCAAGGAGGACCTCAGCTGTTTCCGGAATAGCAGGATCAGAAATACAACAATCATCCACAGGACAGACCGCCGCACATTGCGGTTCATCAAAATGCCCTACGCATTCTGTGCATCGCTCGTAGGTGATCACATACACGGTGTCGCCTTCACCATGTTCTCTTTGGCCATCTCCGATTTGGTTGCCCTTTTCCTCTGCGGCGCTTATGGTTTCGAAGATTGCCTCATTCGGGCATTCTGGCAAGCAGGCTCCACAGTTAATACATTCATCAGTTATCAATAACGACATGAAATCCTCCTTCTACTAAATTCTTATTGAGCCAACATAATAATTTTCTTAGTGAAAATATTCTTGTGACCCTTTCGGGACATGGACTTCATTTTATTCTTGAGGGCAGGTCACGTCAACCGGACAGAAGGCCTATAGACCTAAGCCATTAGGCCTGTTTTGGCGTACATGCCATTCTGTGGAACGCATAATTTGTGATTAGTGACCCTCTGGCACATGACATGCTAGAAATTTATTTCGCACTCATGATGATTTCCTTTATTGATAATTCCAATAGTGAATAGCATTTGGCTGGCCTGCAACCACCAATGCCCCAGCATATCGAGGCCTTGAGTGTATGGGATACATGGACCAGGTGTGGTCATGGAAATAGGGGTCTTTAATTTTGACTAAACGCGGCGTTTGATGAGGCAAAAAGGTCACGGTGACATCCTTAAGGGGAAACGTGAGGCCTGCCCCGTGAGCTTTGATAAACGCTTCTTTGCGGGTCCAGCAGGATAAAAACGCAGATGGTCGTTTTGAGGACGGTAAACTTTGGAACCATTCCTGTTCTTGGTCATTAAGAATACGTTTCGCGATAGCCTCATGATCGAGGTGAGTCCGTGGGCCTTCCACATCGATCCCGATTTCAGATTCCTGGCTAAAGGCAAGCAGGGCGATTTTTTGTGAGTGGCTGATATTAAAATGGAGTTTCGGCGTTACAGCATTTCGAACAAAAGGTTTGCCATGTGGACCAGTGTCGAATTCAATTTCAAGAGGGGAAAGGTCAAGGTAGCGTCCCAGGAGTGATCGTAACATGCCTCGGGCAGCGACGAATCGTGTTTGGTGTTGAGGAAGGCGTAGCCGCTGTGCCCGTTGCTGCTCATCCTTGCTGAGGGTGTCCCAGAAGACTTGAAGGCGAGAGGAGGGTATGTCTACAATCCCGCGCCACACATGTATAGCTCCTTCTTCCAGACATAAAGGTTCTGGAGGAGTCAGCCATGGTGGGATTGAGTCAGGATGTGACGATTGCATAGTGGAATGGCTCATGGTGGAAATTATTATTCCCAAGAATGACAAATCTGATCTCATTTTTCCAACTGTAATTCATAAGCCCAATTCCTAAAAATATTTTCAGAAGGAAAATCCATGGCTGTCCCACGTGAATCAGCTGCGTATGCCGCGTTAATGACTGCCGCATTGGTATGGGGAGGATCGGTCGTTGCTCAAAAAATTGCGCTTGGGGCCTTTTCACCTGTAGAGGTGTCGGTTTTTCGCGGACTGGGTGCATTAGGAATTTTGATCCCCTTGTGGTGGTGGCAGGAGCAAGGGAAGACACAATGGGAGGCCCGAGACCTAGGCATGCTCACTCTTTTGGGTTTGGGTGTGCTCGGCAACCATTTGTTAATTTTGTATGGTTTGTATTACATCGATGCTGGAGCTGCGGGTGTCATTATCGGAGCCAGCCCAGCCATTACCGCGGTCCTGTCTTCGTTGATGCTCAAAGATGTTCCTTTTGGTCGCGTGTGGGTGGGATGCGCGGTTTCATTCATTGGAGTCGCGTTTGTTTCTGGAGTCAATGCTTCTGAGGCTTCTGGCGAGAGCCCATTACTTGGGGGCATTCTCGTGTTGTTGGCCTTGGTCAGTTGGGCACTGTACACCATTGGCAGCCGCAAGGTCATGGATCGACTATCACCGCTGACCGTCAATTGGACCACCTTGTTGATTTCGATTCTGATTCAAATCCCTCTCCTTTGGACCGATCACAAAATGCTCGATAGTGGGGTGGCAAGTGTGCCGTCATCAGGATGGATAGCATTAGTCTATGTCATCGTGTTTGCAACGGCATTGGGGCAGCAAGCCTGGCTTTATGGAGTTTCAGGAATTGGGCCTTCCCGAGCTGGAGTCTTCATCAACGTCATTCCCGTGTCCTCTTTACTTCTATCGCTAGTGATATTGGGAGAATCCTTCGATGTCGTAAAATTGATCGGCATAGCGTTGGTGTTAAGCGGTGTCTGGCTCGTCACGCGGTCTTCAAGGTCGTGATAACAGTCGCTGGTTGCTTGTCCCTCGTCGCTAGTAAAAATGCGCAACGACCCATGAGCTTTTCTTCACCATCAACGAGCGATAAGTAACTAGCGACGAGTCTTCCCAAAGAGCTTGGGGTTGCCGATTGGTTTTCAGGATGGGATGATGCCTGAAGGAGTGGCAAACTAAATTGGTGGGAGTGAAAACGCCAGGAATGTCTATAGAAAGGATGTAGTTTGATGTTGCAAGAGCGGATTGAAGAAGTCACCAGGGCCAATGAGGATTTTTATTCGGCCTTTGAAAGTTTAGATATGATGAAAATGGATGGGATTTGGGCTCATCAAGAATATGTGACCTGTATTCACCCGGGGTGGAGCATTCGAGTGGGATGGCCGCTGGTCCGGGATTCTTGGGTCGTGATTTTTAACAATGTGTTTTCCATGGGATTTTCCCTGACAGAGCTGCAGGTTCAGGTGGCTGGGGATGTGGCCTGGGTAATTTGTACAGAAAACATTACCAGTCGCCATGGGGATAACACGCAAAATAGCCAAGTGATGGCCACCAATTTATTTGAACGGTTGGATGAAGGCTGGAGATTGATCCATCACCATGGCTCGCCGTTGATGGAGTAAGGCCGATTAGGAATTCCGTCGGTGTGTGGTCGAAAAAAAGTAGGATTACCCCACAACCGACAGGGTTTTTTCCCACTGCTGGAAAATCGTGTTACGTTCTTCCATGGTCATGGAGTTATATTTTCGAAACATGCCCATGCCACCTTTCTTCCTTCTCCATCGTACGTATTCTGAAAAATGCTCTTTACAAAGTTGCCCAGTGCCTGATGGGGCATAGGCTCGATGGGTACAGCCATCAATCATACAAAGTGGGTCATTCATGTATCTGCTCCCTCACAAAGGTGAAATGTCACGGGTTCGTAGTATGCCCAACGGTTTGAGGAGTTTGCAAATGGTCAATGTTGTCCCGTCTCATTAGACGAGGGCGGAATAGAGGCGCCTCCTTAGTTAGGCGGAAATATTGGGCAGAATGTAGAAACCTAAAGCCAAATTAGGCGGGGGCCAAACGTCTGAACAGGGATGGGCAGGATACTTGCGTTTCCGCTTGGTGACCCGCTATCGTAACCAACGGGTTTCGGGTGTCAGAATAAGCTAAAGGTTTGGAAAGGAGTATTGTGCATGTTGACAGCTGATGATGTGTTCGAAAAATTACAGACTGCCGCGCTGGCTTCCACAGATGAAGAAGAGCGGCCATTACAAATTGACTATCAGGCCATGAAGAAAAAAGTGAATTTGGCTCTGGGTGATCGAAAGGTCGCTCATCTCTATATTAATGCCGGTCTTCCTCATGGATATGAAGATCAAGGGCGATTTAATGCCGTCGCGCTTACCCCAGGAAATGTCGGGGTTGACATGGTGATAGGGGATGACTATTTCCGATATGATATTTTTTCCCTGAAAGACTTGGAAAAAATTCAAATTCAATATGGTGTCTGGAAAGACGAAGGCGGCGTAGGAGTCAGTGGAGATAAATTGAAAGCTCAAGAAAAACCCTTTGTGTCTCTCACGATCACGCATGGGGAAGAATCGCATCTTCTCGTGGCCTTAGATGACCCTGAACGAGAAACCACCTTGCTGGAAGTCGTCAGCGCAATCTCTGCCGCTCGTCATCCAGAATAATCATACAAGCGCTCAGCATAGGCCCCACATAAGTAAAGGCCCATCAGGTCATGCTGATGGGCCTTTATAATTAGGAGAAGGTATCTCCCAAAATGGTCAATACTTCTGCTCGACAAGATCTCCCCCTCACCTGCGGTTTACTTTTCCCAACGTGCATTTAATTTAAAACTCGAGAGGGTGTTTTGCATTTCGGTTGCGAGTTTGGAAAGATCGGTTGACGCGGAAGCGACTTGTTGAACCTAAAAACGGCAGTTGGAAGATGGATTCTACCTAGAAAATCCACGTTCACCTCAGGAAATTATGTCG
>JAQBUF010000015.1 GCA_027623995.1 Nitrospirota bacterium
CCTATGCCGAGCTTTACTCCGAAAAATCAAGAGCCACTACATTTAGTAGGCGGGTGTGACAACCGGATAAGCACGGCTCATACTTTTAAACACCTGCAGGAAGCTATCGGTCTGGTGGAGGCTCGTGAACAATTAGTCCCCGTTCCCGTTCTCGAGTTTGAGTCTCCTCGAGAGTGATGGCGGTAGGTAGTGGATCTTGCTTTTTTTTAATCAAAACACCCGACTTGAATAATTCTTTATTACGTTCGATCCAAATTTCATACGGATCAGGTACTTCCTCATCACGATAAATGGCATTGACCGGGCAGGTCGTTTCACAAAGTGAACAATCAATACAGGTATCTGGATCAATAACAACCATCTTATAAGGCTGATCAATAGTGTAAAAACAGTCGACAGGACACACATCGACACAATCAGTATATCGAGAATTATCGCAACGTTCGGTGACCACCCAAGTCATGGATTATCCTATTGGTTAAATTAACGACGAAGTAATATTTTTGAACACGGGAATGGGATCCCTACCTTAACTACCTAACCGATTACCAATCTTTCAAAACAGGGGAAATATTATTTTCAGAATAAATCCGTTCAACATATTCTACCCTTGGATCGGAAACGCCATAAAGTTCGCGGGCATACCCCAGATAACCAGTAGGATAAATGAATCCGTTTCGATCTTTAAATTCATACCAATTATTATCTTCGACCATCCGATACCAATCACTTTTAGGAATACCCAGATAAATAAACGCATCAATGGTGGTAGGTTTAATGATTTCAATCAGACTATCGGTTTCGCGACGATCTTCAGGAGTTTCAGTGGGTGCTCCATAAATCCAAGTTGTGTAGGTGCTTATTCCATTAGAATGCAAAATCGGAAATTTTTCCAAGAAATCTGCGCGAGACTCAAGTTTCTGCATAAATTGCAAAACTCTATCACTTCCGCTTTCCACCCCGATATACAACCCCACGCATCCTGATTTTGCCATTTTCTCAATCATTTGAGGGCTTAATTTGTTAACTCGACTTTCACAAGCCCACTGGATCTTTACACCATTCTCAATGATGAGATCACAAAACTCTTCGACTCGTTGCAGACTGACAGTAAAGTTGTCTTCACGAAAATAGATTCCTTGAGCACCATATTTTTCTTGAAGCCAAACAACATGCTCAAATATCCGCCTGGCAGAAACATGCCGAAATCGACCACCAGAAACATCCTGAACTCCACAAAATTTACAAGGGAATGGACATCCTCGACTAGTATTCAGGGAAACCGTAGGAGTAATTTCTCCATGACCAAACAACTTCAAACCCCAATTATATGGGTACTCCCAAAAATGGTCGATATTGGGCCAAGGTAAAAAGTCCATTGCGTCTTCCGCAATCTGAACCCCTTTAATTATTCGATTTTTCTCTCGGCCTTCCACAATGCCTAATGCACTCTCTTCCCCTTCACCCATAACCACAAAGTCAAAAGATTCAGGTAGCGTTTCTGGCATGACCGAGGGATGAGGCCCTCCGCACATCTGTGGAGTTTCAGGATAATATTTCTTCAGGGCAGCGCTGAGCTCTACAGCCGTATCAAAAGACATGGTATGGATATACATGCCAATAAAGTCTGGTTTAAAGTCGTCAATCACGGCTTCAAGATCGGTACCCAAATCAATCGTTCCATCTGAATTGTTTTGATTAAATCCTCCACGAGAATGATCCTCGACAGTATTGAGGTCTCCATCCATCGTTCGCTGCCAATTAAGTCCAGACTTATCCTGTTTTTTTCGCCAGGGAGATTTGACTTCTGTCACCACACCTTTAAATTTCCAAGTAAAGGCATAAAGATCGACAATTTTGCATATGTGTCCGAAACGTTCCAAGTAGGCAGCAACATACCCTAGTCCCTGAGGGGCACGATTATCACCAAAATGCAGGGGTGTATAGTCAGGCCGAGGTCTTGGTGCAGTAAAAAGGAGTATCTTTTTCGTTTCCCCAGCTCCCTTTGTGGAGATCCTCCCTGGATTGAGTATTGTTAGGCCCTTGTGTTCAGTCATTATATATATAACCTCATAATCATAAATGGTCCTATTAAAAAAGTTCAGTGGCGCCTATTAACAAGGTGTACTTTAAACGTATTCTTTGAATTTGGGAAGCACCATGCCATTTTAACTATGAATATGGCGATTTTAAAATTACGAACCCCTCAAAAGCTTATGATAAACACTTAACTTCATTCCTTCAAAAGTTTCAGTTGGAGAAAGAAATTATTACCATTAATCCATTCTGCCAATCAATCAATTCCCCTATTTCCTACTTTTTTGCAATTTGGAATTCAATTAGACACGATCTCCATTGCGAATTAACCTGATAACCCAGCGAGGGACTATGACGAAAACCTATACAACAATTCCAATCCCAGAAATCCAAAAGACCTGTCAATCGATTTTACTAAACCTAACCACTCCGCGAACCATCGCCACACGGGTCGTGCAATCCCTTCTGGACAATGAGTTCAATGGATATCCATCCCATGGGATTCTTCGCATGGTGGAAATTGTCTCTCAAATACGGGGAAAAACCCTTCACCCCAGAAATCGACCTTCCCTAACCAGGCACAGCCAAATCTCAAGGATAATTGATGGTAGATACGGATTTGGGACGTTGTCCGCAGAAAAAGTCTCATCCGCCCTAATCCAGGTCTTAGCCGAAGAATCCATAGCAGTCATTGGGCTTAAAAACAGCCATAACCTGGGACGACTTGCAAACATTATCCGCTCTCCCGCAGAGAAGGGCTATATTATCCTTGCATTCGCAAATTATCAGGGAGCAGGAAAGAACGTCCTGCCTTGGCGCGGCACCCATGGACGACTTAGTCCTAACCCCCTAGCAATTGGCATTCCTCGGCCAAAGAATTGTCCCCTTCTCGTTGATTTGACTACAAGTAACGTTCCAGAGGGAAAAATACGCTTGGCTGCATTACAACAACAGCGAGTCCCTAAAGGATGGCTTGTGGATAAAAATTGGTTGCCAATTTATGATCCCAAAAAGTTATACACAAACCCACAAAAAGCCTTTCTTCCTCCCTTAGGGGGAGCCTTTGGCCATAAAGGGTTTGCTCTAGGATTGGCAGTTGAGGTCCTCGCCGGGATTGTAACTGGAGCAGGCTATTCCCAGAACAAACCTTCCCGTGGAGGAAATGGTGCACTGTTTATCGGATTTCGCCCAAATATTCTTGGTCAAGAATCCCAAAAAGTTCTTTCCGATATAGAAAAATTTATCAAGTATTGTCGTAGTTCCCCCTCCTACAAAAAGGAATCGACCATTCGTATTCCCGGGGAGATTAACCATTCAAAAAATCAAATGGATCATTCCCTTGG
Source organism: Nitrospirota bacterium (assembly GCA_027623995.1). Classification (GTDB taxonomy): domain Bacteria; phylum Nitrospirota; class Nitrospiria; order Nitrospirales; family UBA8639; genus Nitronereus. The sequence goes on from JAQBUF010000015.1 coordinate 3,381, forward strand.
CTCACTTAAGATTCATCGCCAAATTTGGGAGCAAATAATCAACCTTGGGTAACTTTTCACATGGCAACTTGTATAGAAGCCAAGAACCCAAAACTTTCTAGATGAGGGCAGTCCTAGGGGACGATACATCACACATTCTCATCATTTCCCATCAGAGACACTAACCGCTTATCAGAATCAATGGTCTCAAGAACCTCAAACAAAGAAAAGTTTTTATTTTGGGGATATAATTTTGAAAATACCGCAGAAATAAGGTCTACATTCTTTGGAATATTGACTGCAAACGTCAGATCGGGACGCGCCAACTTGGCCCAGTCTCCACAGGCTTCAAAATATCCGATCTTAAACAGGTCAGGTTTTTCAGCAATAAAAGCCGTAGAATTTTCCCGGTAATAGGCGTCTTCCACCAACTGTTCGCACCGAATAATCGTCTCTGGAGAAAACACCTGGACTCGAATCCCAAGTGGGAACTTTTGGATATCTTTGGCCGCGAATGGATATTCGGTCGTCACACTTGCGGCATATTCAACCTTGGAGTCAAGGTAAAATTTAATGACATCATCAATCATCGAAGAATGAACGAGCGGATTGTCTCCTAATAGTTCAACAATAAGATCAGGCTTGTGGTATTGAGCGGCACCCACAATTCGCCCAAGAACATCCGCCTCGGACCCCCGAAATGACAAAATACCCAATCGTGTTGCCACGGTTTCCAACTCATCATCAATTGGAAGATCGGTGGTTGCCAGGCAAATTTTCTGGATGTGTCGTGAACAAGCGACGCGCTCAACCATTCTTTCAATCATTGGTTTCCCAAAGATCGGGGTCATAGTTTTCCCTGGAAATCTGCTTGACCCCATCCTACAAGCAATAATGGCGATAATGTTCATCCTGAATCCTTATCAAATTCCTTGATCAGATTAAGAATCCGCTCAATCTCTTGGCCATCTTTCAAATCCCAATCAAAATCATGAGAAGGAGGAGAAGTGCTTCCTGACAGAGCCTCCACGAGACAGTCAACAAGGCGACCGGCATCCCTGATTGTAGTAATGCAACCGGCTCGAGAAAGCACACTCTGATCATAACCATGAAGATTGGGTTGAATGCTCAAGACGGGTTTACCATGTAAAAATGCCTTGACTAACATGCCGCTAGTCATTGAAACCACCGCGTCTGCAGCCATAGCCAACCAATCAGGATCGATATGATTTACGACATAAACATTGGGAACTTTAATATGAAAAAAATTTTCAATGGGTTCCTTGGGATGAGGTTTAACAAGAAGAATGACTCTTTCTGGTAATCGTAAAATCGCCTGCATCAATCCATTCAAGACATCCGTCTCGGAATATCCTGGATCCGAGCTAGGGGCTCTCATTTGGTTATACACTTCAATTGGCTGAGAAAAAAACACGACTATTGAAATTTTCCCATCAAGATTTAAGGTCCTCCGAATATGGTTTTGGGCCTCTTCCTGTTGTCCTTTTGCCCTTCTTAAAAATTCGTTAATGCCAGGATGACCAACGACCCTAAGAATGTGAGGAGGAAATCCTAGGGCCTCCATTTCAGCAAGGCCAAATTGATTCGCAACCCCTATGTAGGAGGGCAAGTACCCATCGCATAATTGCGTCTCCCCAGGTTCAAGAAAACGATCTCGGTAATTAGTCCAAGAATCCAAAATACTGATAGAAGGTAGACCTAACTTCTTGGATGCGCGAATGAACAAACGCTCGGGACTCGGAACAGAACTTGTGGCTGTGAACACGATATCATATCGCTTTTGATGTAAAATTTGTTCGGCATATTGGGACCATTTTTTTTGGTGAGAATCACCTTCAAATCTTGAAAAAGAGATTCCCGACGATTCAAAAACCCGAACCGCTTCACCTCGGGCTATTACCTCAAGATCATAATCATCTTTATGGCATTTCTTTAGTGCCACCAAGGCCGGAGCGATGACTTCCGCACCACCTGGATCTTGAGCCACGCCTAATATTTTCATCAGAACAAAAATTAACAGGTTGCTTTTGTTAGTTCTTCCTTGCCTTCAAATACCTTCTCGAAAGCTAACGCGACTTGATCGATGTGCTGCTTAGTAAGAGGCCATCTACAAAATTTTCCAAACACCAATGTTTGTTCGTGGACCATTTCAGCAACGGGACATAAACCCTTAGCGTAGTTCATGTCCCCAGTATTCTCCTTTGACGTAAAAGGGATGCCGCCTTTAAATGCCATTTTTTGTTGATACATGGGCTCAAGATAAATTGGGCGAACATAACCATCTCTCAGTTCAATCCCCTCCGCGTTTATGGCCTTAACAAATAATTCTCTTGAAATTCCCCAATGCTTAGCATCGTAACCCATCGCGTAAACATAGTAGACATGCCGACTTTCGGGCCCTGGTACAACCGGAAGACTTAGGCCAGGAATCCCCTTTAACCTTTCCGTTAAATACCCAGCTAGTTCAATCCGAGCCTCTGTGAGCCAACCCAATTTTTTCAATTGTTCCCCAGCAATCGCGGCCTCAAGTTCAGTCATTCGATAATTACCCCCAAAGGCATTCACTAAATTCGAAATCTCCCTATCCTGTACGACCGCTTCTCCATGATTCCGAATAAGTTGAAGCCTTATGGCGAGATCATCATCATTGGTCACCACGATTCCTCCCTCTCCACAATGAATCGTTTTATGGTAATTCAGACTAAACCCGCCCATGTGACCAAAGGTTCCCACTGGTTGTCCTTTAAACGTGGCCGACGGAGCTTGAGCACAATCTTCAATGACGAAAAGACCATGTTCGGCAGCCAGGTTCATGATCTCATCCATATTTACCGGGAATCCAAACAGATGAACCACAAGGATAGCTTTGGTTCGAGGGGAAATTTTTGGTTCAATAGTGCGCCGAGAAATGCAATAGTTTAAAGGGTCAATATCAGCAAAAACGGGAATGGCTCCATACGCAATAATACATGTAGCCGAGGCAATCATTGTTGTAGGAGTAACGACCACTTCGTCCCCAGATCCAATTCCAGCTGCCCCAATACATGCGAAAAGGCCGGATGTTAGGGAATTCATACTGACACTATGTTTCACCTGAAAATATTGGGACCATTCTGCTTCTAACCGATTCACAACGGGGCCACCCAAAAAATCTTTCCCATGGGAAGCCCTAAATTGCGAAAGATTTCCTGAATCTAATACCTTGCAGACCGATTTTTTTTCTTCTTCTCCGATGGTATTGGATGTCGGCCAGGGTTCTATCGTGACTGGATTTCCACCTAACAAGGCAAGTTTAGTTGAGGAAGCCATTCATTATCTCCAAAAAAATAAAACTTTGGTCCAGGTGTCATTAGTCAAAACCAGAAAATGTTTAATTCTAGGCAGATCCGGGCTAACTAAAGAAGTGAAGATCAACATAGCCCAGATTGAGCTATTGTCAAATCTAGTGTCTGAAGCGTTGCTCACGCGGCGACTGAGTCCGTGGTTCTTTCTTCGCTCCCATCAGTAAATTGAATGCCGGCGATGACTTTGGGCAACTCTCGGAATCCTCGCAATCGTCTCCACGTTTTCTCCGCACACTGTCCCAACTTAAACATCATGTGCAACATGCCATCTCGTGTGAGACATCCCTTTGTGCGGACCGTCCGATGCCGAATCGTTCCAAAAGTCGATTCGATAGGATTGGTCGTCCGCAGACTCGGCCAATGGGCAGCCGGAAACGCCTAGAACATCAGCAACTCCTCTCGATCTTTCTGCAAACAGGCCGTGGCCTTGGGATATTTGAGCTCATAGGTGTTGAGAAACAGGTCAACGGCTTGCTCCGCTAGTCCTTTGGTCTCAGACTGCCAGATTTCTTGTAAGGCTTGCTTGGCTTTCGAGGGCACACTTTTCGGCAGCGCATTTAGGACATTCTGTGTCTTGTGGCACCAACAGCGTTGGTGGCGCGTACCGGGGAAGATTTCCTCCAACGCGGCCCAGAATCCTAGAGCCCCATCGCCAATGGCCAAGGCCGGCGCGTTCAGGCCGCGGGCTTTCAGATGCAACAGGACTTCCCGCCAACTTTGGGTGGACTCACGAATCCCATCTTCCATCGCTAAGAGATGTTTCTCTCCGGAGGCATTCATGCCGATCACGACCAATGCACACAAGCGCTGTTGCTCCGCTCGTACGCCACTGTAGAGGCCATCGACCCAGATATAAACCCACTGGTCGGCATCGAGTCGACGTTGTCGTCAGATGGTATACTCCTCCCGCCAGCTCTGCTTGAGCCGCGCCACCGTACTCGCGGACAGCCCCTTGGCCTCTGGGCCCACGAGGGCTTCCAGGGCCGGCTGCATCTCCCCGGTGGAGATCCCTTTCAAGTACAACCACGGGATCGCCGCTTCCAGGCTGGCCGTCTTGCGCACATACGGGGGGACCAGCGCCGACTGAAACGTCACTGGGTCGCCCTGGCGACTCCGGACTTTGGGCACCTGCACGGTCACCGGCCCAATGCCCGTTTGAATGTGGCGCTTCGGATGATGGCCGCTGAGGACAACCCTCGCATGTCCCTGCTCCGTTGACTGGTCCGCATAAGTCGCCAAGAGGTCGGCCACCTCCGCTTTCAGGGCTTGCGCGAGAAGCTGTTGGGCGCCACTCCGAATCAACTCTGTCAGCGCATCAGTCCTTCCTCGATCTTCTTGCTCTGGTTTGGTACATTCCTGCATCGTGGCGTCTCTCCTATGTGGTTGAGTTGGGGATGTTTTGCAACACCCATTTCAACCCGAGACGCCGCGTGTTTTCAACTGATCCTAGACACTACTTTCAATTATAACTCCCCAGATTTTCAAGAAGAAAGGATCGTTGCGCGGTAGACATATAGGCCCAACACCTCAATCTTAACCACACCAGATAGCAGCGCTAACGACATATGCTATGGGAATGAGTTGGTGGCAATCTATTTATAAAATGGAATTTACCGATTCATCCTTGATAAGAACTTGCCCTTTTCATGGCATTTAGCAAAGAATAACCGCCAGGGAGACATAAATCATTTTGCCTATATCACAGAGAAGGAAGACTAACAATATTCGACATTAATTATTACAAACTTCTTTATTAGCCAGTTTAAGGACTCCAATTATTTCTTAATAATCCCATAACCCATTCATCCACATACTGGTCTTTGTAAAAATAATTTCCTTTTAATGTCCCTTCCAACCGAAATCCATTTCTTTCGAAACTTTTCTTTGCTGCCAAATTTGAACTCCACATTCCAGCCGTCAATCGATTGAGATTTAACTTGGTAAATGCATGACGAACAGTTAGACCAATAACTTCTGAGGCAATTCCTCTCCCCCAGTACACTTTATCACCGATCATGAGACTAACCGATCCATGTCGATGAATCCAATCAATTTTATGGATACCGACAGTTCCAATAATTGTGTTTTCTTCCTGTAAAGCAATGGCAAATTGGACATCCGTACGACTCTCACTCATGGCTAGAAAAAAACTAGATTGCTGTTCATCAGTATTTGGAAAGGCGCCCTTATTCATATGTTCGACAACGGCCAAGTCATTAAACCATTTTGACCAAATGGGAATATCATCAGAACTGAACGGCCGAAGATAAACCTTTTTCCCTTGAGTCAATGATAGTCCCTTTGTTTTTCCGGAAAAGGATTATATGGAATACCGCTAAAAATTGAGCTGCCCATTCCTGTAGACATAAGAAATCCTAGCCAAAATAAACAGGAGCAGTTCCGACAAAAGTCAGAAACTTTTACTTGGTACCGAACAAATGAATTGATGACCAAACCCTTTCTTTCATCCTAGCCATTGACTATCTAGGCATTAATTTCCATTTTTATAGAAAGAGTCAATTTTAGCTTCAGATGAGGAGGTGGGTCGGGGAATATTCACGAACATCCCCATGCTTTGTAACTTTGGCATAACTTTTACCATAAGCCCAGTGGCTTGACATTCTTTAATTATCTTTCCAAGACGGTGTGGTAGGGCGGAAGGTATGGCCACAAGAATTTCTTCTATCTGCCATTTTTTTAATACTTTGGGAAGCTCTTCCCTTGTCCCCAGAACTGGAATACCATGAATTCTCCTACCTATCTTTTCAGGGTTGTCGTCAATAAACCCAATGGGAGCATATTCAAATTGTTGATTATTCCTAATTTCTCGAAGGGCCACTTCTCCGGCATCACCAGCCCCAATGATCAACAACCTTTTTCCAGTCATCGTGATCCAACCACCCAGATACTCTTTTATTACTCTAATCGCCACTCGAACCCCACCAACCCCAAGCAATAATATCATCCAGTCTATAAAAAATACGGCTCGGGAGTAATTTTCAAATCGGTATGCCATGGTAATGGCCACAACGCTAATCAAAGAACTCAAGGTGACGGCTTTAGCAATGTTAAGTAAATCTTGAATTCCAACGTATTGCCATAATCCCCTGTACAGGCCAAAGTAATATAAAATTCCTAATTTTATAGGGATTAAAAGTGGGAGAGACTGCGCAACGACATGATCATAAGGAACCGGAAGTCCATCAAAACGAATAAGGAACGCCAAGGTAAAAGAGAGGCCGATAAGAAGGGCATCAAGAAAAACCTCACCGATTCGTTTTTTTTCCAATAAAAACAGATTTAGTATGACGTTGGACGATTTACCTTCAGCCCCTTTTGCCTTTTCTCCATACGATACGATTCCACTTAGGAAAATTCCTAAATATAACAACACAATGACCACTATGGCAGCCATGATAGACGAATACAACCAATCCGTTTTTAGACCCACCACAGCTAAAAGCCCGCACATCATGCTCATCGCATAAAAAAGCAAAACCGTCGTCCGTTCGGGAAGTCCAAAAGCTACCAACCGATGAGAGGTATGATCCCGACCACCTTGCGTTATAGGCTGCCCATTAAAAAACCGTACAAGGGAAACGAATGTAGTATCGAATATAGGAACGGCTAAAACCAAAACGGGGATTAAGAGAGCAAACAGAACATTGGTTACATTTCCCCACTGTCCTGTCACGGCTATAGCCGACAAAGAGAAACCTAGAAATAAGCTTCCGGAGTCTCCCATAAATATTTTTGCTGGATAAAAATTAAACCATAAAAATCCCAAAGTTGCCCCAACTAAGCTGGCACAAGCCAACACAATCAGTGAATTACCCGTACTTGCCCCTGCCAACATCAAATAAAAGGCAGCAATACAGGCTGTTCCTGCGGAAAGACCATCCATATTATCAAGAAGATTAAAAGCATTAGTGACCACGACGATCCAAACCAAGACCAAGGCCAGCACGAAAATAGACCAATCGAACATTCCAAGGAATTGCCCGCCTGCAACAAATAAACAGGCAACCACTATTTGTCCGATCAACTTGGTATAGGGCTGAAGATGAAGAAAATCATCGGCTAATCCCATCCCACAGATTAGAAAGGCCCCAAAAAGAATTAGCTGAAGAGCTGGATATTCTCCAATAAAAAACAGAAGGGGTAAAAAGTATGCCAAAAATATGCCCACCCCGCCAAGGAGGGCCGTTGGAGTTTTGTGCCATCGATCATTTTGCGGATGGGCGACATACCCAAACCGAATTGCGAACTTTCGAACACACACAGTCATAACAAGAGAAATGACTAGGGAAACTACTAGCACCAAAAATGCCGTAATTAGCAAGATTCGACCCCATTTTTTTGGAAGTAATCTTTTACCTTAGAAACAATTCCTACAATATCTAAAGTTGGCTTGAACCCAATCAATTTCTGAATTTTGTCAATGGAAGGAACTCGGCGCTGCATATCCTCAAAACCTTCTTCATAGGCTTGCTCATAAGGAATAAATTTCACTTCAGATTGTGAATCCGTAATATCTTTCACCAGAAATGCCAGATCCCGAATGGTAATTTCCTCCGTCCCGCCAATATTAAAAATTTCTCCAACTGCTTGCGGATGTGTAGCCAGTTGCATCACAGCTTGTACGACATCTCCCACCCAGGTCAAACAGCGTGATTGCTCTCCAGTTCCATACACCGTAATAGGTTCTCCGGCTAACGCTTGAGAAACAAACCGAGGAAGCACCATTCCATATTGACCGGTCTGCCTTGGCCCAACGGTATTAAAAAATCGAACGACGATGGTCGGACAACCCTTTTCTTTCCAATACGCCAAAGCCAGAAATTCATCGAGTGCCTTGGAGCAGGCATAACTCCACCGCCCAATATTTGTAGGGCCCAAGACCAAGTCATCCACTTCCCGAAACGGAATTTGCCTAGACTTCCCATAGACTTCGCTGGAAGAAGCAATTACAACGATTTTATTCTTCTTAGAGGCAAGCTCCAACACATGCTCCGTTCCTTTCACATTAGTCTCAATTGTTCGAACGGGGCTTTCAACAATTAAACGCACTCCCACCGCTGCAGCAAGGTGAAAGACGATATCAGCCCGATCAATGAGCTCGGCCAACAAAAACCGATTCATGATGGTATCGAAAAAATAATGAAATTGGGGATTTTGTTGAAGGTGTTCGATATTTTCTACCCGGCCAGTGGAAAGGTCATCAATAATATAGACCTCCTCCCCATCGTTAAGTAGCTTTTCTGCTAGATGAGAACCAATAAAACCAGCGCCCCCAGTAATCAGAACTTTCATACATTCTCCAAGATTTAAATCAATAGACGAAATTTCAATAGTAGTTTTCCCTCGGATGCCTAAATAATTTGTCCGGACTAATTCAACAATTGCGTTAACAGCCACTTCATAAAGATTCTCGATATCTTCTCATAAACACGCAATGGGCAAAATTTCCCTTCGAGAATTCTCCCCCTGTTTCCCGCCTTCCACACCTTTTTCTTTAAGCAGTTTCCTAGAATTCAAATGAATTAACTAACGCATACACATTTTTGGATAGAACAAGACTCTAACTTTCATAAACGTTAAACTGCCAACCAGCTCGACCACTATAGTCATGAATCATTTTCAAAAATTAAGTTTCTTGCACCTCCAAACCTCAGTTGGTTGATGAACAGATTACCTGAGGCCATAAATTCGATTCGAAACACAGTATTTTCCAATCCGTAAATGAGTCTGAACTCTGGGTCGGTAATGAGTGAGTTAACCGGTGTTCTGAGTCCGGTCATGGATCGTGGTGAATAATTGCTGACGGGCCTTCTGAAGAAGGGCCGCCGCTTGATTGTCACTGAGCCGATGCGCGGTCGCATCCAGTATTTCAAATGTGATCCCAGGTTTCAAGTAATCCTCGGCCTTCGGGAGCGCTTTCAGCTTCTCATAGGGCGTCCTCATCGTCTCATAGTGGTACACCTTGCGTTCTGTGCCCTTCCGATCTGTCCGGATCTCCGGAAAGAAGCAGGGCCGGTGGAAGTTCAGAGAGGGTGTGAGATGTTCCTGATTGAAGGCATTCATGAGCGGGGCCCAACATTGGGGAATGTGGCCATGGCCAAAGAGTTTCCGGACCACCGCCCCATTCTTACTTTCGACGAGGGCATTATCGTTGGTCTGGCGGGCGCGGGATTTGGTGAATTCGATGAAGAGCTTGCCCAGGAGAGCAGCCACCCGCCCATTGATGTATTCCGAGCCATTGTCAGAATGGAATCCCCGGATGAGGAACGGAAACGCGGCCAGCAGCTGTTCCAGAGCGGGAATCAGATACGCTTCACTGATTTTCTCCACCGTACAGACCACTTGAAATTGCGTGACCTCATCCACTGCATTGATGTGATACACGCCCTTCTGTTTGTCCCCATCGCCTTGATGGACCGTCTCGATACGGAGAAAGCCGGGTTGCCCCGCCGGATGCGGTTTCCGACGCTCGCCGATGGGGGAGCGAGTGGGCCGGGTCTTCTCCACGGATCGCCGCTGACGCCGATAGCCCTGGGAGTTCCGCAAGTTGTACAGATGGCCGATGGAGATGGTCGCCAGACGCTCATACTCGGCCTCGCCAAAGAGCTGACAGGCCCGCTCACAGAGTTTCTTGATGGCGGGCCCACTGGGGGTGTCATGGCGTTCATCCATGGCGGCCAGCACGCGAATATCCTCCGGAGTGTACCGGCGAGTAAAGCCCTGCACGGTGCGCTGGCGGCGCGTCACCCGTCCCGTCTGGCGATACTGCTGAATCAGGCGCGTGAGCTGCTGCCGAGACTACCCGCTGATCTTCAACAGATAGCGAATGACCAGGCCTTTATGGGGCTTGGAGAGGGTCAGATACTCAAACGTGACCAAGCTCGTTTGAATCCACTGATAACAGTCATCCTTGGTACTGAGCACAGAAAACGTGACGGGCTGGGTCCCCGCCAGGAAGTCTTCCCGTTGAGGCAGGGTCGTCAGCGCATGGAGAGTCATGATGGTTTTCATCCTCCCATCATGCCCGAAACTCAGCCTGGGTTCAGACTCACTTCATGTTAGAAATACGCCCAGCGTTTAGACTCATTTCATAGTGGAAGAGACTGAAACTCTCAATATCAGACAAAGGAAACACAATCAAGTTATGCCGATCAACTATACCCACAACCAAAGACAAACGCCATCCAAGCATGATGGTATTGTGTTCACCCAACTGTCTGAACAATAGGTCATGACAGGGGGGGAGATTGGGCGTTGGCATTGAATTTCATACGGCCCAATTGACGAAACGGAAACTTTAGAACAAAGAATGCCACGCTCGTCACTCCATCAAAAATGATATACAGCCACGCATTCCCATCGAAGCCTATTGGAGTGAATTTTCATCACGCCTGAATCGAGGATCAAGAAAGCATACAATGAAAATTCTTTTCATCACACTCCCAGAGTATGACCATCAAACCGACCAAATGTATACCGGGTTGTGTTCAATTCTGGGGACCCATAACGTGGTTGATTTTCCTCCAAAATCTACCTATCACGATCCTTCGAAAAAAGTGTGGTTTGTTCCTCAATCACTGTCTTCCTCCTCGTCTTCATCCAAAGAAGATATTCTTGAAGGACTATGCCAACATCAATTTTCCTGTATTTGCTTTGCACCCCGACCCGTAGCACTCACCACCTTGGACTTCTTACAAAAATCCAAAGCTCCACTCCCCCCATTGATTCTATTTGATGGAGAAGAAGATACCCGCATTCGGCATGAACTTTTGGCACGCTACCCTATTCGGCTTTATTTTAAACGTGATTACGCGTGGGGAACTCGAAACCGGGTGTGGGACTTTATCGATGCGGCTCGATCCTTTCACTGGGATCGAAGCCTCTTCAACCATACCTATCCGCTTCCTTTGGGAGTAGCCCTTCAAACCATTCCTCCCCCTCCCAACGTAGAACGGACAATTGATATCTCCTATACCGGACGGTCATCCCATCCCTGCCGTCCCAAAGTAGTCGCCAAATTAAAACAGGCTGCAACATTTCAATTCGATGGAGGTTTGTACCGAGATCCCGATGATCAACCATATAAAATGAAAGGGCCATGGATGGAACGCCTGAGGGACAAACATTTCCCCTCAACCGCGACCCCTCCCAATTATGAAGTTTCCAGGCTTTCTCCTGATGCAGACGGCCAGGGAAATAATCCATATTTTAATCAAATTTTCCAATCAAAAATTGCGGTATCCCTTCGCGGAGGAGGGCTGACCCCTCCCATTCGCTACTATGAAATTGTCGCCTGCAAAACACTACTCTTATCAGATATCCCCTACTCCATCATCCCGAATAATTTCATCAACAAAGTCCATGCGATATTTTTCAAACGCAACCTAACCGACCTCGTGGAGTTAGCCGAATACTATCTTCGGCACGACGCAGAACGGCAAGAAATCATTGAACAAGGGTATCAACACCTCGTCAATTATCATACCTGTGAAAAAAGGGCGGAATACTTCCTTGATATTTGCCGAAAAGCTCTGTAAACATTAGACAGCACTCTGGATACCTCCCATAGCAATATTTTTAACCAACGACCCTACCATACTGACTCATGGCTCAATCCATCTGCCTTATCATTCCCCCGTCAATTTTTCTTTTAGACGAGCGCGTCTTCATGTCTCTTGGGATTCTACGCATTGCTGCGGTCCTGGAAAATGCAGGATATTCAGTGGATGTGTTAGATTTATCTGGAGTCGAAAACTACGAAGAAGTCGTTCGAGATTATGCAACCGCCACTTCAATTCGAATATTCGGCCTCACCGCCACCACGCCCCAAATCCCAGCAGCCGGAAAGGTTCAAGCTGTGATTCGAGCCCACCTTCCCCATGCTCGCATCATATTGGGAGGTCCTCATACCACGCTCGTGCATTCTGCAGCCAAAAAAGAATCTAAACGCGGGACCATGGGGAGAGCCACCGAGGCTCTTCAGCAACTCCAACAACTTTACGATGTCTTGGTGGCCGGCGATGGTGAGCTCGCGATTTTTGAAGCATTGGGCGAACATCCACCTAAAATTGTCGATGGAGACAATCCTCAATCTGAAATATTCTTAACCAATGCAATGCTCAACGATCTTCCTTTACCCGCCAGACATTTAGTGGACGTGGATTCCTACCATTACACCATCGACAATGTCCCTGCACTTTCCATGATCGCCCAATTGGGATGCCCTTTTGGATGCGGATTTTGTGGCGGACGAAGTAGCCCATCTCTTCGACGTATTCGTACTCGAACCAGCGATAGTGTGGTCAAAGAAATTGTCCATCTTTATGACCAATATGGCGTACGAGGCTTCATGCTTTACGATGATGAATTAAACGTCAATCCCAAAATGGTCGAATTAATGACCCTTATCTCAAAAGCACAACAAGATCGTGGGGTCGAATTCAGGCTTCGAGGATTCATCAAAGCGGAATTATTCACAGACGAACAAGCCGAAGCCATGTATCAAGCGGGATTTCGTTGGTTGCTCATTGGATTCGAATCTGGATCTGAGCGGATTCTGACCAATATTCAGAAAAGGGCCAGCTTAGCGGATAATACCCGATGTATGGATATCGCCAAGCGACATGGCCTCAAAGTCAAAGCCCTCATGTCCGTTGGACACCCAGGGGAGACGGAAGACACCATCAAAGAAACCAGAGACTGGCTCAAGTTGGTGAAACCTGACGACTTCGATTCTACCGTCATCACCACCTACCCAGGAACACCCTATTTCGACGAAGCTGAAGAAACCTCTCCTGGGATCTGGACCTATACCTATCATAAAACTGGAGATCGACTTCATAGCGTAGAAGTAAACTACAATGAAACCGCTGAGTACTACAAAGGAATACCGGGAGAGTATACGTCTTTTGTCTACACGGACTTTCTTTCTGCGAATGATCTCGTTCGGTTACGTGATGAGCTAGAAGCCGACGTCCGAAGTTTTTTGCACATACCCTATCCTGAGGCTTCAGCAGGAGTTAGCTACGAACACTCCATGGGACAGGGCTCTATCCCAGAGCACTTCCTCCGATCTTCCTCCCAACAAACAACAGTCAATTAACTCCCTTAATTTTCAAATTTCCCTCTCGGCCAAAGTTCTTCACTTTAAGGCATAACTTGAGGCATCAACCGAGTTCGCACCAACATCTTTCTTGCGTTCTCTCAGAACGTCAATATAGAAATGTTGAATCCTTTTCATGGCAGCCTCACGGGTAAACTGGGTCTCCACGATTTTCCTTGCGGCCAAACCCAGCCTGATTTTTGTCGGATCATCCTTGAGGATTTTAAGTAACGCGGTTGCCAGGCTCTTCGAATCTTTTGGTGGGACTAACATTCCCGTCACTCCATCCTTAATGACCTCTGGAACCCCTCCAACCTTACAGGCCACAATTGGCTTACTCATAGACATCGCCTCCAATAACGCTATCCCAAACCCCTCCATAAGAGAGGGCAAGACAAAAACATCAAATGCATTGAGAAACTCAAATACATTTTCCTGAAATCCTACAAACATAACATTGGACTCTAGCCTCTTTTCCTTGACTAGCCGGACAAGTTGTTCTTGGTATGATGTAGGCCCCTCCCCAACAATAACATAGCAAATATCAGGATAAACCTCTTTTACCGTGACCAAGGCTTCAATCAAATACTCATAGCCTTTCCTAGGAAAAAGATTGGCAACGGTCCCGATGATTGGTTGGTCCTCTTTCACACAGTAATGCTTTCGAAAAGCATCTCGTTTTTCAGTGCCACAAAAATGATTGACATCTATACCACTATAGGCCACCTGAACCCGACTTGGCTCAACCGCCATAGCATGCAAGACGTTCTCAATATCCTTGGATACAGGAAAAAGACAATCTGGTTTGTCTAACCAATATTGTTTTATTCGAACTGGCTCAATCTGCTGCCGAATATGTACGACCACCGGAATGTGACATTTCTTGGCCGCCAGATAGGCAAGAGGAGCCCACCAATAATCATTCACATGCACGATATCAATATTCCATTGACGGAAAATATTAGCTAATTTCCAAACAGCCCAAGGATGTTGGATCTTATGTCTCAATTTTCTCCAGGGTGGCAAAGGACTACTCACCACAGGGACATGAAATTTTTCAACTTCTGACTTTAAGGTTCCGGTGTCTGGACACACCACATGTGGACAAAACTCAGTTCGGTCCAACAAATCCAAATAGGATAATAAATCCTTTTCGGCTCCACCGATTTCACCAATTCCATGGACATACACAACATTGATCGCCATAACCCTCAGTCACTTCTCACTTCAATGGTGGATCCTGGTTAACGGGAGCACCAAAGGTTTGAAATTTTTCATACAACTTCACATATTTGACAAAGGTATACATGCTGGCAAAACCACTCACGACAAATCCATGCATGCCATCGCAAAACCCTTTTCGGGCCACAAAGTATTTATAAAAGGTAAACAACGGACGAACAATCAAATCCGTCCAATACACCCGCCGCTTACTTCGAGAGCGCTCCTGCGCAGCCAATGTCGTAAAGTTTCTAAACTTTCGAAAATGATCATTAATTGTTCGTTCAGTAAAATGCTCAAGCGGCTCGGCTAAATCGCCTCGTGGGCCTTCGAAGATAAACTTATTATGGGGCTCTTCATCATCAAGCTGCCCGACTCCATTTTTGAACAATCGTAACTGTCGATCAGGGTAACAGCCAGCATGTTTAATCCATTTCCCATAATAATAATTTCGCCTTGGGACGGAATAGGCCACAGGCCCTTCGGGATTAGGTGACCTGAGAATGGCTTCCATTTCTTGACGCAACTCCGGTGTAATCCGCTCATCCGCATCAAGGATAAACACCCAATCCGACGTCGCCTGATGAATGGAAAAATTCTTTTGCTCCCCGAATCCTTTCCACGGACGTTGAAAAATTTTATGGGTAAATTGTTGACAAATTTCCATGGTGCGATCGGTGCTAAACGCATCAACGACAACAATTTCGTCCATCCATTTCGCGGTATCCAAACATTCCTGAATATTTTGCTCTTCGTTAAATACCACGATCGCACAGGATACCGTCTGCCTAGCCATTCCGTTCACTCATCACCTTTATGATCTCCCCTGAACCCCACATCGGATAGGAGGCCTTTTGCGTTATACATGTGAAAGGATGTCTTGTGAATTTTTCATCCCTGATCCAAGCGCTTTCCATTCGGAGCGGAGTAACCGGCCGAGTGTTCGGCCTCGCCATTCCCGTTTTGCCGCAAAACGGAGAATATCGCGGCCATCACGTTCGTACCCTTCTTTCACCAACCTCCACCCAAGATCCTCAAGTTCATTAGGACGTTCAAAACTTTCCCACCGCAACCAACGGTCATACAAGGAACGTTTCAACCATACAAGTTCTTTGCCCCAAGGTACTTCCAGTAGGACATCATGACAATCACTTTCTTTGGGTGAAACCGTGACGACAAAAGACTGTATCGACCCTTCACCTCCAACACCCACTCTCCCCTGGCTCCGAACCATATGCCAGCCAAGAACAGTAAACAGATGCGCAACGGCATCCCAACTCCACCACAGCTCTCGATTCGTCCGGTCTAACAACATGGTATCAAAAGACGTTTCCCGAGAGATCCAATGCTCAAAAGAATAGGTAAGCAAGGTATCGGGTTGATCCGACGATTGCCAATTTTTGTCCAGCTGCAATTGCTTCTTCAGGAGAATGAGCCCTTGAATAGTGATTGGAAGCATAGCTTCCTCGCCTCCCATCTGAAAAGGGATGGCCCCGTCCTCCTGACCATGCGTAAAACGAAAGAGAAGTCCACACCGACAAAGATAGGCGGATTTGTCCTCATGCGAACCCAGCACATAAGGGATCTCTTCACACAACGGACATAAAGGAGGTGACGAAACGTGCAGCGCTTCTTCCACCAATGTTTGCACGGATTCCGCGGGGATCAAGGCCGTCCCATACACAAAAGGAGTCAAGTGAATGCGCCGAAACGGAGAATGCGGTTCCACCAGAAAAGGCGGGAACTTCCCCTGGGCCTGTAATCCAATAAGCGGCACATCAAAACAAGCCGCCACATGAGTTAATCCAGAATCTAATCCCACAAAACATTGAGCATGGGCGATGAGTGCCGCAACCAGGGGCAACGGTAAATCAAGCGCTTGGTAAATTCCAGGCCCCCCCAACGTGGCACACCCTGAGACACCCAATACCAAAATCGGCAGATTCAGTTTCTGCGTCAGATTCTGCCAGCAAGAAAGCTCCCAAGCTTTGTCGGCCCACGTCTGAGGTGCAATGGCGATATAATGGCCAGATGGCAACCCCTGCGAGAGTAAGAATTGTTGCGCTTCCTTCATGACTGAAACAGGCAAAGGAAGAAATGGACGACATTGCTCCTTGGAAAGCTGAAGTCCAATAGATCGTGCTTTGGTCGCTAGCCCTAGCTCTTTTCGAGCTAATTGATCCAGACACGTAAACCCTCCGATGGCCACAAAACCGGAGGACGCCTTAAGTTCAATCTGAATCTCCCGCATAACCCCACGGAACGTTTCCGAATATGATTGCTCTTTTTTCTTGGCCACCAACTCTCCTGAAGGCGCCGCCACATGGTACCGCCAGTCACACCGAGGCATCTCGGGAAGCAATACATACAACGACTTCCAGCGAGGATCGGCATACACAATCGGTTTTGCATGCGGGTACTGAAGTAGCACTTCATGCAAGAGTCGAAAATCATTCACCGTATCCCCCAACCCGGGACCAAGGATGAAATACAGATTCCCCTCGTACGATGGAGGCACATCAGGAATAGATAATTTGAACGCTTCTAACATGAATGTCTTGCGTATGGAATTAACTCAACTGAGATATGAATATCTATAAGGCAGCTAAGGCCTGGGCAGCTTCAATTATGACCATACCGAAAACATGGTTCTACCCCCTACCGCCATCCATTATGGATACAGGTAATTTTTTGCCCAGGCCTCTCTTTCCGGTAAGGGGCCTCCTCTTGTGTAGCTGCACGATCTTACCTGCCTTCGCCGAAGCGGCTTCGCGCAGGCAGGTCGTGCCCTTCCCACGCACCATGGCCCCATGATGCCCGAAAGAGGCAGCATGAGATGCTGCAGCTACGAAACGAACCAATTCGCTCAAAAAGAGATGCGCCATTACCCACAAGGCGTGTGCCACGAAATTATTTGTACCTAATCGTATTGTGCTGCCAGAACCCAAAATTCTGTATGATCCTTCAATTATCCCCTAAACCCATGCCTCAACACTTCCTGATAAAACTTGGGATTGAGCCAACGATTCCTTCTGGAACGCAATCGAATGCCCGACTGCACCCGTGCCTGCATCACCCCTGGATGAGTCCCTCGATAGTCTTTGAGCACATCATAATTGGGGAACTCCGCCCGTATCGCCGCCATGACATCCATTTCTTCATCGGATAATCGCTCGCCATCATGCTTACTATATTGAAAACGCAGTTTTTCTCGCAGCACGTTTGGATCCTTGACCCATCCGTAATGAAACATTCGAGCCTTAATCAATCGACTACTCTTCTCACTTTTTAGCATTTTGGGGTTGCCTGGAGCCAAGAAATCACAACAATCTGTCGTCGAATGAATACCACGGTGATTCCGAACAATCCGCGTCGCCTTGCGATACATCCAAGGGTCCACAGTCCAATAGTCACCTTTAAAATGAACCATTCGAAATACCAGCCCAAGAATCTCGGGATTCTCATGGTGTGTACGCAGCGCCTCCTGGATGACGGGATAATCATCTTCATGAAGAACTTCATCCCCCTGGACTAGCAAGGCCCAATCTCCTGTGCAATGCGACAAGGCCACATCCTGTTGAATGCCAAAAATGCGTCCATCCTTGCGGAGACTATCATCCCACACGGACTCAACGATTCGGATCTTCTCCGACCCAATCGATTGAATCACACCCAGGGTATCATCCTCCGAGCGTCCGACGTTGACGACAAACTCATCTACGATTGGCAAGACAGACGTAATCGCTTCCACAATCGGAAAATCATACTGAACCGCATTTCTAATAAATGTAAAACCGCTAACTTTCATCCTAGTATCCCATGATCAGAACCATTCATGAACATTACAGACGCCCACGTTTTTCGTGAAGGAGATCCTGATACAATGCCTCATTCTTCACCACCGTACTCTGTGAACTAAACGAATTCAGCACCAGTGCTCGACCTTCACACGCCATGGTGGCTCCTCGTTCTGGATCTTCAACCAATTTCAAAATATAACTGGCCAATGCCTGAGGATCACCAGGAGAGACAAGAAACCCTGTCTCCTCATGATGAATGATATCCGGAATGCTGCCAATATTCGTGGCCACCACCGGCGTTTCCATGGCTAAGGCTTGCGGAATGGTTTGCGTTAATGTTTCCCCATCTGTTGAAGAAACCACAAAGATATCCAGAGCTGCCATGACTTCCGGCACATCCTCCCGATGCCCAGTCAAGATGAACCGTCCTTGCAGTTCCCATTGAGCAATCTTTGCTTCTAGGCGTTCTTGTTCAGGCCCATCGCCAACAATCACAAATCGACAGCTCGGAGATTCCGTGAGCACAATAGCGGCAGCTTCAATAAAATGGTCAAGGCCCTTGTAGCTCCGCAAAAAACACACGGCCCCAATCAAGCACTCCTCTTTTGTCACTCCCCATTCCTTTCGAAAGGAATCGCCTTCGATATTGGGAGAAAATCGTTCTACGTCAGCTCCTGTCGGGATGGCCACCACGTGGTGTTCAGGAAACTGGTGTTCTGCTAACAAATGCTTCCGAATCAACTCCCCGCCTGTTGTCACGATCCGATCCACCAGACGATGGTATAACACACGATTGATCGCATGCTTAGCAATGGGAGTGGATTTATGTCTCGACAATACCACCACAGGTTTTAGCGAAGAAAACCACGCGGCGAAGCTCCCAATCCAACTATCTCGGGATCCATGAGTATGAACCACCTCAATCTGATGTTTCTGAATAAGGGCACACATCCTAAAGATAGCCCATGGGTACAAGGCTTTGTGCATCGTCAGGGTATGACATAGCACCCCCCGTTCTTCGGCAGCCGTTTGCAACTGACTTCCAGCTTGGACAAGCAACACCACCACATGCCCACGCTTCTGAAGGCCTTCTACCAAAGCGAGCGTCGCATATTCCTGTCCGCCCAAGCCCATGGAAGATTCCGTATGAAGAATGCGTAGGGCCTTCTCTTGGGACGTCATGCGTGAAGCGTGATCCGTGAAGCGTGGAAGAAAGTAGGAAGTTTTATGTTCATCAACACTTCACGCTTCATTACCATTGCCTGTTATCGGGAAAAGGCTGAACGATTCGGCAAACTTTTTCTCAATCCGTAGACTCCAACGGCTTCCGCGCAATTTCCCACAATTTTGCGTATTTCACAAAGGTATAATAGGCATACAAACCCGCCAAGATTAATCCGGGCTTTCGATCCAAAAATCCTTTTCGAAGAATAAACATTTTAAAAAAGGTGAAGACGGGGTGAGTCACAAGTTGATGCCAATGAAATGGCTTATTTTGCTTGACCATTTCCATCGCTCGCAGGGACGAGTACCGATCCATCTTCATCAAATACTGGTCAATATTCCGAAAGGGATATTGATCGACATGCTCCCGAAGATAGCCGATCGTTCCATCAAGGATATAGGTCTCGTGTACGAGATCCTCTCGGTACCGCATGCGGCCCGTGTGAAACAATTGCGGTTGCCGGTAATCCGGGTACCAGCCACTTCGACGAATCCACCGGCCAAGGAAATAGTTCCGCCTTGGCACAAAATACGCATCAGCCTTTGGGCCCTGCTCAAGCGTTCTCCGAATTTCATCACGGATTTCAGGAGTGGCACGCTCATCTGTATCCAAACTAAACACCCAGTCATGGGTGGCGTAGGCGGTCGCTTCATTCCGGAGTTTCCCGAAACCTACAAAATCGTTTTGGTAGACTTGATCCGTAAACTCTCGACTGATTTCCGCCGTCATATCCGTGCTATGAGAATCCACGACAATCAGTTCATCTGCCCAGGACAGACTCTCCAAACATGCGCGCATGTTGGGTTCATCATTATAGGCAATCACGACAGCCGAAACTTTTATAGAAGACTCATTCATTCAAGATTAATCCATTTTCATGATAGGGAAAAAACCCAATGTCTTGTTCCCTACGCTTCACGAATCACGCTTCACGCAGGACATCCTCAAAAGACTCTCAGCTTGGGCCACAACATCCTCTACCAAAATTGACGTCAAGCATTCCAACTGTAGTTCATTCCGACACGTTCGCTGTCCACAAGGCCGGCACGCAAGAGGATGCATCAGAAGATGAGGCCCGGGTTGCCTACCATAGGGCCCCGTGGCCTCTGGATTCGTAGGGCCAAAAATCGTTAAGATTGGGGTTCTCCGAGCAGCGGCAATATGTAACGGTGCCGAATCATTCGTGATTAACAGCTGCACTTTATCAAAAATCACACTAAGCTGGCGAACGCGAGTTTTTCCCATGAAATTCACTAATCGAGAGCCCAATGCTGATTCAAATAACTGACTGACCGCTTGATCTTCCGTTCCAAGGAGAAGAATCTTGACATTGTCCATTTCCACTAAAGCTTGAGCGACTTGGACAAATCGATTTAAGGGCCAATTTTTAATGATTTGTCGAGTCAGTGGGGCAATCGCGACTAAGCGATCAACGTCCGTCACACCACTGGACTGCAACCAGCCGTCAACAATCTTGCGATCATCGTCATCGCTGGGCAAGTAAAACTCCGGGGCATCACATTCTGCCCCAAGATATTTGGCGATAGCGAGATTTCGGTCCACCGCATGCATGTTCCACAATCGCCAAGACTGCCCTTTTGGTAGGGGCAGTTCCACGGGATGCGTATACAACCAAGGACTGCCTTCACGGCCTTGGGCAAATCCCACCACAACCGAAGCGCCAGACAATTTGGCAATGACGGCTGATCGAAACAGTCCCTGCAAATCCACGACAAGATCAAATTTTTTGAGTCTGAGGAGTCGAATAATTCCCCACCACTTCGAGACTTCAAAATTTACGCGTACGACCTCATTCAAGCATGGGTGACCGTCAAGAATTTCAGCCCACTGTTCTTTCACCAACCATGCGATCCAAGCCTTAGGGAATCTTGCTCGTAACGCAGCAAGCGTGGGCAAGGCATGAATGATGTCACCCAAGGAACTCGGTTTGATGATGAGGATTCGTTCAGGGTTGATATTCAACACCGCTCTGCACCAATCGCACTTGAGGACATCCAACGACCCTTCAGGAAGATCCAACCGTTAGGCAACTTCAGCCCCTTTGACATCATGAAGAATCCAATTCACCGCATCCAACAAACATTCAGCGACACATGCCACGGGAAGATGATTTGCTTGGATCATACGAAGCGCTTCTTCACAAGAGGGTCCTGTTTTCACCAGCAGTCCTTTAAGCTTCGCCTTAGCCGCAAGTTCAACATCGATATATTTATCACCCACCACATAGCTCTTTGCGAGACTGATGGGATATCGGGCGGATGCCTGCTCAATCATTCCAGGATTGGGTTTTCGACACCAACACGCATCATCGGGATGATGCGGGCAGACAAAAAAGTCATCGATCCAAGCCCCACCTTCACCCAGTTGGTCGCGCAAGTATTGATGAATGGACTCTACGTCCGTCAGTGAAAAATACCCTCGCGCCAACCCGGACTGATTCGACACCACCATCACTCGTATTCCGGCATCATTGCATAGCTTAATCGCTGTGAGGGTATCAGGAAACAACACAAGTTCCTCTGGTGTTTTGATATAGCTCGTATCATGATTCAACGTACCATCGCGATCAAAAAATACCGTCGCCGTATTTTGGTCTTTCGACATTAGGACTCCACCTGCAACGTGTTAGCAGGGGGAACGTCACGATCCTTCAGGACCTGTTGTGTAGCATGAACTACCTGCTCAACCGTCACACCTGTCATGCAGCGATGATCGATGGGGCATTCCCGAAGTAAGCAGGGAGAACAATCCACAGGAGTTCTCACCACAACCGACCCAGATGCAAAGGGCGAGGTCGTGGTGTGATCAGTCGGCCCGAACACCGCAATCACGGGAAGACCCAACGCATTCGCGATATGCATGGGACCGGTATCATTGGTCAGAAATACCCGACATCGTTTGATCACGGCTTTTAATACACCAAGGGATGTTTTTCCTGAAAGGACTACAGGATGAGTCCGCATCAAACCTGCAATGTCATGACCTAAGGCTTCTTCCCCTGGTGCGCCAACAATGACACATTTCACTTCCCCAGCAACCTTACCTTCGGCTGTAAAATTTTCGATCACCTGATCGGCAGCCTCGGCAAAACGCTCGGGCAACCAACGCTTGGCTCCACCATACATCGAGCCAGGATTCAACCCGAGTAATTGGCAATTAGACGAAACCGCATGATCGGCTAGAAGCTGAACGGCTTGCGCCTCATCCTCTTTCGCAATATGTAATGTCGGAGGTTGCGAAGAGTACGTCGGACACAACGGACGAATCAATTCCTCATAATACCGAACTTGGTGCAGTTTTTTCGTTTCAGGAGAAAGAGGAACCGTATGCGTCAATAACAACGATCTCCCATCGGTGGCATATCCATGCCGACATGGGATCCGTGCAAGCCATGCCACAAACGCGGCATCAAAGGAATTGGGAAACAACACCACCAGATCAAAACCCTTTAATTTGAGAGTCCTGGCAAGTCGCCACCTACCCATAATCCCGGCATGCTGATTCTGAGATTCATCCACCATCGTGTCGTCTAGGCTGACATGGTCCCTCAACAGATTGGCCACAGCTGGACGGGCAAGGAAGGTGATCTTCGCCGCAGGAAACGCCTCGCGAAGACCCTGCAATGCAGGAGTACACATCACCGCATCGCCAACCCAATTTGGTCCTCGAACGAGAATCCGTCGAACGTGATCCATCTGTATTTTTCTAGACACCTTGCCCCTTGAACTAAATGCTGAGTAACTGAGCTTCAAGCCTATCCTGTCCCTCAAGAAATTGAATACCCACAGAGAGCGCCCATACCGGATCAGGGTATGTCCACAAGGGTTTGACTTTCACGAGGTCTTTTTCAGTGGTGAGAAGAACTTGAGCATTGACCTTTGCAGCCCGCTCATGAATTTGGCTAAGAGTCTCAAGTGAATAGGTCGTATGGTCAGAGAAAATACGCTCATCAACTACCTGCGCCCCAAGCCGCTCCACTAATCGCCGAAACGAAGGGGCATTTGCCACGCCACTAAATATAAATACTCGTTTCCCACGCAACCAGGAGAGATCCTTCGTCAGGTCCCCATTGCCGCACATAAGACCTTCAGCTTCCATGCGCGTGGCAATCGGATCAATAGATCTCCCCACGGCCATTTCCAAGCGTTGTCCCATAGGTTCCATGTCTTGAAGATTCTCAACGCGAGTAAAAATTACCTTCGTCGCTCGTTGCGCTTCGGAGAGTGGTTCACGAAGCCGCCCAAATGGCAAGAGGGCCTGCATGCCAGCAGTATCAGAAACATCGACCAGCAAAAGATTCAGGTCGCGGTGAAGATTCACATGTTGAAACCCATCATCCAACACAAAGCAATCGACAGCCAGTTGTTCCAACACCCAACACCCTAATTGGTAACGATTGGCACCGACGGCGACGATCACACCAGGACAACGGCTCGCCATTAAAAAAGGTTCATCCCCCGCTTCGCCTGGACTCACTAAAATATCCTTGCCATTCGAGACGACAAGAAACTTCTCTTGGGAATGGCGTCGATACCCGCGACTTAATATCGCCACCTTCTTTCCTCTTGCCGTCAAATATTGCGCCACCCACATGGTCATTGGAGTTTTTCCGGTTCCACCGACAGTGAGGTTTCCTACACTCACCACGGGACGCGGTAATCGATGGGATGTCATCCACCCGCGCTTGTACAACCAAAGTCGCAAGCACACCACAAGCTGATAGGGAAGGGTCAATAGATTGGTCAGCACTCAGAGCCCTCATGACTCGTAGAAATCTAATTACGTGGGAAACTCTAACAACGGACGCAGAAGTTCCACGTTTCGTTTGACAACACCCTGGTTTTCTAGAACAACCTGGTAAGCGGCTTTTCCCATCCGATCTGCTAACGAATGATCATTGAGGATATTCACGACTACGGATGCCATCTCGCTTCCATCGTGGACTTGACGACCACCACCGCTTTCCAGAAGAAGATCGGCAATTTCCTGACAATGATCAGTAAAGGGACCAAAGAGCACAGGCTTACTCCAAGATGCTGGTTCAAGAAGGTTATGACCACCCACCGGCACGAAGGTGCCTCCCACCAAGGTCACGCTGGCTAAGCCATAGACATGGGCCAACTCACCACGAGTATCGAGCACAATGACCCGTGGCCCAGTTTGGTCTAAAGGACCCTTTTCATTCACCCCGAGCTGGCTTCGTCTGACAACGTGAAATCCAAACGCTCGAATCGTCGCTTCAAGTTGGTCACTCCGTTCAATATGCCGAGGGGCCAGCAACAAGATCAGATGAGGATGGTCCTTGAGCACTTCTTGATAACACGATAACAGCACCTCTTCTTCCTTGGGATGCGTGCTTCCCGCCACCATCAGCACTTCGCCCTCTTGTAGTTCAAGAAGTTGCGTACTCATTCTATTCGAATGACTATCTAATCCTGGGAGCTCCACGTCAAACTTCATATTACCAGTATAATGAACCCGCTCTGGAGTTGCCCCCAAGGCCAGGAAACGTTGTGCATCACGCTCGGATTGCACCAGACAAACATTGAAGGAAGAAAGTACATCCTTCATGAAAGATTTCACTCGAAGATACCGTGGAAACGACCTGGTGGAAAGCCGTCCATTCACTAACCCACAGGGCACGCCCTGAGCGTGAAGCTCCTTGAGCAGATTAGGCCACAATTCCGTTTCCACCACCATAAAGACTTTTGGCCGAAGATGCCGAATGAACCGTCGAACAGTCCAAGCCCAATCTAGTGGCAAATAACAATGTCTGGCGATACCGGCTAATCGCTGCTCCACCGCTTCACGACCCGTATCGGTCACCGTCGAAATCGTGATGGCGAGATGAGGAAACGCCTTGTGAATGGCGGTGACCAGAGGCACTGCAGCAATAACCTCACCCATCGAGACCGCATGAATCCACAAAACTTCGTCCTGAGAGTTCAATCCTTGGGGCAAGGTGAAACCGAGCCGTTGCCCTAACCCACGACGACACCGTTTTTTAAGCAATAAGATCAGAACAATGACAGGAGCACTGACGAGAAGAAGAATATTATAAAGGAGATACCACATTGGGGAAGAGGCCTAGTACAAACAAGAACTGGCACACGAGCAGCTCACAATTCTTCATCCATGAGGGAAGGTATTCTACAGCAGGGGCACACCCCTGTCTCTTTTATTTCCGACTCACCGCTTCTGTGGCCTCAGCCAGCATAGCACAGAGTACCGTTTCCAATTGTTGGCGATGGTGTTCTACACTTATGTCGTCAGCGGTTCGGTCAACCCAAAGAGGCGCGCCCCAAAGAAAGCGTCCTTTGGCAAAAGGGAAGGGCACGATGAACTGGTCCCAACTGGAGAAGACTTTTTTTTTGAGCAGGCAAAGGTCAAAGGAACAATCGGCAAGCCTGTGGCTTGGGCAAGTTGGATCACACCTTTTTGAACGATATGTCGAGGACCTTTCGGTCCATCTGGAGTCACCACCAAATCAACACCCGATCGACCAAGCCGAATCAACTGCCGCAAGGCCACGCCTCCCCCTCTAGTACTCGAACCACGAACTGCACCGAATCCAAAGCGCTTCACAATGCGGCAAATCATTTCTCCATCACGATGTTGACTAATCAGGATATGCGCGTCCTTGCCACGATAAGCCAAGGGCATCATCAACTGTTGGCCATGCCAAAAGGCAATGATCATCCGCTTCCCTTGAACATAGAGTCGATCAACAGGCTCTGCGCCCTCAACAGACCAGCTCATGGACTTGCTGAGTCCGCGGATCAACCAATCCCCCATTCTAGGAACGACTGTCTGTGCCAACCATGGATTCATGTAGAAATACCTTACACGTTAAATTAATTGAGGGTTGATTCCACAGGTACATCATAAAACTGTGTCTGATACAACCGCTTATATGCACCATTGTGACCAAGGAGTTCCGCATGTGTGCCAACTTCCAAAATACGCCCCTCATTTAAGACAACAATACGATTGGCATGCTGAACGGTAGAAAGCCGATGGGCAATCACCAGAGTCGTCCGATTTTTCATGAGCACCGTCAATGCGGCTTGAACCATGCGTTCGGATTCTGTATCGAGTGAAGACGTGGCTTCGTCAAGAATGAGCAATGGGGGGTCACGCAAAATCGCTCGGGCAATCGCCAATCGCTGCCGTTGGCCTCCCGACAATTTCACCCCATTTTCACCAATAAGCGTATTCAGCCCTTCGGGCAATTGCTCAATGAACTCCCACGCATAGGCAGATTTGACTGCTGCAATCACTTCGGCTTCACTGGCATCCACACGGCCATACAAAATATTGGCCCGAATGGTTTCATCGAATAGGATTGTATCTTGTGACACCACGGCAATTTGTGATCGCAACGATTCGAGCCTCACCTGTTGAATATCCTGACCATCGATATAGATGGTCCCATCCGTAGGATGATAAAAGCGTGCGACCAGACTGATTAAAGTAGACTTTCCACTTCCGCTTCGTCCCACCAGAGCGATCACTTCCCCTGCCTGAATGGTTAAGTTGATATTGACCAATGCTGGCTGTTCACTTGCTTCATACGAAAAGTTTACATTACGAAATTCAAGCGCATGGGCAACCTTTGGTAACACCAGATGCCCGAGATCTTGGTCATACTCATTCTGTCGATCGAGCATATCAAAAACACGATACCCAGCCGCTAACGCCCGCTGAATCGAAGCGTTCGCCCCAGCTAATTTTCGTACCGGGCCGTAGGCCATCGCTAAGGCCAGCAGGAAGGAAAAAAATTCTCCAGGTTTCATTTGACTATCAATGACCTGAGAGCCACCATACCAAATAATGGCCGCAATCCCTCCAACGCCAATAATTTCCAAAATCGGAGAGGCCAAGGCCGACACCTGTGCCGACTTAATATTGGCGCGCATAAAGGCATGATTGCTTTGGCTGAACCGTTGCTCCTCAACATCCTCAGCTCCATAGGCCTTGACAATGCGAATGCCTTTGAATGCCTCACTGACTGACGAGGACATATCTCCCATCGACTCTTGTCCCTTGGTCGCGAATTTCCTAATCCGTTTTCCAATCTGTATGATGGCATACCCAGAAATGGGGAACACGAGAATGACCAACGTGGCCAATTTCCAATTCTGATAAAACGCCACCCCTAACATCGCCACGAAGGTGAGCCCCTGCTGAAAAATGTCTTTGACCACACTAGGAATCGCATTGCCCATTTCATTAACATCATTGACCACCCGAGCTAAAAGACGCCCTGAGGTGTTCGCATGATGAAACGGCATGGGCAGGCGAAGAAATTGACCGAACAATTGGTGACGCACACCCGCAACCAATCGATGCCCCACATAACTCATGAGATAGGCTTGACCATAACCGCAGAGGCCTTTAATCACTGACACGCCCAATATCACAACGGGCAACGCCAGCAACAATGCCTCATCTTTTGCAATGAACAAATCATCCAGCACCGGTTGCATGAGCCAGGCATAGGCTGCGGTTGCTCCGGCTACTCCAGCGGCGCAGAGCATTGCAGCCAACAGGCGACCATAATGTCCACGAAGGTATTTGAGAATTCTTAGAAAAACGTCTACGCCTGACATTCTGTTAGCACCACCCGAGCCGCACGGTCTGAGGCACCAGGCGTGCCCATTTGCTCACGAAGAGATTGAAATGTTTTCTGCATGTGATCGTACCGATCCCGATCTTTTAAGAGATTCACCGCTTCTTCATATAATCGTTGGGCAGTGGCCTCCTCTTGGAGCAACTCTGGAACAATGCCACGCCCGGCGACCAAATTTACTAAGCCTAGATACTTGACCGAAGCAATGCGTTTGGCAATGTGATAGGTCAGCCAAGATAACCGATAGGTGATAATCATGGGCGTCCCCACCAATGCCGCCTGAAGGGTAGCCGTGCCTGACGCAACAAATAACAAGTCGGCAGCGGCCATGACCTCATTGGTCTGATTCGCGATAATGGTCACCGGTAACCCCTCACGATCAATCAACCCTTCAAGGCATTCACTCGTAATCGACGGAGCCTGTCCAACAACGCACTGCACCTCAGGATCAAACTCTCGTATTTTTTTGACCGCTTGAATCATCTCCGGCAACAAGGGTTCGACCTCTGAAGGACGACTACCCGGCAAGGCACCGATAATCAAACCTGCCTCAGGCAGCCCTAATTGTTTTCGTACTTCTTGACGATCATAGTGCGCCGAGAGAGTATCGAGTAACGGATGCCCCACAAAATCACATGGCACACCAGCATCACGGTAGATGGCTTCCTCAAACGGTAAAATGACGATCATGCGACGGACCACTCGTTTAATCAAATGTATTCGATGGCGTCCCCAGGCCCAAATTTGCGGGGCAATATAATAGATGACCCGATGTCCTAGGCTCGCGGCGATTTTGGCCAATCTCAGATTAATGGAGGGGTGATCAATGAAGACCACACCATTCAAGGCCTGTGCCTTTAAAAACCGTTTTATGGTGAAAATATTTGAAATCCCTTTCGCAATGTTTACTGGCCCAGGCACCCCAACAGCATCCAATCGTTTTAGACCTTGCAGCAATTCAACCCCGGCTTCGCGCAGGTGCTGCCCTCCAACTCCAAACAGCTTGACGTTCGGCTCAAGTCGCCTCAACGATTTGGCCAAATTTGCCCCATGCAAATCTCCCGAGGCTTCGCCTGTAACAATCAAAATAGTCGGAGCAGACATGATCGCAGTCAATCGTTAGGAAGAAGAACCCATACTCTGAGAGAACGGCTCTGGAGAACCAGACTTATGGATTGAATCAATAATGGCATGGGCTAATTCCAAGGCACGGAGTCCTTCTTCCCCGGAAACTCCATGAGACATTCCTGATTGAACCGACCGCACGAAGGCTTGCAACTCACGCTTCAGTGGCTCTTCATCAGTTCCCTGAATGGATTCCTCCACCACAGAGGACATATCATTGACATGATCAGCGCGGCGGTACACGATTCCTTGTCGTGTCTGAAAGTCCACAGACAGGTACAAGTCCGATTGAAATAATCGCATTTTCCGAAGACGACCGGTCGACATTCGACTCGCGGTAAAGTTGACAATGCTACCGCCAGAAAACTCAACTCGGGCATTGGCAAAGTCAACCTGAGAGGACAGCACCGCAACTCCCACGGCTTCGACTTGTGTGATGTCACCGAGATTGAGGGATAAAATAAGATCCAAATCATGAATCATCAGATCCAAGACCACATCAACATCTGTCCCACGCGGTTGATAAGAAGCCAGACGATGGCATTCAATAAATCCCGGGGTATGCACAATACCTCGGACCACATCCATGACTGGATTGAAGCGCTCAACATGCCCGACCTGCAATATGAGGCCATGTTGTTTGGCGCATGCCACCATGTCGCGGGCGTCATCAAGAGTTGAAGCGAGAGGCTTTTCCACGAGAACATGCACGCCAGCGTTCAAACAGGAAAGAACGACGTCTCGATGATGAGTCGTCGGCACAGCCACGCTCACCGCATCCACCGCACCGAGCAACTCATGAATATTGGAAAACACTGGGGCATCATGCTGTTGACCAATGGCTTCGGCACGATCACGATCAAGGTCCGCAATGCCCACGAGCTTCGTGTCCGGCAATTGACCATAGAGTCGGGCATGGTGTTGCCCTAAGTGCCCCACTCCGATGACGCCGACGTTGAGTTGATCCATAGTTTAAAGCCTTGGGGTTCGTGAAGCGTGAAGCGTGAAGCGTGAAGCGGAAAAAATTTCTTTGCAGCTCACACTCTTGCTATCCCCACGATGGCGATTCCTGCACGATTGGCAAGTTCCATCATTTCTTCTCGGTCAAGAAAAATCGTTCGCTCTGCCTCGACGGCAAGGACCATGGCCTTCACTTCCTGCATAACCTCGATAGTCTTAGGGCCAACCGCAGGCAAGTCAAACCGAAGATCCTGCTGGGGTTTCGATCGTTTCACGACGACCGCACCTTTTCGTGCCAGAGCTCCACCTCGACGAATCGCCTCATCCGTTCCTTCGACAGCCTCTACCGCCACCACCACCCGATCCTTCACGACCACACATTGCCCAATATCCAGCTGACCAATTTCCTTTGCCATGATCCAGCCGAACTCGATATCTTCTTGCTCCTTCCCGGTGGGTCGACGCTTCGACAAGGGTCCTTCTGGGACGAGGATATTGTGTAATCCAAAGGTTGATTCACAAATTTGAATGCCTTCGCTTTCAATTTCGTTGGCAATGGCTCGCAAGATCCCATCGTCCTTCCACAACTTAAGACGGGAAAACAAGGCGATGGCACGGAGGTCAGGACGAACATCTGAAAACAGGTGTGTTTTTTTGATCCCTCCCAGCATGACGGCTTGACGAATACCATCATCCTTGAGGGCTTTGATTAATTTATTAAATTGCCCGATTCGAATCCAATGAATACGATCCACTGCTTGTTCAAGCTCGGGAGCCGTCTCCCCGATATGCGCCACAGCCGACACCGTATATCCAAGTTTTTTGGCATTTTCCGCAAAGATAATGGGGAAGCGACCATTCCCCGCAATCAACCCAATCGACTCGCCGGGTGAGGCCAGTTTCACAGAGAAGGAAGGTCCATTCGAAGAATGGGAATCTGAGGACAATTAAAATTCCTCTTGATCATCTTGACCTTTTCGCGCAGGGCGACAGGCTCCTCGAGTTGAGGCCTCCAAGAAGGTCAACATCATCAACACATCTTGGCTATCTTGAAATTGATGCCTGGCAAGTTTTGTGGCTTCGGCCAACCGCTGGCCTTTTCTAAATAACAACTGATAGGCCTGTTTGAGAATGCGGATACGTGTAGTGGAAAATCCGCCACGGCGGAGGCCAATCGAATTGAGTCCGTATAATTTCGCGCGATTCCCTGCGGCTCGCATATAGGGCGGAACATCCCGAGCCACGGCTGAACATCCACCAATCATGGCATACTCCCCAATACGAACGTATTGATGGACTCCAACCAATCCTCCGATGACTGCATAACTGCCAATACTGATATGTCCGGCCAACGTCGCGGCATTGGCCATCACAACCGAATCGCCAACATGACAGTCATGTGCAATATGCACATACGCCATGAGAAAATTATGCTTTCCTAAGGTCGTGACGCCACCACCAAACGCCGTCCCTCGATTCACCGTGACATATTCTCGTAAGATATTTTCATCGCCAATAATGACCTTCGTGGGTTCGTCATGATACTGAAGATGCTGAGGGGGAGAGCCAATGGACACATAAGGGAAAAATTTGCATCGTTGACCAATTTCGGTCCACCCCTCCACACAGACATGAGAATGCAATTCGGTCCCACGACCAATCTGCACATGCTCACCGACGACACAATACGGTCCAATACTCACATCTTTATCAAGTTCTGCTTTGGGATGCACAATGGCTGTGGGGTGAATTGACATACTTCAGATCCTTATACCAAAAAAAATTGGTATCACTTAAGGGGTTATTCTTTTCCTGACATTGGGCAATGCTTAGGAACCAAGTTCAGTTTTCGTGGTGACCATCGCAGTAGACTCGCCTTCGCAGACCAATTCATCGCCGACAAATGCCTTCCCTTCCATTTTCCAAAAAGGCGGACGTTTCTTTTTTACCGTTACTTCGAGACGAAGCTGATCTCCCGGAACAACGGGCCTTCGGAACTTGGCTTTATCAATGCCCGTTAAATAGACCACTGGCGGAGCATCCCCTAGTGCGGAACGAATCGCAAGAATTCCGCCAAGCTGCGCCAGGGCTTCGAGAATAAGTACCCCAGGAAATATCGGACGGCCAGGAAAGTGTCCCTGAAAAAATGGCTCATTGATCGTGACATTCTTGATTCCCACCGCCTTCTGATCAATTATCAACTCCGTCACCCGATCTACCAACAGAAAGGGATATCGGTGGGGTAAAATGGCTTGAATGTCAATGTTATCAATAACTGGTCCGGTCTCACTCATTAGGTTCCTCCGCCAGTGAATTCCACTCTTGCGACAGGCAAGGGGAAGTAGAGATTTTCACAATACAAATGGCGTACGATGGGAAGATTATGGGGTACAATTATGGTACTCCTCACACGATGATTCCAATTCCTCATCACCCGATCTCTCCCTGAGAGCTTTATAAAATATCGTAGGAAATTCCATAGTAAAATTATAAGGCATCTTCCTTTTGATGTCACTATTCCTAGGGATTACGCTGATTCAATTCCGTTAACACTTCCGGAGAAATATCCAAACTCGCCTCAAAATACCGAGTGGTCGTATTGGTTCCTTTCTCCACAACAAGAAGTAGGCCGTGTTGTTTAGCAAGGGCTTCAACGACTTCATCAACATTCTCCCGAAATTCGGAAAATAATTGCCCCTGCTTTCCCTGAACCTCTTGGTTCATATTCGCCTCTTTTTGCTGGTACTCACCCATCCGCTGCCGAAATTGATCTTCACGCTGTTGACGAGCTGTTGGGCTCAACACACTGCCTTGTCGCAGGAGCTGACTTTGAAGGTCACGGAGCTCCTTCTGCTCCAACTCAATCAAAGTTTGCCGATCTTTCATAAACACATTAAGCGTGTCAGTGACCTGTTTTCCTAATTTTGACTCCTTCAGCAACCACTGGGTATCCACAACACCAATCGAGATGGATGGAGTAGTTTTTTGAGGTGTGGCGGGAGAAGAAGACATACATCCACTTCCTACAAAAAAAATCCAGACCATTGACAATCCCACACCGTATCGAACGATTTTTTTGAGACTCTGCGCAACCAAATAAACACCCCACATAATCATATCCTTTAGAAAACATTACCGACTGAAAATTCAAAGACTGTGGCATTCTCCTGTGCCTTGGCATCTAAATTAAGCCCCCATGCGGCTCGCAATGGACCAAATGGAGAAATCCAACGAACCTCAAGGCCTGTAGCCGGACGAAGATCAAACGAAAGATCCGTGGATTCCGCAAATCCTTTCCCATAATCAAAAAAGATCACGCCATTGAGTTTTGCATCGGGTAGCACAGGAAAAATCAATTCTGCATTCAGAATGATCTGTTTGTTTCCGCCCTCTAATGTCCCACTAGATGTGACGGGACCTGCACGACCGAATTTAAATCCACGGACGGAGTTAATGCCACCGACAAAAAAGAGTTCTGTCAGCGGAGTCGAATCCCCTCCATAGCCTTCCGCCAGCCCAAATCGACCACGAAAGGCCATCCGAAGATCCCAGATGGGAAGGGGTACATACTTCAGCCCATCAAGGCTCACCCTATAAAAATTATTCGTTCCCCCCAAAGCCTCGGTCCCAAATCCAAATTGAATCCCTGCACGCGAACCACTCCTCGGGTCTTGGAAATTATCCCGTGTATCCCGAAAGAGGCTGGTGCGAAACCCAGTGGTGGATTGGTCGCCGACCTGACGCAGAATAAAGGTCGGAGCATTGAATGCCGGATTGCTGATTTTAATGGCTTCTGCAACAAGGGTAATGCTCCCCACAATAAATTCCGAAAAGGCTCGACCAAATTGAAGAGTTCCACCGGTCCGCTTTTCCTCGTAGGTGAGAAAATTGGTCTGGGTACTGAATCCGTCAACCTGAAATGAGGTGGGACCGTCGAATAAGTGGGGATTTCGAAAGGTGATAACCCCTAATGTCCTCCGAATGCCGAGCTGCCCTCGAATTTGTGCTAAATATCCCATTCCGAACAGATTGCCTTCCGAGATATTCGCAATCGCGGTAAATTGATCCAGAGTGCTAAAACCACCACCGATGCTAAACGATCCTGTTGGTTTTTCCTTGATTTTAACTTCGAGATCGACTTTATCCTCTTCAACCTGGTTGGGAAGAATTTCAACTGTTTCAAAGAAGTTCAAATTATTGAGTCGTTGAAAACTCCGTTTGATCGCCACCGAGTTAATGGCTTCCTGCTCATCGACGCGGATTTCACGGCGAATGACATTATCCCGGGTTTTATCATTTCCTGAAATGTGAATTTCGCGAACACGGATCAGCGAACCTTCCTTAATATTGAAGGTGATCTCCGTCGTTAAGGTTTGAGGATTAGGAACCAACGATGGGGTCACCTCGGCAAAAGAATAGCCTTTTTCCCCGTATTTATCTGTCACCCGTGTCACTTCTTTGCGAACTGATGATCGTTGAAACACATCTTCGGAACGAAGAAAAGATCCCATCTCTAGCTCTTCAGTCTCAAAGATAGTATTTCCTGTAAACGCCACAGTTCCTATCGTATAGGGCTGGCCTTCAATAATGCGAAAAGTCAGAACAAATGATTCTTTATCTTCGCTCAACTCAATACTGGGCATCCCTACTTGGACATCTAGGTACCCTCTATTCGCATAAAATTCTTTAATACGCTCGACATCGTTGGACAATTCTTCTCGTTTAAGAATACCAGCATCCGTAACCAGGGATACCAACGGCACCCATTCACGATTAGCCGTCACGCCCAGTAAATCCCCTTTGCCAACGACCGTCATGCCTTCAAAATTAATCGACCGAATCCTCGCACGAGTGCCCTCCTGAATAAAAAACGTGATCCGATTTCGAGTATCATCCAACGCTTGCACAATCGGAATCACTTTCGCATGATGATAGCCTTCTTTTTGATATTCATCTCGAATCTTTTCAGCACTGGCTTTGACTTCTTTCCTATCCAAAAATACCTGGCTTTGGAGTGTCACGATTTCCTTCAGTTTGTCCTCAGAAAGTTCTTCATTTCCATCAAACACAATCTCCACCGTAAAGGGTTTTTCTTTGACGAGAAATTTCACTCTCACCCCATTGGCGACAGACTCTGTCTGCACCTCCACATCATCGAAAAACCCCATGTCATAAATACGCTGAATTTGTTCACGGGCAATCACCGTGGAAATTTGATCGCCAGGCTTTAAGGTGAGTCGCCCAAGAATCGCTGATTCATCAATCCGTTGATTCCCTTGTACTCCTATGGAGTGCACCGTAAATCTGGTTGTTTGTCCAAGTGCCTGCCCTAGGGTTGAGCCGAGCAGAAACCCCACCAGGCACAGAAAGCCGACGGCACAGAGAGGCACAGCGCATCGTATAAAAGAAGGCCTACCTAAAGGCCTTTTATGTTCAAAATTCATTGTACAGCCTGTCTATGAACGGCTTGGGAGGCAACTAAAAAAGGAAGGAGCCAAATGACCAAACCCATGAAGTTTTGAAAATCGAAGATCAGAACGTCTTTTCCATGTTGAGCAGAGTGCCCGAATTGGCCGTGGAAATCCCCAGACCAAACCGAAGACCCTGGTAGGCCAAGGCATTATAAAGTGCCCCCCTGGAGTTGTAAAGCATTGTCATTTCAATGTTTTTCCATCCTTGACATTCATTTTTTCCTTCACCTAGTATCGAACTTCCGCATGGTCACCTCCCAATTCACCCTGATGTTGGAACAATCAACAGATTCATCCATGACACCAAGAATTGGTCATCATCGATGATTGGATGGAATATCGTCAATCGGTATCAATCACCACAACCAACTTGATCGCCTTCCCCAAAAATCTCTCGAAGGATCTGGATGTGAGCTGACGACATGACACACCAACATTACATACTCACAAGGTTATTCGAATCAGAAGGTTAATACATTTATGTCTGAAGAAATACTCCCAGATCCTCAAAATGCCACGATCCCCGATACCCTACCGCTCATCCCGGTCAGGGATATCGTCGTGTTTCCCTACATGGTCCTTCCCTTATTTGTTGGACGCGAGATGTCGATTAAAGCGATCGAAGCCGCTCTTGCTGGGGATCGAATGGTATTTCTGGCGACACAAAAATCGCACGATACTGAAACCCCCGAACCCGAAGAAATATTCTCCGTAGGCACGGTCGGGATGATCATGCGCATGCTGAAACTCCCTGATGAACGAATCAAAATTCTTGTGCAGGGAATCTCCAAAGGCCGCATCGCTGAATACGTGCAAACCAAACCCTACTACTCCGTGCACATTGATCAACTTCCCGCCATTACCACTGACACACCGTCGCTCGAAACGGAGGCCGTGATTCGCACGGCGAAAGAAACATTGGAACGGTTAACGAGCCTCGGCAAGATATTCATGCCAGACATCATGGTCGTCATTGAAAACCTTGAAGAACCAGGAAGGCTGGCGGATATCATCATTTCCAATCTCGGGCTCAAGGTAGAAGCCACCCAAGAAATTTTGGAAACTGAAGACCCAACCACACGATTGAAACAAGTCACGGAAATTCTTGGAAAAGAAATTGAAGTCCTGTCGATGCAACATAAAATCCAAGCCGAAGCCAAAGGGGAAATCGATAAAACACAGCGAGAATATTTCCTTCGTGAACAACTCAAAGCCATTCAAAAAGAACTCGGCGAACTCGATGAACGAGCAGAAGAGGCTGCAGAATTTCGAACTCGCATTCAAGAAGCCGCGATGCCTGAGAAGGTGCTGAAAGAAGCGGAAAAGCAACTCAAACGTTTAGAAAAAATGCACCCAGATACGGCAGAAGCCGCCACGGTTCGCACCTATTTGGAATGGATGGTTGAAATTCCCTGGAGCAAAACCTCTGAAGATAACCTTGATATTCCTCTTGCACACAAAGTCCTCAACGAAGACCACTACGACCTGGAGAAGGTCAAAGAGCGAATTCTCGAATACCTTGCGGTTCGAAAGTTAAAGAAAAAACTCAAAGGCCCTATCTTGTGTTTTGCTGGCCCCCCAGGTGTCGGCAAAACATCGTTGGGAAAATCCATTGCTCGGGCCTTGGGCCGAGAATTTGTCAGAATTAGTCTCGGAGGGGTCCGGGATGAAGCAGAAATTCGCGGTCACCGACGCACCTATGTCGGCGCATTACCTGGACGCATTATTCAGGGCCTCAAGCAAGCCGGCACAAACAACCCAGTCTTCATGCTCGATGAAGTCGATAAGGTCGGAATGGACTTTCGCGGAGATCCCTCTGCCGCACTCTTAGAAGTGTTGGATCCCGAACAAAACCATGCGTTCACCGACCATTATATGGGCGTGCCCATTGATATCAGTAACGTCATGTTCATTACCACCGCCAACCTTGTAGATCCCATACTTTCAGCCCTTCGCGATCGTATGGAAATCATCGAAATTCCCGGATACACCGAAGAAGAAAAATCAGGCATTGCCAAACGGTTTCTTATCCCTCGCCAACTTGAAGAACACGGGATTACCGACAAGCATTTTCGTATTCAGGACCCAGCTCTTGGAAAGATGATCAGCCACTACACACGAGAAGCTGGAGTCAGAAATCTTGAGCGCGAAATTGCCAAGGCCATGCGCAAAGTGGCAAAACAGGTGGCCGAAGGCAAGATGAAGGCACATTCAATCACCCCGGATTCACTTCAAACCTATTTAGGCGTTCCCAAATACCTTCCAGAAACCGAACAGGAAAAAGACCAGGTTGGCGTGACCACCGGTCTGGCATGGACGGAAGCCGGTGGTGAGATTTTACATATCGAAGCCACGGCCATGAAGGGCAAAGGGAGCCTTACGCTCACAGGGCATTTAGGTGATGTCATGAAAGAGTCGGCCCAGGCGGCCCTCAGCTACGTTCGATCCCAAGCCAAGTCACTCGGGATTAAGGCGGATGCCTTTGCGAATTTGGACATTCACATCCATGTGCCTGCTGGAGCGATTCCCAAAGATGGTCCTTCAGCCGGAGTGACCATGGCCACGGCGATCACTTCGAGTTTGACCGGGATCAAAGCCCGCCACGAGGTGGCGATGACTGGTGAAGTCACGTTGAGAGGACGCGTGCTCCCCATTGGCGGACTTAAAGAAAAAATTCTCGCCGCCAAACGCGCCAGCCTCATGAACCTGATTATTCCCAAACGCAATGAAAAGGATTTGGAGGAACTCCCCAAACACCTATTGGAGGGAGTTCACTTTACCTTTGCCGAAACGATGGATGATGTATTTCGAGCGGCATTGCATATGCCGCGTCACTTGTTGGCAAAACTTAAACCTGTCACACCAAAACGCCTCGCCGCGAAGCCAGCCAAATCAACATCGGCTCAAGCAAAAAAGCCCAAAGCAGCACAGGGCAGTCAAAAGAAACGCGTATCATCCACTCCCACGCGCGGGAAAAAACCCAACAAGGCTTCAGCCCCAACTAAATCCAGGCGATGACACCTGCATCACGGCCAGCCACGCTTCAGACGATCGGAGAATTTGGCCTCATCCGTGAACTCCAAAAATATTGTCAGACCCTTCACGCCGATGTCATCCAAGGCATTGGCGATGATGCAGCCATTCTTCGGACCTCGAACACACAGGCACTGATCGCCAGTACGGATCTTGCCATCGAGGGCGTCCACTTTGACTTCGCCTTTGAATCCTTCAAAGACGTCGGCCATCGCATCGCCGTGGCCAATATCAGTGATATCGCCGCCATGGGAGGCACACCAAAATTTTTATTAGTCGCAATGGCGGTTCCGCCATCGTATGCCGTGAAGGATCTGCGAGCGTTATATCAAGGATTCAAAAAACCTTGCCAGGCCCACGGGATATCTCTGGTGGGTGGAGACACGTCTGCCTCAAAAGCTGGACTCTTTCTTTCCCTGACGATTCTCGGCGAAGTTCCACCGAAACAGGTCTTGACTCGGCAAGGCGCCAAAGTTGGAGACAAGGTCTATGTCACTGGCACCCTGGGCGACTCCAAAGCGGGACTTCAAATTTTGCAACGCCAGGCGAAACACAAAACTCCCAAAGCACCTCAGCCATATGAAATGTTTCTCAAAAAAAGACATCTCAGACCCACCCCACGGGTGGCTATTGGACAACATCTGGCAAGCCACCATCTCGCCCATTCCGCTATTGATGTTTCTGATGGACTGTCCGGTGATATCCACCACCTCTGTGAAGCCAGTCAGGTAGGTGTTGAATTGTGGGCGTCTCACATTCCCCTTTCCTCCCAATGTCAAGCCTATACGGCATCTCTCCGTCACAACCCCATTGACTTTGCGCTGGCAGGGGGCGAGGATTACGAGTTACTGTTTACGATCGCCCCTCGCCATCAAAGTA
This sequence comes from Nitrospirota bacterium, assembly GCA_027623995.1. GTDB lineage: Bacteria > Nitrospirota > Nitrospiria > Nitrospirales > UBA8639 > Nitronereus. The sequence goes on from JAQBUF010000015.1 coordinate 43,215, forward strand.
AAGTTTTCGATCTCTCTAAATCCTTGAGAACTCAAATGACCTGTATCGGGGAAATTAAACCAAAATCCCATGGACTCAGGCTCAAGTTGGAGGGTGGAACGAGCCGAAATATGACAAGACAGAGTTACGATCACTTTTCAGTCACAGGCATTCAATCCTAAACCTTCACACATCGTGATTTCACTTAAATCCATTCGCACTCAACTGACGCAAGTCTTACACTTAGAGGAGCCTCCTCATCGGACAGCCCTCGCATTTGCGGTTGGAGTATGTATCGCATTTAGCCCAGCGTATGGACTTCATACTATTTTAGCCATATTTTTGGCTTGGGCGTTTCGCTTGAATTATGCGGCGATTCTTCTGGGAAATTTTGTCAATAATCCTTGGACTACCATCCCCATTCTTGGAGCCACCATGTGGACCGGGTTTTTTATTCTCGGCATGCCTGAGGCTCCACCGTTTTCTTGGGACAATCTTTCCGCGAGAGCCATTTTTGAAGTCGCCATGCCATACCTCCTACCTTTTACTCTTGGTGCCTGCACGCTCAGTCTTCTAGGTTCAGTCATTGCCTACCCCATTGGCCTTGCCCTTATTTCCCGCTACCGAAAACGTCAAGCCCTTTCAGGGAATCCGCCAAGTTGTTCAGAAAAGCCAGCCTAAGTTACAATCCATTTCGTTAATATTTTTCACCGACCTCAACGGTTCTCCCTGTTATGCTGCCACCGCAGACTCAACACATTTCCCTGATTGCCGATCCGATTCATCAATACATTCAGTTTACCGTGCCAGGTGAGAGCACACCGTCTCACGAAACCACGGAAAAAGATCTCATTGATTCCCCATGGCTTCAGCGCCTTCGTTATATCTATCAATTGCAAAGTGCTCGATGGGTCTATCCCTCGGCTGAACATAGTCGCTTTCAACATTCACTGGGGGCAATGCATTTGGCTGGACGCTATGCCAAGCATATTTATCCCTCATTGGCTCAGACCGTTCGGGACGTTCCCTCACTTCCTTACATCGAAGAACTCCTGAGAGTCACGGCACTCTTGCACGATATCGGACATGGACCCTTTTGCCATTTTTTTGATCACCATTTTCTCAAACACTTCAACTTAACTCATGAACAGGTGGGACAATCGATCATTCGTGATGAACTTGGCACGATTATTCAGAAATTGAAACGCAGTCCCACAGGGGCCTTTGGCCCACATGAGGTGCTGGACCCTACGCACATCGCGTTTCTCATTTTGAAAGATCCTCACAAAAAAAGTCAGCGCTATCCTCGATGGCTTCAACTCCTGCAACCACTAATTGGGGGACTCTTCACCGCGGACAATTTTGATTATGTGTTGCGGGACTCCTATATGTGTGGGATTGCCGTCGGGCCTGTGGACATTACGCGATTGATTCACTACACCTTCATCACACCAAAAGGATTAACACTCCACAAAAACGGGCTCTCGGCTCTTCAAATGTTTCTCAATGCTCGGTTCTACCTGTACTCCAATGTCTATTTCCATCGAACAACACGGGCCATTGACCTTCACCTCTTGGAAATTTTTCGCGAAACCATGGAATGCATTTTTCCACATAATCCTCTTGATCACCTGCAGGACTATCTGGGACTGACGGATTGGTCATTACTGGAAACCGTGCGAACCTGGGCTCAATCAACGAATCGGAAACAACGCCGGCTGGCAGGAGAATGGAAGCAGATTTTAGGACGCCAGGTAAAATGGAAAACTGCGTACAGCCAGTTACTCACCACCACAGATTACCAACGCCAAGGGCCTGCAGAAACACCAGCAAAACTTGAGGCCCGCATTCGCCGCCAATTGCCGCGAGAATTCAAACACCTCATCTTTCGGGTCGATATTGCCAGCAAGGATACTCGGCCCTTCAACGTCCTCAATATGGGACAATTTCAATTTTACATCTATGACCCTGCCACCCAATCCGTGGAAAAAGAACGACTCAAAGAATTATTTGAATTTCTTCCATCACGAATTGTCCAGCTGAGGATTTTTGCAGAAGATCATCAGGCCGATGAGGTCTTAGCCCATGCCACGGAAATGGCCCTCAAAGGCTAAGTCCAAAATAATCTAAGGAGTCGGCTAGGTGATGAGCGCTGACTTCGGAGCAGGGGATAGACAGGCATCGATGCCAACGTGCGATGGCAACTCGGAGGGAACAACATCCCGATCAAAAAGGGTTGTCCAAAGAAGCATAGCCTCTCGCAACGCAGGCCAATACTGGCCTTCCAAAGTTAAGGATTTGGCAATCTCTCGGTAACACTCAAGAATGGTTGTGCCTTCGAGACGTACCTGATCAATCACCTGCCAAAACTCTTCATTCACTTCTAGGCCAGGAGCTTCTTTCCGAAGATTCGCCCACACGTTTGATGCTCGCTTATGCGTGACAATCGGGTCACCACTTTTGATCGCATAACCAAGATGATCGCATATTTTCTTCACGATAATCCCACTCCAAATATCACCGAAGCGATCGTACTGATAGCCCTGCCCCATAAGCAAAAAGTACAGCGCCGGAATGAGTTCTGGTCGAAACGCGATATTCATTCCACACATAGGAAAATATTGGCCCACAGGAATCGTTTGATTCACCGCGGTAAATTGGCGAGGGAATCGAGCTTGGACTAATTGGGTCGGCGCATCAAAGTCAGGCACATGATCCCAGAGCCCATGATTCAGCAGACACGTCCATTCTCGATGCCGCTGGAAATAGGGAATCCCTCGAGTGGGAACACCTTCACCCGTCTCTTGCCACGCGTTACTTAAAGCTGGCTGAGTGAGGGCCTGCCAATGCCTGTGAATAAATTGCGCGCCATCGCCACTGGGATAACAATCATCATCCAGGGTGATGACCATATCTGGATGGTCTTGATAGGCTTTCAAAAATCCATAGGACCGAATGCAATCGGTTCGACGAGGAATGATCCAGCTGTCTGAACCAAAATCACGATCAATATCTTCCCAGGAAAAATGAGTGACATGAGGATAGGCGGCAAGGTCAAACGTTCGAGTCGGATTATCTTCGACAATAATCACATGGGCCGACGAAAAGGTCTTAGCCCAGGAGGCCAAAAATTCACGAATCGAGTGTTCCCGAATCGTCGGAACCACAATTGAACATGTCATCTGAGGAGTGCCATCCTCCTTGTCCATACTCATAAGGATGGAGTCGCCAATCCAGAGGCAGCCGTGGTCATGACCTCTTCTTTTTTATCGTTGACACCGGCCCCTTGTAATAAGGCAAACAGTTCTTGCCCACGTTTGCGCCACGAATGGCTCTCACTCACAATATTATGACCAGCCTCTCCCACAACGCCCCAGTGTGAGCCATTGAGAATTAAACGAGCCAAATCCACGGCCTCAGGAACGGAAGAAAAATACGCAAGGTGAGTACCATGCTGAAAATGTTTAGACAAATAGGGCGTGGGCATGGTCAAGGGCACCGCACCACTCCCCATGGCGGTGAGGATCCGATCATGAGCTCCCTGGGTAAACCCACATGAAGGGCAAAGGACAATCTTGGCTCGACTCATTAACGAGGACACCTTGCTGTAGGGAATCTCTCCAATCCAACGATGATTCGGACTCATGGCTATCTCCCCCCAACCCTCCCCAGCGACGACCATGGAAAATTCAGAAAAAGCACTCACCAAATCCATGCGATGGGTCCCCCGAATAACTCGGTCAGCCACCGTCAATACAGACATAGAATCCGACACCGACATATTATTCCCAGATTGGCGTAACGCCGAAAGAAACAGTTGCAACAAATCTTGCTGTGGGAGTCCTAAGGCTTCCTGAATGAAATCTCTCGTAAAATCTTGTTGCTCCAGCGGAAGATCTTCAAGCAACTGCCAGGCCTGATTCAGATTTGGGGCCGTCCCTGTTAATAGGACATCAATGTCTCGCTCCCTCCAAGGCCGGAACCTGTGGATATCACCCCCATGAGGGAAAAAGGTCCCGTTTCGATTTAAGAGAGAAAGCACTTTGAGATGGGCGGGATCTACGACCGCATAATTCACAGCTAAGGGCCCTAGCCAAATCCAACCAGCATGGTGAACTGGCGAATCAAGTAAATACGTCCAATATTGCGGCACATTGTCAAAAATTTCTTTTTGGATAGGAAGAGAAAGAGAGTTGAGGAGCACGAAAAAATCTAGTCCCCTGGTATCCATGACTTTCCGACAGATGACGGATGCTCCACCTGCCTCCCGAATCCCTACCATTAATTGTTTTTGAATATGTGGAATCACGTGATAGCTCGACTGAGTCAGGGCGGAGAACCCAACTTTCATTTGATACCTTCTTTTTTAAAATAATGACTAAATTTGGACGGTCATATAAAAAATTAATGCTAGCTATTTAATGGCAAGTCTCATGCCAGAGATTTAAGTGAATGTACCCGACAAACCTACTTGGACCGACCGAGACCAACGTGCCGTATATCCTTCACTAATTCGAACTGGACTCGCAGCGTAAATGGTCCTGGGGGAACCTTCTTTGAAGCGGGAGACTCACAATATTGGAAGCATTCTCCCGGCAATTTCTGCAATACATGATGCACACTTTGGGAAAATTTTTCCTCGTTATCTACTTGAACAATTTGGGTATGAGAGACCGTCCCTCCCCTCCCTGAGACCAACGCGACCCCTCGGCGGCGGTTGCCAGGAAGATACCCGGACGTAGGAATTGATTCTGCCACAGGAGGGAACCACCATTGAAGCAACCAGGTTTGCATGATCATCGCTAATTGACTGCGAATCAAACGAGAAGCATCCACCTCATTTTGATCACCGACGACCTCAACAGAGATGGTGCGAGACTCTTCAGGGACCGGAACAATCACGGGAGCAATTTCTTCTGGGAGCCAACAATGCCCGGCTTGATATTCTTCACCCTGTTGATCTAAATCCAGATGAAATTCCACCATTGACGCCCCCCATCGATGGACAGCTCGAAGTACCACAGCTGGATTCACGGTGTGGTCTGACCATCCAACGGCACATCGGCAACCTTCGCGAAGGGTTTCAAGACTTGAAAGGTTGCACTCACTCGGGGCCGCAGGATATCCAGAGACACAGTGTAATACGGTCAGATCTTGGCATCCGGTATCTCGCACGATTCTTGCGGCATGAGTCACCTCTTCCAGGGTCGCCATTCCCGTGGAGAGCACCACAGGTTTTTGAGTTCGTGCGCAAGAGATTAACAAGTCATCCCACAACAATTCGTAGGAAGCTACTTTGTAAAAATCGACATAGGGTTCAAGCTCTTGAACGGCCTTTAAGTAAAAGGGCGTGCAGGAAAATTGAATGCCTTGTTGCTGACAACGTGCCGCCAGGTGAGGTAAAAAGGATACCGGCAGCTCCCATTGTTCTCGACGTAACAACGCCTCATTCTGTTCCAACGCGGCAGGGGCAAAGAGCTCACGAATCTTAAACAATTGAAATTTTACCGCAGCACACCCGATTGCTGCACTTCGGTCGATAAACGCAAAGCACCGATCCAAATCTTGGTGATGATTACTGGAGACTTCTGCAACGAATCGAACGGCCATGGCACCTCTGGTTTTGGTAAAACTGATTCATTTTGGTTCTCATGACACCGCCGTCGAGATCAAATCATGACTGGCAGCAACATCTTTGAGCGTAGCAATCACTTCGTCCACTTCTTCATTCTTCAGCGCTGGGTAGATGGGCAAAGACAGAATGTCTTCGTAAGCAGCCTCCGCATGGGGGCAGAGTCCTGGTTCCGTGCCAAATTGCTCTCGATAAAACGGTTGCAGGTGTACGGGAATGTAATGCACCTGCACACCGACCCCTTGTTCTCGCAACAATGAGAACAAGGTGGCGCGGTCCACACCAAGCTTTTCTTGATCAACACGAATCACGTACAAGTGATAGGCATGAGACACACCAGAACCCACCGGAACTGGGTGAATCCCGGGAATCGTGTTCCACGCCTGATCATATCGTGAAGCAATGGCCTGCCGACGCGTAATCCATCCAGGAAGTTTCCGTAACTGGCTCAGCCCCAACGCGCATTGAAAATCCGTCAACCGATAATTCATGCCCAAATCGGTCATTTGGTATTCCCACGTTTGCTTCGCCAATCGCTGTTGGTGATCCGTGGTAATGCCATGATTGCGAAACATTCGCATCCGTTTCGCATACTCGGCCTGCATGGTGACCACCATTCCACCTTCCCCCGTGGTGAGGGCCTTCACTGGATGAAAACTCAAGATGGTGAGGTCGGCCAACGAACCCACTGGTCGACCACGAAGCGAAGCTCCTAAGGCATGGCAGGCATCAGCAATAAGAACGAGCCCAAAAGCATCGGCAATGCCACGAAGCGCATCGTAGTCGCATGGTTGTCCGGCATAATCCACGGCGAGGATGGCCTTGGTTCGAGAGGTCACTTTCTCCTCAACGTCATGGGGATCGAGTAACAGGGTTTGGGGATCGACATCCGCAAACACCGGCACGCCTCCGCACATCACGACCGCATTGGCCGTGGCCACGAACGTGAGCGGCGGGAGAATGACTTCATCGCCTGCTTGCAATCCAATGGCATGCATGGCGCAATGCAGCGCGGCGGTGCCATTGGACACCGCCACGGCATCTTGGGCATGAACCATTCGAGCCATGGCCTGCTCAAATTCGAGGATTTTGGTTCCCGTGGTTAACCAATCGGAATGCAGGACATCGACCACTGCGGCAATATCATCGTCATCAATACTATGTCGTCCGTAAGGAATCATTGGCCTCAGACTTTAGACAGCACCACAAGCCCGCGAGACTTTTGGGGCTCTAGAGTTCCAGCACTAAATCCATTTTGCACTAAAAGGTTTTTCAGTTCAGGAACAGACAACCAATGAGGGTTATTCTCACTGCTATATCGAAAGCCCTCGGGAAGAGGTCGGCGTTTTCCCGCAGCCCCCTCGCGGGCTCGCCCCTTCCAAGACTGGTATTCAGGAAGCACCGTAAAGAGATCGTCATACTCCATCGCATGTCGACTCTCATCTTCAGTGAGGAGCACTTCGTGGAGCTTTTCCCCAGGACGAAGGCCGATATATTTGATTGCACATTCAGGCGCCATGGCCTTGACAATATCCAAGATCCCAATGCTGGGAATCTTTGGCACAAAAATTTCTCCCCCTCGCGTCAAGGTAAGGCACCGCAACACAAACCAGGCCGCTTGATCCAAGGTGAGCCAAAACCGGGTCATGCGCTTATCCGTCACCGTCACCTCGCCTTGGTGTCGTTGAGTCTCGAAGAGCGGCACCACACTGCCTCGGCTCCCCAACACGTTCCCATAACGCACACAGCTCATCCGTGTCGGCCCCGAGCCCACATAACTATTCCCTTGAACAAAAATCCGTTCGGCACAGAGCTTCGTGGCGCCATACAGATTAATTGGATTCACCGCCTTATCTGTACTCAGTGCCATAATTTGTGCGACCTGTTGATCAATGGATGCATCAATAAGATTTTGAGCCCCCACCACGTTGGTCCTTACGGCCTCAAACGGGTTATACTCGCAGGTTGGCACTTGCTTCATGGCTGCGGCATGAATAATCAGATCAACTCCCTGCACCGCTCGTTGAACTCGATTGGCATCTCTCACATCACCAATTAAATACCGAATTCGATCGTCGGTGAATTGGCGAGACATATCGTGCTGCTTCAACTCGTCACGACTGAATATTCTCAGGGCTTTAAATGAGAAATGCTCGACCAAGATCTTCGTCAATCGCTTCCCAAAGGATCCCGTCCCCCCGGTAAGTAAAATGGTCTTACCCTGAAGATGTCGTTGGATGAGACTCGATAAATTTTTGGCCATGACAGAAAAACTCCTTCCTGAGGCTATAGACCTTCCTAGTCACTCCTTCCAATATTCATGCCATTATTAGATTAGTGGTAGATTGATGATTTTTGTCGGTTTTGACTGGGGATGTGTCAGACTTCCCCACAATTGTCAGACTACCCCACATTAAAACACCAACATTGATAGTCATATTTTAAAAGTTGTGTGAAGCGCGAATGATCGGTCTTTATTCACGTAAGGAGGAAAATTCGACCGGCAGGCAGTTTTTATGGGGCAAAACTGGCTAGAGGTCCATCCCTTGTGACTCAAGCACCGCTCTCGATGGGATGGACTTCAATGGGGGAAGATTAAAAAGAATTCGACGTATCAGAAGAAGATTCTGGCAGGATATGTTTGGTCAAACTTGGAACATTCGCTGGATCAGCAGCCATGGCCGCGAGATTTTCTTGGCGAACGGCTTGATACAATTCTTCCCGTAACACACGCATGCTGTTCGGGCATTCGATTCCAAGTCTCACCTGATTACCTTTCAACTGGACGAGTACAACTCGAATGTTTTCACCGAGTCGGATTCCTTCGCCTTCCTTGCGAGTTAATATAAGCATGCTGCCCTCCTTGGCAGACCGAGATCAGTTGTAAATAAAGGTCTGTATGAGACTCATCGAGTTATGTATTCACCGCAGTTTGTACCGTTAGTTCTACCTCATGCTCCACATTGGAATTCTCTGAAATCAAGGCAAATCGAATAGGGTACGATTCATTAAGAATGATTTGTTTCCCTTGATTCCGCGTGGCATTAATGATCAAAGGCCCCTGTAGGTTAGCCGTGGCTTTGTTTGGTTGATCTGGGGGAATGGTCACAATGGATAACACCACCACATCATCTCCATCTTGAAACTCAATTTCATGCAGTGCATCGTCTTGAATTTCTACGTGATAGTCAGGTTTGACGACCCCAGGCTCCACCACCACAAACGCAATGCTCCCATCATCGAGAGACTGTAACCATTGATAGCCTTCTATGGACAGCTGGGCTTGCAACGCATCCCGCACATCACTTTCATCCTCCACAATAAGAATATGTGCCGATGATTGGGTCATGTCAGGTTGTCTTCCTTCCCTGGACGCCATCAGTCGCTCCTTTTTTCAAAATTGGGAACGCATGTCGTGTGTCTATTCATCACGTTCACCGAATGTTGACCATGTTTCATTCCAATACAGGCGATTACACTCTCAAGTATTAGACAAAACTTCCGAACAATAAAAGATACGCGATGCACTTTTCCACTGAATAGTAAATCTCACGTCAATCATCACACGAGAAGACAGTAAGGTTTATGAGTCATGTATCCTGAAAAAAATTCAATGCCCCTGTTTATTTTGTTTGATAGCAAAACAGGATATTTATATGGCCACTTGATGGCCTCAGGCCCAGACGATCCATTTTTAAATGATATGCTCGAGTGGTGGGGTAGCCATTGCTCTGCAATCCCAATTGGATTGGACTATCCTGGATTGACCGGAACTGCTCAAGCACAAAATACCTTATCGTCTAATTAACCGTTTCCCGCCTCCTTCACACATCGTTTTTGCTTTTCAAAATTCAACATGAATTGCCCCTAGTTACGCCGAAGGCACTTTCAGTATTTTCGTCCCTTAATTTGGGGACCAGGGCACTCCTGGCTCATTCTCAAGTAATGGGCCCAAGATCGATTGGAGAAGAGCCGTCCCATTACCCTGTGTGGCACCGATCCCACGGAGGGTCACGACAAAATTAAACTGGTTTCGTTCCGGCAATCCACCGCCTTCACCCAACCTGATGTAATACAACCCTAAAGACCAACACCGGCATGGGTTTTGATACAGCCCGACCACATCCCATTCCGGCGTTTGCCCTTTGGCGAAATCATGATACACCTTTGAACCGATGGTCCACCCAAATGGAGTGCGGACTGCCCCTCCCAATGTCAGAAAGTTAATTTCTGTTTGGGGAGCCAAGACTTCGTTAAAGGAGAGAGGATTCCAGATGTCTCCTCGTCGTGGTACGATCCCGGCACGGGTATGCCGATGTCCAACCTGTATATACGCTGTACGATTGGACTGCAAGACAATATCGGTATTGAATTGACTGAATTCACCATCTCCCGGATCAAAAAACGCATCGAATGAGACTGAGGCGTTACTCAAAAACGGCGGCAATTGGTCCGTTGGGAGGCCCACGATAGCACGTCCCCAGAGATCTGAAAAGATATTCGCTTGCCCTGGGGTCGATCCAAGATGATAACTCTGGGCAAAAAAGAGATCCAATAACGTGGTGGATTTCCCGCCAGAACGTTCATCTTTGAGTCTTGTGCTCAAGGAATACGTCAGTAAGTTCTTCTTTGCGAGATTATCGACGGCATCGATCTGCGCCAAATCAGCCTGTTTCGTGTTTGGAACATATTCGTAAAAAAGACTGGGTTCGATCGTATGACGAATTCTCCGGCCTTGGCTTATGGGAAACCGGCGAGACAAACTTGACATGGCCTCGAAACCTAACCAAAACGTTCCTCGATCCCGAGCGTCATCCTGAACCGACGATCGGCCGTGGGAATACAACACCTCGCGCACCTTCATTTGGGGACGAAGCCCCACAGTATTCCAAAGGTGTAATCCTTGCGCCGAAATTCCCGGCATCAGATCGAGTCGACTGACCTGAAACCCCTGCTCCCGCCAGAAATGGACAAAATTGGAATTCATGTCCACAACAAATGTTCCATTCGCGAACACCGGACTCGTAAACCGATGGCCCAGCTCAGGTAACCGTTGAAAGGTCGTACGTCCGCCTGAATTCAACGGTTGTAAATATTGGACTTTCAAGTAGGCGCTGCCACCTGGCAAACGCTGCGTCACATTCAGAACCGATTCTTGACTCGGCAGGGAACGAAACACACCGGAACTTGTGAGATCCTGCAAAAGAGATCGGTCCGTGGCATAGTTCACTTGCATCTGAAGCGACAGGTCTTCATTGAATTGCTGAACATGCGCCCCTGTGATTTGGGCACGAGCTTTATCCACATCCGTATCGTAGAGCGAGCTCATTAACCAATTCCCTTTGGACCGGCGATTGAGAATATACCGATAGGCCAGATCTCCCCCAAAACCACGATCTGTTAAAATTTGAGGCGTTACCAACAAGTCTTGGCTTGGAGAGATTGCCCAATAAAAATCCTGTCGATATTGAAAGCCTAAAACATTATCAAACCCCGCAGTGGGAAGAAGAAAACCTGTTTTACGCGCACCTGGCATGGGGTATTGAAGAACTGGCAAGGGCAGGAGACGCTGATTTCTGATCTGAAACCAAACATTCTTAGCAAAAATACTATCCCCCTGCTCCACATCGATATCTGCAAAGGCAAAACTCCAATCAGGGATTTGCCCATCCTCGGCATCGCAATTCGTAAACGTGCCATCTTTCGCACGAAAATGTGTTTCGGAAAACCGCTGCAACAAACGGCCACGAACCCAGGTATTTGTTTTCGATAACAGTATTTTTCCATTGGTAATGATGCCGGCCTCAGTATAGACATTGATTTCCATGTCCTCGGCCCATACTTCCATGACCTGATCATTCAAATGCACGTGACCCTTTGCATTGAGGGATCCCGAGAGTTTGTGGATGACGGCTTCATCCGCCGTTAATCGCAGAGGACCTTGTGTCACCACCACTGATCCAATGGCACGAAAAACTTCTGTGACACGATCAAATTCAACTTTTTGAGCGGTGACATCTAAAGGGGGACGTGAAGATGATCCAGAAGATTCGGTCACTGGAGGGGAAGGGTTAGCTAACACTTGAGAGGCCGGAGACCCACAAAAAATTATAGCAAGAAGACACACGACCCTCACCGTCCAAACACCAATTGAACAGTGGGACAAAAACATGTGTTGTCGGTTATCCAACAATGGGAGCATACCTTGATCCAGCCAACAGGCTCTTCACCGCCCCAACGAGGAATAACGACCCCGTCACGCAAATAAGGTCCTGTGGATCGGAAAGTTGAGTAGCCAACGCTACGGCATCAGATGGAGTGGCTGCCCCATGGACACACAACCCCTCCTGGTTCACTTTGTGTTGCAACATGTGAACCGTCGCAGATCGAGCATGATCAATTTGTGTACAGATCACGATATGGGCTAAGGGAAGAAGGACAGCTAAACAGGCATCGATATTTTTGTCTTGCATCATTGCGAGGACAAGAATCAATTTCCGCTCAAACACCTCGCCAATCATGGTTTCCAAATAATGAGCTAATATTATTGCCGCTGCCGGATTATGCGCACCATCACCCACCATCAGCGGCTTGGTCATGAGAGTCTCCAAACGCCCCTCCCATTTCACGGAACGTAAGCCTTGAATAATAGCTTCCTCTGGAATGGCTCGACCTGGCATCACACTGCTCTCAATAAGAGCCAGTGCACAGGCCGCATTGAGGAATTGGTGAGAGCCTTTCAACGCGCAAGGGAGTTTGGAATATTCATGCGTGCCCCCTTTGTACTCAAACATTCCATCCTCATGAATCTCGATTGTGAAATCTTGGCCATATTGATAAAGGGACGCACCTTCCTCATTGGCCTTCGCCTGAATGACTGTTTGCGCAGTCGACTCCATAGGCCCCATAACAACCGGAACACCTGACTTAATGATTCCTGCCTTTTCATAGGCGATGGCCTCAAGGGTATGACCAAGATAGGCCTCATGATCAAATGAAACGTTGGTCACCAACACACCAAGTGGGTCACACACATTGGTGGCATCAAACCTCCCTCCCATTCCTACTTCGATGACAGCCACCTCGACCTTTTCCTCGGCGAAATATTTAAAGGCCATGGCAGTGGCAGTTTCAAAAAATGTAGGGCAGCGGGTGGAATGGGCATCGCCTCGAAATCGATCGACAAGATCAACGACTCGAGATTCTGAAATCTGTTCCCCCTGCACTTGAATCCGCTCACGAAAATCAACCAAATGGGGAGAGGTGTAGAGCCCCACCCGAATATTGGCGGCCCGAAGGATCGAGGCCGTCATGGCCGCTGCGGAACCCTTTCCGTTGGTACCACCGATGTGCAAAACCTGAAATTGACGCTCGGGATGATGGCATTGAGCCAATAAGGTCCGAATCGTCTCAAGCCCAAGCTTGATGCCATGCTTCTGAAGCCCGTACAGATAGGTGAGGCATGCTTGGTACGACTCTGCCATATCTTAATGCTTTAGCCTTTGACCCAACATAGGACCACCGAGGCACGTTTTAACGCATCGCTATTGTTTGGGGACCTACGTGAGCATCACTACTGGGTCACGCGATCAGAAGACGACTAGTGCTTACTCGCGAGATGCTTCAAGAGTATATGGATCGTGTCTCGCAAATGAGGCCGAGACACAATCGAATCAATCATGCCATGTTCCAAGAGAAATTCCGCTCGCTGAAATCCTTCAGGCAATCGCTGCTTGATGGTCTGTTCAATAACCCGAGGGCCAGCAAACCCAATCAACGCCTTTGGTTCCGCAATGATCACATCACCCAACATGGCAATACTCGCCGTCACGCCACCAAACGTGGGATCGGTCAACAAGGAAATAAACGGGACCCGAGCTTCATGAAGACGAGCGGCAGCCGAAGCCGTCTTGGCCATCTGCATCAAAGACAAAGTACCTTCTTGCATCCGAGCGCCCCCCGAAGTCACCACCAACAAAAAAGGATGCTGCGCCTTTAAAGCACGATCAACGGCTCGACAAATCTTTTCGCCCACGACCGACCCCATGCTTCCACCCATAAACCGAAAGTCAAAGAGGCCCACGACCAGAGGCTTCCCGAGTACGAGACCTTCCCCAATAATCATGCCGTCATTTCTACCGGTCTTCTCTTGATAGACCTTCAAACGATCAACATAGGGCTGCGTATCCACAAAGCCTAACGGGTCCGCAGGCGCGAGGTCAGTCTCCCATTCTTGAAAGCTATCGGGATCAAGGAGAAGTTCAATACGTTCGCTGACGGATAGCGGAAAATGATATTCGCACTTTGGGCACAGTTTGAAATTCTTATCGACTTCTTTTTGATAGACAATGCCTCGACAAAAGGGACATTTGACCCACATGCCTTCGACAATATTGAGCTTCCCTTTGTCGGAAGCTTTGGCAGGAGCCTTCTTAAACCATCCCATGTGATCTCAACCCTTGCGGAATCTTCATTGGGAATGTTGAAAAAAGCCGCCAGCGGCGTTCTCGCCCTTTTGCCGTGCTCACGTACTGGGAGTACGCTCCGCGCGTCAAAACGGCTGCGGCCTTGCTGGACGAACTTTTTTGAACATTCCCTCTCACTGATGTCGGTTGCGGTCCTA
>JAQBUF010000073.1 GCA_027623995.1 Nitrospirota bacterium
TTATCGCTCATGGGCCGCACCGCACCACGCGCACTTGGGAAGACATAACGCCCACGCCCGGTTAGGGGGTGAAGCTCGCGCAAGATTTCGACAGCCTGAGTTGAAAGGGGAACAATATGTTGGGTGTCAGTCTTTGTCACGATATACCGCCACTCCGCTGCGTCCAGGTCAATGTCCGCCCATTGCGCATGACGCAATTCACCGGGACGCACAAAGACCAACGGGGCAAGGCGTAAGGCGCCACACACGGTAAGCGTACCTTCGTAACCGTCCAAGGCTCGGAGTAACTCCGCTACCTGGGTTGGTTCGGTCACGGATGCGAAGTGTTTGCCTTTAGCCGATGGCAGTGCGCCGCGTAAATCTCCTGACGGGTCACGGACAGCACGCCCAGTAGCAACGGCATAGCGAAACACTTGACCACAGTTCCCCAAGGCGCGATGGGCGGTTTCCAAGGCTCCACGTTGTTCAATACGGCGGCTGGCCTCCAGTAATTGTGGAGCGGTGATGTCGGCAATGGGTTTACCGCCGATCCAGGGGAACATATCACGCTCCAATCGGCGAATAATCCGGCTGGCATGACTCTCTGCCCAGTTGGGGGAGTGCTTAGCAAACCATTCCCGTGCCACCACCTCGAAGCTATTGGCAGCCCGTTCAACTTTCGAGGCCTTCGTCGCCTTGCGGTTTTCGCCTGGGTCGATCTCGTTGGCCAGCAGTTTGCGCGCCTCGTCACGCCGCTCGCGAGCATCCTTGAGTGACACATCAGGATACACCCCAAGGGACAGACTTTTTTCATCGCGGTCGTATCGGTACTTCAGCCGCCACCACTTACCTCCACGGGTGGAAACAATCAGATACAGCCCGCCACTATCAAATAGCTTATAGGATTTTTCGGCAGGTTTGGCATTACGGATTGCGATGTCGGTTAATGGCATTGGGGGTAACTCCTTTCAGCGTCAACTCAGTTACCCCCAATGTTGCCCCCAGTTACCCCCAGATGTCAATGGATTTGATTAAACATTGTTGGACAACTAAAAACAAAAAAGCCGCTAAATAAGCGGCTTACACGTTGAAGATTGTACTTTATTGGACATCCTAAGACAATGAATTGGTGGAGGGCAGGGGGATTGAACCCCTGACCTCGACGTTGCGAACGTCGCGCTCTCCCAACTGAGCTAGCCCCCCACACTATGATGGAATCCAAAATGTTTTTGGAGTATGAACGGCGTGACTTTATCAAAAGGTCCAGACCCCTGCAATCTACGGCGCAGTCTCAAGAACTCTGGCCCTGCGCTCCTCCACACCAATTCGTCCTTCGGCAAAAAGTTGAACGGCTTGTGGGAATAACTGATGTTCTTGTTCAAGAATACGAGCAGAGAGGGAGTCGACCGTATCGTCTTCGTGCACGGACACCGCGGTCTGTAAAATGATCGGCCCCTCATCTACTCCTTCCGTCACAAAATGCACCGTACAGCCTGAGACTTTTACTCCCGCGTATAAGGCCTGTTTTTGTGCGCCTAACCCAGGAAACGACGGAAGAAGCGAGGGGTGAATATTCATCATACGCGATTGATAGGCATCGATGAGAACCGGAGTCACAATCTTCATGTACCCGGCCAAGAGGACAAGCTCCACTTCATGTTCTTTTAACACTTCCAGAATTTTTTGATCGTAGACTTGTCGCGGGTTCGACTCGCCTTCCATCGATTTAGGATCGAGAAAAATGTCTTGTATGCCATGTTGTTGAGCTCGCTCAATTGCCATGGAACCTTTTTTATTACTCACGACCACCGCAATGGTGGCATCAAGCGTGTTCGATTCAATGGCATCAATGATCGCTTGCAAATTTGACCCCCGACCCGAAGCAAGCACACCGAGACGAATTGGCGTCATACGTTCCCCTTAGTGGAATACGTCACACACGGTGGGCCCTCAGGACTTTCTATGATTTGCCCAATACGAATGGCGTGTTCACCGAGTTCATTGGCACGATCAATGAACGCTTGGGCCTGATCGAATGGCACAATCACCACAAAGCCAATGCCCTGATTGAAGACCCGATACATTTCCTCTTCTTCGACGTGCCCAAGCTTTTGAATGTGAGAAAAAATCGGAGGAATCGTCCATGCCTCTTTTTCAATGTGTGCTCCGCATCCCTTTGGCAAGATACGAGGGATGTTGCCAGTTAACCCACCGCCAGTAATATGTGCGAGCCCATGAATGGAAAACTCTTTGATCAATGGCAACAGGGATTTGACATAGATTTTCGTTGGCGTAAGTAAGGCTTCCCCTAACGGCTTTTCCACACCATCCAGTATACTCTCAAGAGGCAACCCTGCCTGTTCAAGCAACACACGCCGCGCCAAAGAAAAGCCATTGCTGTGCAAGCCCGACGACGCCAATCCAATTACCGCATCACCCGGTTGAATCGATTCGCCAGTCAGAATAGCTGCGCGCTCGACTACACCCACGGAAAATCCCGCAAGATCATATTCCCCTGCTTGGTAAAACGAAGGAAGTTCGGCGGTCTCCCCACCAATTAAGGCACAGCCGGCCTGGCGACACCCCTCGGCAATGCCCTTGATAATAGCCTCGGCTTTATCCACCACCAACTCCCCGACGGCCAAATAATCTAAGAAAAATAGCGGCTCTGCCCCACTGACAATAATATCGTTCACGCACATCGCCACCAAATCAATTCCCACCGTCTCATGTCGATCCATGAGAAACGCCAGCTTCAGCTTTGTGCCAACGCCATCCGTCCCTGAAACCAACACGGGATCGACATATTTTTCGGGAGCCAGGCGAAATAGTCCTCCAAACGCCCCGATATCACCCAAAACTTCTGGCCGAAAGGTGGACTTGGCGAGCGGACGAATTCGCCGCACGACTTCTTCCCCGGCTTCGATATCAACTCCAGCTTGACGATAGTCAGTCATACACAGGCCTCAATCACGACAAAAGAGTAAATTCCACAAGGGTTTCGATATGGGCCGTCTGTGGAAACATATCAAAGAGTTGCACACGTCCCATCTTGTATCCTGCGGCCCCCAAACGACTCGCATCACGTGCTAATGATGCCGCATCGCATGACAAATAAAAAATTCTGGGCACCTTCACATGACTCAAGGCCTGGGTACACGTCTGACTCAACCCCGTCCGTGGTGGATCCAGGAGGACGACATCATACTCATTCGGCTGTACCGTCGCTAAAAAGTCCTCGGCTGTTGATGGACGGAATCGGCATCGGCCAATGTGATTCTGAGAGGCGGTCTTCCGTGCATCGGCAATCGCATACGGGTTTTCTTCAACCACCGTTGCCATCGCGCCCTTCCTGGCGAAGGACAGTCCCAGACACCCCACCCCGGCAAATAACTCTAGAATTCGCACCCCTTCAGGATTCCCCATCCATTCCTCTAACGTTTGGGACACCATGCCAAACACGGCCCAATTGGCTTGCATAAACGAACGATCACTGATCCGGAATGCGATATCATTCAATTGCTCAAAGATGTGATCTTCTCCACTCACCCGACGAATAGGAGTATGCTTTCGTCCAAATGGCGGCGCCGCTGAAGCCACCACACACCCTGACACCGTGGGGATCTCTTTGAATATTTCAAGAAATGATTGCGCTTGGCCTTGATTCAGTCTTGGAGATTTTAAGATTAACACATGGTTACCAAAAGCCGCGGACGAACGCACCTCAAGGCTAGAAAGAAATGCTGGCATTCGAGGTAGCGCCGCTAAACGTTTTTTTAATTCTTCAACAACTATTCTAATGGATTCGGGAATGAGCAAGCATCCCGTCGATTCCACGGGGGTACGAGATCGTTCCTGAACGAATCCAAGTTGAAAGGTCTGATCTTTTTGAAATACCGAAAAGCGAACACACCGTCGGTACTCGTAGGTAAATGGTGAAGGCACAGGCGGTAAATATTCTTGCCCAGAAACATGTCCAATTCGGGAGAAGGCTTCTTCCAACATTTGTTGCTTGTAACGAAGCTGCCTATCATAGCGAACATGTTGAAATTGGCAGCCTCCACATTGCTCATACACAGGACAGGGAGCCACGATGCGATCAGGAGAGACTTCTTGAACCTGATCTAATGTGGCAAACTGGTACCCCTGTCGAGACTCGGCGCCTTTGATGGTCACCATTTCATCGGGCAAGACTCCACGAATAAATGTGACTTTGGAACCCAAGTGGGTCATGCCCCAACCACCCGCAACAATGCGCTCAATTTTTAACGGAGAAGAACTTTCCATGGTGATGATACGTGGGCCTGTATTGGTGAAGGTTAGGATTCGGATCGAAGATCAACATTTAGGAGCTTAATTTTTCGATGTAAATGGCTGCGCTCGATCTTGAGGTCATCAGCCGTTTTAGAAACATTCCAATCATTGTCACGAAGACGGTGTGAAATATATTCGCGTTCAAAAGCATGGCGTGCCTCTCGCAAGGAATCATACACATCTAACGCACTCACCCGATGGCCGGCTACCGCGCCTCCAGGCATAAACGGAATGACATCCGAGGAATCAATGACCGGTTTCGGAACCATAATCATCAACCGCTCTACCTGATTGCGAAGTTCCCGTATGTTCCCTGGCCAATCATGGCGAGCCAGAACCGCAAGTGCCCCATCCGTGATTTCTTTGATTTTCATTCCCTGCTCTTCGGCATGCACCAGCAAGAAATGCCGAACAAGAGCCGGAATATCCTCACGCCGATTCCGAAGCGGCGGCACCTCGATTGGTAAGACATTGAGTCGATAAAATAAATCCTCTCGGAATGTCCCTTTTTCGATTTCCTGGCGAAGCTCTTTATTCGATGCCGCAATCACACGAACATTGACTTTAATGAGTTTGCCTCCCCCGACTCGAGTAAACTGCTGCTCTTGCAAGACCCGAAGCACTTTGGCCTGGGTGGCCACACTCATATCGGCAATTTCATCAAGAAACAGCGTACCCCCATCGGCTAAATCAAACTTCCCGCGACGCTGGGATACCGCGCCAGTAAAAGCGCCACGTTCATGGCCAAAGAGTTCGGTCTCGATGAGCGTCTCAGGAATCGCCGCACAATTGACTTCCACAAATGACCGCGTCCGCCGAGGGCTCTCAAGATGAATGGCCCGTGCGACAAGTTCCTTCCCCGTCCCATTCTCCCCTGAAATCAGCACTCGGCTATGCGTAGGTGCTGCGGCGGAGATTTGCTGACGTAGGGTTGCCATGACCGCAGAGTCCCCCACCAACTCGGAATGCCGTTCAACCTGGATGCGTAAATTGAGGTTCTCCTCTTCGAGCTCTCGCTGATGAAGGGCATTTCGAACAAGGATCGTGACCTTCTCAAGATCAAGTGGTTTTTCAAGGTAATCATAGGCTCCAAGTTTCGTCGCCTTCACGGCGGTTTCCACCGACCCATGGCCAGACATCATGATCACCATCAGATGAGGAAACTGTTGGCGGAGTCGCTTTAAGGTTTCCAAGCCATCAATCTCTGGCATCCAAATATCAAGGATCACCAAATCAGGCGGTTCAGCTTTAATCAGCTTTAACGCTTCCGCACCACTTTTGGCGAGAGAAACCAGATGCCCTTCATCCTCTAAAATACTGCTCAGCGTATTAAGGATCGACGGTTCATCATCAACAATGCAGATAGTCCCGGACATATTATGGTAAATCCTTACCTGGCCAAATAATCAATCAACATTGATGACGCAACACATGAGTACACAGCCACATCGTCATTTTTCAATATGCCAATATCCCCGGCTTTAGGTAATGGGTAATTCCAGTGTAAAAATTGCGCCCTGAGGTTGATGATTGGCCACCTGAATAATCCCGTTATGGTCAGTGACGATGCGATGCACAATGGCGAGCCCCAACCCGGTTCCCGCACTCCGCTTCGAAAAATAGGGCAAGAATAACTTTTCTTGGTCCTCATGGCGAATCCCTGGACCTTCATCGACCACCTTGACCACAACTCGTTGAAGTTTCCAGTCCACTTCCGTGGTGATCCAGAGCCGTCCCTTTTGTTCCATGGCCTGGATAGCATTGTCAAATAAATTCACAAACACCCGTCGCATCTGTTCCCGATCAATATTGAGCGATGGCAAGGAGGAGTCCAGGGAAAGATGAAATTCAATATCCCGGTGCCCTCCTTCATACAACGCGACGCCGTCTTCAATCACCTCATGGAGCGACTCACGTGTCATATGAGGAGCCGGCATACGCGCAAATTTTGAAAACTCATCAACCATCCGCTTGAGGCTGCCGACTTCGCTCACAATGACGCTCGTGGATTGGTCAAAAATATCTTCAAAGTCAGGCGCCTTATCAAAAAACTTTTTCCGCAATCGTTGGGCGGCAAGTTGAATGGGCGTCAAGGGATTTTTAATCTCATGGGCAATGCGCTGAGCCACCTCCTGCCAGGCCGCAGTTTTTTGCGCCTTGATTAATTCGGAACGATCTTCAAACACCAACACGAATCCCAAATCCTTGCCTGACTCATTTCTCATTCGAGACAGATTCAACCCCACGGTTAATAATTTGCCTTGAACATCCATTTGGCCTTCGAGCGTCAAACTCTCTCGCCCATCGACCAAAATGCGATCATAGGCTTCCTGAAACAGGGTAAAGTTACTGTGTTTAAACACATCAAAGACCGGGCGGCCTCGCACATCATCAGCCCCTACTCCTAAAATACGCTCAGCCGAATGATTAAAGGTCGTAATGGTCGCATGCACATCAATGGACAACACACCAGAGGCAATCGTTTCCACCACCGCTTCCGTATAGGCTCGGCGACGATCAGCTTCTAAGTTTGATTGGACCAAAGATTGATTGGCTTCTTCGAGTTTAGCCTTGCTCGTCGAGAGGTCGGCGGTCATCCGATTAAAGGAATCGACCAGAGTCCCGATTTCATCTGTAGCATTGACCGAAATCCTGACACTTAGATCCCCACGCGCCACGGCCTCAGTCCCTTCCGCGAGTTTTTGAATGGGCACCGTAATACCTCGCGCCACATAAAACCCAAACCATGTCGCGCTAAACAGCAGCAAGACAGTCACCACGGCCACAAATAAATAGGCTCCGGCCTTAATAGGATTTTCCATGGCTTTAATTTGCCGAAAATCGGTGTATTGTCTGGCGATGCCCTCCATTTTTCCTAATAACGCTTCCGACACATACGTCCCAACGACGACGACCCCTTCAATGCCTTCGGGATTACTTCCTGAGAAAATAGGAATCGCAGCCCGTATGAGGCGTCCGGTAGGCGCCTCCTGAACTGTGGTTAATTCCTTGCCGGTGTCCAAGACCTGTAATACGAGCTGGCCCACAGGTAAACTCATCATTGAAGGTGGCACATCCGGATCAACCATTCGCGCAAGGGTTTCTAGTTTCGATGAAAAAATTTCAATGCCAGTGAGATTAAATTCTGCTCGTTTTCGAGCCATGGCGGCCATGAGGATTTCACGATGTTCCGGGCGTAACATATCTTCACGAAAGATTTCTTTACTAATCGCATGGGCACTTTTTGTGGCCAACGCCATATGGCCTTCATGATACATCCTGGCCATTTCTTCTGAATCTTTGAGCACTTGCTCGATTTGATCGTTAAACCAGACCTTCATGACTTCACTAATCACCCCGCTCGCGACAAAGGCTAATAACAACGTCGGGACCAAAGAAAAACCAATAAACGCGGCGATTAACTTCGTCCGAAACCCCGAACCCAACAAACGATGCCTTCGCTCAAAATAGGCCTTAATGAGATTCCGTGACAGGAGAAGCGTGAGCACCACCAGTCCGACCACATCCAAATACACCAAAAACAAGACCAGGGCATAACTCGCACTGGGAAGTACTGAATCCGCCAAACCCGACCCGGTCATGCCATAGCGAGCATAATAGGCCGTAAGAAGCAGACAGGGGATGAGCAGAAGAAGAACGATCCAAACAGGCTTCAGATGAAGATGTTGAGCCTTGGCACCCTGTTCTTCATCCTGGCTAACACCCTTCCGAAGCTTGGAAGAGGGCAAAAGTCGTGGGACTAATTTTGAGGGAGGTGCCATAACAAGCCATTCCAGAACAGTGGGCCCCGACTATTCCTGAAAATTCTCCAGAGGAAAGATTATGGTAAAGGCCGAATCATTGTTGCCTGATGATGCTGACACCTCATTCGGTGTCTGACATATTGTAAGCGGGATGACCTAGGATTGAAATGGCTGAACACGGATCAATCGCGATTTTGGTGGAGGCGATGCCTCGTGTCGGCTTCCTCATCTTGTGTAGCTGCACGATCTCACCTGCCTCCGCCGTAGCGGCTTCGCGCAGGCAGGTCGTGCCTCTTCCCGCGCATCATGGGCCACTGACGTCTGGAAGAGGCAGCATCCCTTCGACCGGGGCTCAGGACAGGAAGATGCTGCAGCTACAGGAAAGACTTGGCAACCCGATGCGGTCGAAAGGGGAAAAGGGGCGCCATTGGTTGGGGAACCCATCACAGGAACCAACCAAGGGATTCGCCTGCCTCCATCAAAATTGTGACTAATCCCCGAACCCTATACGGAGGAGGCGCGTTGTCGCCAGTTGGAGGAGAAAAGAAGTTAAGACGCGAGCGATTTCCCTGTAGCAGCCTGGACAAACTTCATCCGTAAGGTGTACAGCATGTCCTTCATCACCGCAGCTTCTTCCGGTGTTAAATTTCCTTTGGTTTTCTCATCGAGAATAGAAAGAATATCGACAATCTCTTTGGCTTGCGGCAAATTGACTGGCGTACTAGGTTGGTCAGGACTCAACTTTTCGCCCATCAACATGAGAGCGGAAGAACTTAACGAAAAAATAAATGATGAAAAATTCAAAGGGGGAGCTTGGTCATGTATATGATCAGATGCCATTGGTGCCTCTTGCAGCACCTCAGAAGCTGGCGAAGGCGTAGGCGCGTCTTGAGGAGCTGGAGATTCCTCACGACTTTGACCGCGTTTATCACGAACGACAAAACCTTGTTCTTCTTCCTCAGACATAATATCACTCCGTAATTATTGAGAAGAGAAAATTATCACAATCACCTCTCTCTCGCAAGGCGGCAGGCATTGAAGACCGCTTAAAAACCAGTATAATATGCACGTGAATATCACCTACTCACGCAGAGCTTCCACCGACGATACGATAATGATCACGACACATCTTAAACTCCAGATTCGCGTATATATGTATGTCACAACCCTTTGACGATCTTCTGGCCATAGTGGCCAAGCTACGCGCACCTGACGGCTGCCCTTGGGACCAAAAACAAACCCATGATTCACTCAAGCCCTATCTGATTGAGGAGTCCTATGAAGTCCTTGAAGCGCTTGATCGCAATGACTCACGGCAACTTCGGGAAGAATTAGGAGACCTTCTGCTCCAAGTATTTCTCCATTCCGAGATTGAAAAAGAGCTTGATCACTTTACCATGCAAGATGTGATTGAAACCTTGAGTCAAAAATTGGTGAGAAGACATCCTCATGTGTTCGAAGTCGCCCAAAATGCCGAGCCAGCATTGAACGCAGACCAGGTCGTGAATCAATGGGAAAAAATCAAGCAAGGCGAACGAACCAGCCAAGGACAACCAGATTCACTATTGGAAGGCGTTCCAGCATCCCTCCCCGCTCTCTTGCGAGCCTATCAAGTGCAAAAACGTGCGGCGCGAGTGGGCTTTGATTGGGAAAAACCCGAACAGGTGATTGAAAAACTCGATGAAGAATTACAAGAACTTCGCGAGGCCTCTAGCCGACATCAGTTACACCAAGCCTCTTCAGCGTCAGGAAATGATGACGCCTCGTTAGGACAATCCCAGAAAGACATAGAAGAAGAATTTGGAGACGTACTCTTTACGATTGCCAATTTAGCCAGACATTTACAGATTAATCCTGAAGAAGCTCTACGGAAATCCTGCAATAAATTTGTGGCTCGTTTTAGGAGCATGGAACAACAGGCAGCGGAAGCAAACAAAGGGCTCCAACAACTCACCCTGGCGGAGTGGGAAACATTGTGGGACGCAGCAAAAGCAGACGAGCGGACGACCAACAACCTCCCATCATCCTCTTCATGACGGAGTAACCTCTTATGAGTGACCCAGAGAATCAAGACGGAAAACGCGTAGGCATCCACCCATTGATTGTGGTCTTCGGCGTGATTTTTGGACTATGGATCTTTGTCCAAGCCATCATTCCCAAATCAAAAAATATTCAACCCCCGCAAGGACATGAATCCGTCTCCAAACAAACCGCCAACATTCTCAAAGAAGCGAAAACCACGAGCGTACCCACCTTTAAAATGACCGCGACCGTATCCTCGATGAATACCCTCAGCATCCTTGTTCCTAAGCAAACGACAGACAGTCAGGTCGTGGCCTTAATCACCTATCTCCGTGATGCACGAAAAGATGGCACCCTCGCCTCGATCCTGCCGCCAACGACCCCGGGAGACAACCTTGGAGAATTCGCCATTGCCGATATCGTCATTTTTTCCGATCGCCAATATGCCGTGGAACAAGCCATCACAATATTATCAATCGGAGCTCATGCTCCAGGAGATATTTACGGCGAAGATATTCCCTATGAAGTGGCGATGGAACAAGTGCGTGGCCATTATTTGGTAAACCTCAATGACAAAGATAAGCCAGAGCAAGCCTCCCTCGGCTATGGGGAAGAAGCCACCGGGCTCTATTCACGACGTTACCTTCCAATTTTTTAAATACGAGGGGTGACAATAGGAAAATATCCGCTTAGGCGATGAGCAGCATATGGAGGTTAGTCAAAATTGTCGGGCTGTTTTGAAAAGAGGACTCCCCTCAAAATATTCAATACTGATGGGATGCAAAGATTAAAAAAATGAAAAACTAGCAGAAAATCATGGTGGGGTATTTCTTAGGCTCAATACATTCTACACACCCACGGTTTTTTTAATTTCTTCCCGCAAGCGGTCTCGTTCTTCTTTCATCCAACTTTCGAGTTTGGGAAAGAGGTGAGATAATTCTCCAGTAAACGGGCCAATCATGATATCGCGACGGTCATCAAACATGTGTTCTGCATTGGCCAACTCAAGTTTTCGATTGCCAATCGCACGAGAGAGAATTTGGTTAATGCGAAGTTGTTGACCGGCTGATCCACCAGAGACTTCCAGTATTGTTGTTTTCAGAACATCCAACTCTTCGTCCAACCCAATTTTCACGCGAATACCCTGAGGAGTAGCCCAGTCTGGACGTTGAACCGAATAATCATACGACAATGCCGACTCTTTGGGTTCTCGATACGGCCCCATGACATTTAATATAGTGAATTCCCCACTCATAATGATTCCTTTACTCACGTATACTTTCGCTAAAATTTTGTAGCCCTGACAACATCTTGAACCTGGTCTTCGCAGACGATTTGATAGGGAGAGGCTTCAGTCATTCCCCTCCTTCAGTTTTCCACCCTATCAGGACACAGTAACCGGGAGTATGGTGAATACTAACGACGGGAAAAGAGGGGAATATTGGTCGGGGCGAGAGGATTTGAACCTCCGACCCCCGCGTCCCGAACGCTAACTTGTTTGCAACAGTAGCCAACACAGTGCCAGACGGTACCACACCATCACCGCACCCAGCAAGGAGTATCGTTGTTTCCCGTGGCTCAGTGGAGATTGACGTGGTGTCGTCTAACCGTGACAAAAACCGGAAAATTAAAACCCAACCGTGACAGAAACCGGAATCAATCAGCACACTTTTTGGAGACTCTCAGCTGCCCAAAAACAGGCCACCTCACCTCCTTGCACACCCTCACACGGTTTCAGACGTATCCACAATTTTGGGGATAGACCAAATAGGTCAGGAAGGAATAAGCCTCT
>JAQBUF010000016.1 GCA_027623995.1 Nitrospirota bacterium
ATCGTCGGATATTTCGCATCCCACGTCGGGCCCAATCGCTCGAATGCGGCTTCCGCCTCAGCCCACGTCGCGGCGCCATAGATGGCCTGCAGATCCCGCGCCACGGCCCGCCGCTCTTTCCACACCACATACCGCGGTGGCCCTCCTTCTCCCAGTGGAAATATCCAGTTTGGGAGAGAAGAAACCTCAATAAAAATCGTTCTTTTTCCGATAACGTTAGAAGTTGAACATAAACTGAAGTAAACGAGGTGTCTTTACATTTGGACCCCTTCCTGTTCTTCTTGGTGAGACTGTGATCAAGGGGAACGGTCCTGCCCAATGGCCTTGATCCTTAATCATTCGGAACCTGTGCCTTGATCTTTTTGCTGAAGCCTTCAACAATGAGGATAGGCGTTCGAGAGGCTATCCTTTGATGTGGAAGATTCGGGAAATTCATAAATCCGAGGAAGCAGGGCCATAATTTACAAAAGGGATTGTCGAATCTCATGAAGAGTTGGCATGACAGGTTTCATCTGCCAGTGTTGCTCGTTGGAATTATTGGTGTGTTGTTGATTCTTGTTCTGATGGGCGCGCAGTCTTTGCCAGAGCCCCAAGTCCCAGAAGTCACATGTCACGCCGCTCAGGAATGTTTCGATAACGCTATCTATTGGGCCGAAAATAATGCTCAGGATCTTGATGCCCATCGCGCGAATTTCCAACAGATCCAAAGAGATTATTCTGAATCGGAATGGGCTAAGCGAGCCGGTCTCCGACTTGGACAGATCTTACTTGAGTCCCAACCGGGGGAAGCCCTTCCGTATTTAAAAGTGGCGGAAAACGACTTTCCACTATTGCGGGATTACATTCGGGTGTGGTTGGCAGATGCTTTGCGTCGGAATGGTTCAAGCCAAGATGCGGCTGAGGTCTTTGAATCGATTGTAGCGACAGATCCCAACACCCTCCTGAAAAAGGAGATACATTACGGAGGTGGCTTTGCCTGGTATGAAGCCGGGCAATGTCATCATGCGATTCATCATCTACAGAAAGCCCTCAAGCTGGATCCAGATTCAGATGATGCCCCGGTTGCGCTGCAAGACATTGCTGATTGCGCCAAGAAATTGAACCAAAACGCGCTGGTCGATGACAGTCTTCGTGAATTGTGGTGGCGGTATCCAGACTCCCCTGAAGCTCAGAAGGTGGCTGAAGAATTAAAGACTCACGATGGCTCATGGAAGCTCTCCTTCGCCGATTATTTCCAGCGGGCACAGACCTATTATTCAACTGCTCATTTTGAACATGCGATTAGCGATCTGAATCGATTTTTGAATGGGCATCCTGACAGCCCAAGTCGCGAGAAGGGCCAATTTAAACTCGCCATGGCCCATGTGCGTCTCAAGCAATATCCTCAGGCAAGTGTCATCTTCAAGCAGTTGTCCAAAGGGCAATCGTCTTATCGAGGACAAGCGACCGAATGGTTGGCTCGTGTGTATCTTCGGCAAGGAAAAGGAGCACCGCTCATTACGTTGAGTCAATCGCGCCTTTCTGGCGTCAAATCCAATGAACGATCTCAGATTCAATGGATGTGTGGAATTTGGTACGAAGATCAAGGCGATCTTCAAATGGCGGTGAAGGCGTATCAACGTGCTGCGGACCTTGCTGGGTCGTCTCGCACGCGGAGCAATGCTTTATGGCGACAGGGATGGCTCTACTATCAACATGGAAATTTTGAACAGGCGCATACCACCTTCGCCGGCATTCTTAATCGAGCTAATGACCAACGTGAGGTTGCGAAGGTTCGGTACTGGGCCGGTCGCTCCTTGGCCAACCTTGGGGCTAATGAAAAAGCCCAAGAGCATTATCGCCGCGTAGCGCAAGACTTTCCCATGACCTACTATGGGCAACTCGCTCGCACTCGTTTGTCTCCTTTGCCCGTTGAGGTTCAAGAGGTCCCAGAGGTCGCACAGGAAACAGTCAAGGGAATGGAAATGACCTCTCAGACAAGGAGTCTTTTAGAGCAAGATGCTCACTACCAAAAGGCCAATGCCTTAGCTGCACTTGGATGGAAGGAGAAAGCGGTTGTTGAATTGTTGGAGGCGAGTCATATTTTTCAATCAGCTCAGGATGCGTTATTTGAGATTGCCGTGCAATTAGGAAAATTCGGCGCCTTTGACCAGGCCCTCCTGATTGCACGACGATATTTTAATGACTCGATTGAACGGCAACGTGTTCCTCCTACGTCAGCCTTATGGTCCATTGCCTACCCCAATGGGTATCTTCCGATCATTCAAACCCATGCTGAGTCGCAGGTTGATCCCTATCTTGTGTCAGGAATTATTCGTGAAGAAAGTTTATATAATGCGGAGGCGTTATCTCCTGTGGGGGCGATTGGCCTTATGCAACTTATGCCAACCACCGCTCAACGGGTGGCGAACCAAATTGCTTTACTATCATTTGAGCGCGACGATTTATTTACTGCGGAGGTCAACATTCAATTGGGTGTTCGGTATGTGGGCCAATTACTCAGGGAATATGATGGGAAAGTGATTCAGGTGATCGCTGCTTATAATGCCGGACCCAATGCGGTGAAGCGGTGGGCCAAAAAAAATGGGCATCGGGAAGCGGATGAGTTTGTGGAGTTGATTTCCTATAAAGAAACACGGCGGTATGTGAAGCGTGTGCTTACCAGCTATCATGTGTACCGTGATCTGTATGGTACCAGATGTAGTGCCTCATCCCTTGACAAGAAATGTTGAAGATTCTATAGTCTCGCAATTGTAGAATATCTAAGGGGTGATACTTATGAGTTTAGAAAAAATGGAAGCTCTGGAAGTCCGAGTTAAACGATTGGTTGACATGGTTCAGCACTTAAAAGACGCGAATAATGGGCTTCAGCAGGATTTAGAACAAGCCCAACAGCGTCTTGTTCAACAGGAATCGCTCTCTCAGGATTGGGAAGAAGAACGTACCCACATTCGTACGCGAATTGAAAAAGTGCTTGATGATTTGCATTTTCTCGAAGCTCAAGAGACTGAGCTACAAGAGGTGACCAGTGACGAAAGCTATTGAAGTGGATGTCTTTGGTCAACGGCTAGCCCTTCGAGGGGAGGCCGATGAGCAATATGTCCACGAATTGGCCCAATATGTCGAGGGTCAAATGGACTCAGTGGCAAGGAATCTATCGACTTCTACACCTACGAAGGTTGCTATCTTGGCTGCCATTAACATTGCAGACCAACTGTTTAAGCAGGAAAGTCGACGTCAGGCGGGAGATGCGGAGATCGACCGACGAGCGACTGGTCTTTTAGAATGTATTGACGCCCAAATTGGTGGAGATACAGTTCTCTAGGGTACTCTACTTGCAAGAGTATATTCGGTCTGTTAACGTTTGCGACACATTATTGAATAATGAAAAGTGCCTAAACCGATTTGAGAGGCAATTGACATTTTTCTAGTGGATGTTGAATGAATGCATAGGCATTTTGAGGAATGAATTTTGGTTTTCTGAAAATTGACTACAGGGCATGATTAAGCAAACTTTATGATGGTAAGTTGTTGGTCGGAAAGAGAAATCGCTGCGGTCTTCATAAGTAGATTGGTCATACATGTAAATTTCGTTTTGGCCAGACAAGACATTGCCCCTATCTACGAATGAAACCATATTATAGTCCGATCATGACTCAATGTGAAAAGCACTGGAAAATAGATTTTTTGTTGAATGGTCCCATTAACGCATTGTCCAGGTTTTTCCCATTGTAGATGCCAGTTTTAATGCGAGATTCTTGCCTCGTTCAATTTCGCACCTCCTAAGGCTTCCAATGCCTTAGTTCCTTTCTCCATCCCCTAGACATATTGACAAAAGTTTCAGAGGGCCTGCTGTACTAATTGTATTGGTCCGCGGGCATTTGTGTCGCCACATGACGTGGCCAGGAAGGGGATGACTACCATGACAACGACAATCGCTATATCAATTGCCGTGGGTATCCTTGGGATCGCGTTGGGTTTTTTCCTGAACGGGGTGGTTCAACGCAATCGATTGGAAACTCAACGGAGTAATGTTGAAGAGCAAATGCGTCAGCTGACGGCGTCTGCTGAACGTGAGGCAGAAAATCTTACGAAAGAAGCCAAGATTGAAGCGAAAGATCTCTTGTTTCAAGCCAAATCCGAACTTGAAAAAAAGGAAAAGGATAAGCGTGGCGAGCTTCAAAGCCTGGAAAAGCGTCTGACTCAGCGCGAAGAGGGCCTAGAACGTAAAGTTTCCACTATTGATCGAAAAGAAGAGGAGTCTCGCAAGCGGGATCGTTCGCTGGAGCAACGCGAAGAATCTTTGAAGAAAAAAGAACAGGTGTGTGAACAAACGGTCAGGGATCACCGCGAGGCTTTAGAGCGAGTGGCAGGCCTGACGATGGATGAAGCTAAGCGTCAGTTATTGGCCGAGATTGAGACCGAGGCGCGGATTGAAGCGACGGGTTTGACTAAGCGCATTCTGGATGAGACGCGTGAAACGGCCGATCGTGAAGCCCGACAAATTGTGACCAACTCGATTCAGCGAATTACCCGGGATTATGTCAATGAAGCGACAATCTCTGTTATCCCGTTAGCTAGTGAGGGAATGAAGGGGAGAATTATTGGCCGGGAAGGCCGAAACATTCGCGCGTTGGAAGCAGCGACGGGTGTTGATTTAATTGTGGACGAAACACCAGAAGCGGTGATTGTGTCAGGTTTTGATCCGCTTCGCCGTGAAGTGGCCAAGGTGGCATTGGAACGACTCATGGCGGATGGCCGGATTCATCCCACTCGCATTGAAGAAGTCGTGGAAAAAGTCAAAGGTGATCTGGATAAACTCATGCGGGAGGAAGCCGAGAAAGTTATTTTTGAAGTGGGTCTTTCTGACTTTCATCCTGAAATCGTGAAAATGTTAGGTCGGTTGCGATATCGACTCAGTTATGGACAAAACAATCTCTATCATGCGCGCGAGGCAGCCTTTATTTGTGGAATTATGGCTGCGGAGCTTGGGTTGGATATCAAGTTAGCCAAACGCGGGGCCTTGCTCCACGACATTGGTAAAGTTGTGAGTCACGAGGAAGAAGGCACGCATGCCATGTTAGGGGCGGAGATGGCCAAAAAATATGGTGAGTCCGAGAAGATCGTCAACGCCATTGCTGCCCATCATGAACAAGTGGAGCCGATTTGTCCGGAATCCGTGCTCGTGGCTGCCGCCGAGGCGTTGTCCGCCGCACGACCGGGGGCTCGCCGTGAGACCTTAGAAGCCTATGTCAAGAGATTAGAAAAGCTGGAAGCTCTTGCCACTGGGTTCGATGGTGTGGATAAAGCCTATGCCATTCAAGCCGGGCGGGAAGTTCGTGTGATCGTTCGTCAGGGTGAACTTTCGGATAGTGAAGCCTTTCGATTGTCACGGGATCTTTCTAAAAAAATTGAACAGGAAATGACCTATCCTGGTCAAATCAAGATTACCGTCATTCGTGAGAGCCGTTACATAGAGTTTGCAAAGTAATGAGCATCAGTGTCATAGGGGGCGTGAGTGGTTATTCTGTTTATTGGTGATATTATTGGGGAACCTGGTCGCCGGATTATTGCCAGTAAACTTCACAAAGTCGTTGAGACTCATCATGTTGATTTGATTTTCGGCAATGGGGAAAACGTCGCAGGTGGATTTGGCATTACCGAAGAGTTAGCCGAAGACCTTTTTGATTTAGGTCTATCCGTGATCACGACAGGGAACCATGCCTGGGACCAAAAGGAAACCCTCAATTATATTCGAAAAGAACCTCGTCTGTTACGTCCAGCTAATTATCCTGAAGGCGCACCTGGGAAGGGTACCTTGGTGATGGATCTGCCGAGCGGGGGAAACGTTGGAATTCTTCAAGTGATGGGCCGCGCCTTTATGCCGATATTAGATTGCCCGTTTCAAGTGGCGAGACGGGAGGTCGCTAAACTTCGAGAGCAAACCAAGACGATTATTGTCGATATGCATGCCGAAACCACATCAGAAAAAATGGCCATGGGACATTTTTTGGATGGTCAGGTCACCGCGGTCGTGGGTACGCATACTCATGTTCAAACCGCCGATGAACAAATCTTGTCCAAAGGGACGGCCTATCTGACAGATATCGGAATGACCGGGCCAGTTCATTCGGTCATTGGATTTAAAAAAGACATGGTCATTGAAAAATTTCTCACGCAAATGCCACGCCGATTTGAAGTGGCGACAGGGCCCGCTGTGCTCCAGGCCGCGTTAATCGAGTTTGATCTCAATACTGGGAAAGCCGTGGGTATCAGTCGTGTGAGAGAGTTTGATTAATTGCCTTCGTTGTGTCCTTAACCCCACCTACTGCCTACACCGTTACCGAACTGACCGCGAACATTCGTACGTCTCTTGAGCGCACGTTCTCTGATATTTGGGTTGAAGGAGAAGTGTCGAATCTCGCGACCCCAAATTCCGGTCATGTGTATTTCACGTTAAAAGACGACAAGAGCCAAATTAAGGCGGTGGTGTTTCGTCGTACCGCAGCCTTGTTGCGGTTTGCCATGGAAAATGGGCTCCAGGTGATCGTACGTGGAAGAGTGACGGTCTATGAGCCTCGCGGCGATTATCAGGTGCTGGTGGATTCGATTGAGCCACAAGGCGTCGGAGCCTTGCAGCTGGCCTATGAACAGCTCAAAACGAAGCTGGAAAAAGAAGGGTTGTTTGATTTGTCAATCAAACAACCCTTGCCATTTTTGCCGAACAGAGTTGGCATCATTACCTCACAGACCGGCGCGGCCCTTCGCGATATTCTTACGGTTCTTCACCGTCGCTGTCCCATTATCAATGTGCTGCTCTATCCTGTGCCCGTTCAGGGTGAGGGGGCTGCCGTTCATATTGCTAATGCCATTGAACGGTGTGATGCGCAAGGGGAGGTGGACGTCATGATTGTTGGTCGAGGCGGAGGGTCATGGGAAGATTTGTGGTCCTTCAATGAAGAGGTCGTTGTGCGAGCCTTGGCCAAGTGTCGAACGCCCGTCGTGTCTGCGGTTGGTCATGAGATCGACGTGACCCTGGCAGATTTCGCGGCTGACTATCGAGCCCCGACGCCTTCGGCTGCGGCTGAAGCCGTATCACCTGTACTTGATGAGTTTCGAGCAAGCCTTCAGGCGTATGGGGAACGCGTGCTCCAAGGGATGCAGAATCAATTAGCCACGATTCGCCATCAGTTACAATCAGTCTATCGAGGGCTTCCAGATCCACAATTTATTCTTCAGTCTCGTATTCAGAGAATTGACGAACTGGAGCATCGAATGAAGCGGGCCATGCGAGGTCTCCACCGGGAGCTTCGTCCAAATGTCAGGGCTCTATGCTCGGCATTAATGCAGCAAAGTCCGCATCAAGCTATCGCGCGGGCCTCGGTGCATGTGCATCAATATATTTCCCAACTCCGGAGAGCGATGCCAGTGGCCGTGAATGCGAAGCGCCATAAGTTTCATGCGGTCGTCATCTCTTTGCAGACATTAAATCCGCTCGCCATTCTTTCTCGTGGATACAGTGTGTTGGAGCATCAACCCAGTGGGGATATTGTGAGAAGCCGAATGCAGGTTCAACCAGGTGATCATGTTCGAGCCTTACTTTCAGATGGCTCCTTGTCCTGTGTGATTGAGCGAGTTGATTCGAAGGATGATCCTTGACCCCAGGAAGGGGCAGCGTATAATGGCGTGAGGCCTAAAATCTGTATTGCTGAAAGGGTAAAGGCCTAGGACAAAATTAGTGTTTATGATCCGCCTTAGTTTTATCATGAGCGGTCATGTATCGAGAATGCCAAACGAATAAGGAAACATATGGCAGCCATAAAATTTGAAGATGCGTTATCGAGGCTAGAGACGATTGTCAATGAATTGGAAAAAGGTGATCTGCCTTTGGACGGTTCACTGAAAATCTTTGAAGAAGGCATCAAGCTGTCAAAGACGTGTTTGAAAATGCTCGATGACGCGGAACGAAAAGTTGAAATCCTTGTGCAGGAAACAGGGGGGAAAACACGACTCCAAGCGTTTAGTGTGGAAAAAGAAGATACGATATAAGTTTTTCACGGCGGAGACCCTCCGTCTCGGCGTCTTCCTTGTCCGAGAGCATCCTCTCGCGATTATACTTCAAAATGTATGACTCATCAGAAGAAGATTCCCAAACAGCGTCTCGATGGTGTCCTTGTTGAGCGTGGGCTCGTGCCTAGTCGAGAGCAAGCCGGTCGTGTCATCTTAGCGGGGCTCGTCACCGTCAATGGGCAGAAGGTAGATAAGCGCGCCAAGCTGATAGACGAAACCGCCACGGTTGATGTGGCGTCATTAGCTTCGGCGTATGTCAGTCGGGCAGGGGATAAACTTGTGGGGGCCCTAGAGGCGTTTCACATTTCTTGCGAGGGTGTGACAGCCATGGATGTCGGGGCATCTACCGGTGGCTTTACCGATTGCCTGTTGCAACAGGGTGCGAAACGCGTCTATGCCATTGATGTCGGATACGGGCAATTAGATTGGCGCCTTCGCAATGATCCGAGAGTTGTGGTGATGGAGCGATGTAATATTCGTCACCTGCCTGAGGATTCCATTCCTGAACCCATTGTTCTTGGGGTCATTGACGTCTCATTTATTTCCTTAAGGCTTGTCCTCCCCTGTGTGGTGAAATTTCTTGCGGCGCATGCCCAAGTGATAGCATTGGTCAAACCTCAATTTGAAGCTGGCATTAAACAGGTTGGCCGTGGAGGCATTGTTCGTGATGATGCTGTGCGTGCGGCAGTTCTTGACAATGTAAAAATAATAGCGAAAAATCTCGGTTTTTCTTGTCTCGGCCATCTCGATTCTCCTGTGGTTGGGAAAAAGGGAAATCGAGAAATGTTGTTGGGCTTGCAGTGGGTCTCTGTGTAGCGCAACCCGACTGCGGAATTAGTCGAAAGGGTGTTCATGAACGTATTAGTGACAGGTGGCGCAGGTTTTATCGGGTCCCATGTGGTGGATCGGTTTGTTCAGGAGGGGCATCAGGTTTCGGTGATCGATAATCTTGTGACGGGAAAACGAAAAAATGTCAATCGCGAAGCAGTCTTGTACAAACACGATATCTGCAGTTCGCGATTAGACAGAATTTTTAAACGAGAACACCCCGTGGTGATCGTGCATTTAGCCGCACAAATGAATGTGCGGAGGTCAACGGAAGATCCGATGTTTGACGCCAACGTCAATATTCTTGGCACGATAAACCTGTTGCAGCTAGCAGTAAAATATGGAGTCAGAAAAGTCGTGTTCGCCTCTTCAGGAGGAGCGGTCTATGGGGAGCAGCATCAATTCCCAGCTTCGGAGAATCATCCCACGGCTCCACTTTCTCCTTATGGAATAAGTAAATTATCCTGTGAGTTTTATCTCGACTACTTTCGTCAAATGGCTGGGTTAGGCTTTACCGCTCTACGGTTTGGCAATGTGTATGGCCCGCGACAAAATCCGGAAGGCGAAGCTGGAGTGATTGCCATTTTCACCCAACAATTGTTGAAGGGCCAGCAGTCTCTGATCAATGGAAATGGATTGCAAACTCGGGATTATGTGTATGTTCGAGATGTGGTCGAGGCCGTCATGATCGCTTCGGATCAGCAGGTGAATGGAATCTATAATGTCGGGACTGGGGAAGAGACCACAGTCAACGATATTTTTGAGCAGCTCAAAGCGCTCACTAAAGTTGAGAACAAAGAACTCCATGGGCCGGTAAAAAAAGGAGAGCAATTACGGAGCGTCCTGAATTGCTCAAAACTCACGGAAGAGACTGGCTGGGAGCCGACGGTGACCTTGGCTGAAGGGCTGGCAGAAACAGTAGCGTTTTTTCAAGAAAAAAAGTAATGCGCCTGCTTGATCAGCATAGGTGCTGGTGTTTTTTCTCGTATGGATCTATCGATACCGAGGCACTTCTGGGTCGATCTCGATGGACCAAGCATCAATTCCTCCCACAAGATTTTTGACGTTGCTGAAGCCTTGTTGGAGGAGAAACCCAACGGCATCAGCACTTCGCATTCCTCGGTGACACAAGGCCACAATCTCGTCATCAGTATTTAATTGATCCAGCGCAGTGGGTAGCGTGCCTAAGGGAATGAGCACTGAGCCTTCAATCTTTGCCATAGAGTATTCATGAGGCTCCCGAACATCCAAGAGAAAAATTTTATCACCTTTATCCAAGCGATCCTTCAGATCCTTCACCGAAATTGCATAACTCATAAATCGCGCCCTCCTTATAGAATGGCCCATGATAGTCTTGCGATTCCTATCGTGTCAATTCAGGAAAAGGGGTGGTGAGGTTCATCAACATTCAGCGACTGCTGTGTGAGCAAAAACTCCCTTTCCCCCTTGCTTTCTTAGAAAGGGTTTCGTAGCGTAGTCAGCCGTTATATTCCTGGACAATTTTTTTATCCATTTTTGCTATTCGCACTTAATCCAAAGCTATGCCATCTATCGTCTCCCTTTCAAAGATTGCCGAGTTTAATGAGCAGGAAGTCAAAATTCGTGGATGGGTGCGCCGTCATCGGTCAAAAGGCAAGCTCCAATTTCTGACCATTCGAGATGGAGCCGGAGAATTACAGGCCATTTTGAGTAAGGCGGATATGGACGAGGAGCAGTTTAAGGCGGCTTCTCATCTGACCCAGGAGTCGTCTATTGAGGTGACGGGAACGGTTCGGGCTGATGAACGTGCGCCAGGTGGGTATGAGTTAGACGTCTCTCACATTCGTATCATTCATCTTGCCGAGGAATTTCCCATCCAACCCAAAGAGCATGGCACTGGGTTTTTGATGGATCACCGTCATCTTTGGCTTCGGTCCAGTCGGCAACAGGCTATCTTGAAAATCCGTCATGAAATCGTGAAGGCGTGCCGCGACTTTTTTGACGATCGAGATTTCGTGTTGATGGATACTCCTATATTTACGCCAAATGCATGCGAGGGAACGACTACGTTATTTCAGACGCAGTATTTCGAGGAAAAGGCGTTTTTGACGCAAAGTGGACAATTGTATAACGAAGCAACGGCAGCAGCCTTTGGCAAGGTCTATTGCTTTGGCCCGACCTTTCGAGCGGAAAAATCTAAGACTCGTCGTCATTTGATGGAATTTTGGATGGTCGAGCCTGAGGTCGCTTTTGCTGAGTTGCCAGATGTCATGGAGTTAGCCGAAGACTTTTTGGTGATGATCGTTCAACGGGTGTTAGAAAAACGACAAGAAGAGCTCAAAGTGTTGGAGCGCGATGTATCAAAACTAGAAGCCGTCACGCCACCCTTCCCTCGGCTAACCTATCGAGAATCTATTGAACGTTTACAAAAGAATGGATCAGCCATTCAAGGTGGCGATGACTTTGGTGCCGAGGACGAGACTATTTTATCTAATGAACATCAAAAGCCCTTGATCGTGCATCGATATCCCTCGGCGATTAAGGCGTTTTATATGGAGGCAGATCCCGAGCAACCAGATCTTGCCTTGTGTATGGATGTGCTCGCCCCAGAAGGCTATGGCGAAATTATTGGGGGTGGGCAGCGAGTACATGACTATGAAAAATTGGCGTCTCGTTTAAAAGAGCACCAACTCTCCGAAGACGCATTCAAATGGTATTTGGATTTGCGTCGATATGGATCAGTCCCTCATGCTGGATTTGGCATGGGCATCGAGCGAGCCGTCGCCTGGATTTGCGGGCTCGATCACGTACGAGAGACGATTCCCTTCCCTAGAATGCTCAACCGTCTTTATCCCTGATTCGCCGATCTTCTCCAAAGTTTGATCTTTCCCCTTCCCCTGTAGCCGCAGCATCTGATGCTGCCTCCTTCTCCGCGTCATTCCCCAAAAGGTTTTTTTGTGTGGGTGAAAAATATCAAAGTGGGGTGTCGCCCCCATATCTAAATAAAAAATAGGCCATGCTCTCCCTGCCAAAAAAAAGAAGCCGACCACTTAAGGCTTCGCATCGAAATTTCCACAAGATGTCGTATCTGGCTACTTAGATATGCCCATATTTATACATCACTAAGTGCTTGATTTTGCTTGACAAGAAACGGAATAGCGCTATACTGCCCATTATGTGGGTAGAAGTGGGAAGGAATGGATGAGCGATGAGGGTGAGCTGAAAACACAGGGTCATATCCCGGTTTTAGTCGATGAGGTTATTTTCTGGTTACAGCCAAAACCCAGCGGATGTTATGTGGACTGCACGCTTGGTCTAGGCGGGACTTCAGCAAGGATTCTTCAGGCTTGCGGAAAAAATGGACGACTCATTGCCATTGACCAAGATTCCCATGCAATCGAATTGGCCCATGAAGCACTTAAACCGTACATCGACAACGTCTCCTTTCATTGCGGAAATTTTCGAGATCTTGGTGCGATTTTAGATTCTATCGGGGTTCAGCAAGTCGATGGATTTCTTTTCGATTTAGGTATTTCGTCTGTGCAATTGAGCGATGCTGAGCGAGGTTTTAGTTTTCAAGAGGATGGCCCATTAGATATGCGTATGGATGCTTCTCAAGGTGTGACGGCCGGAGAATTGGTGAATCGGATGCCGGAAACAGAACTGGCCAATATCATCTTTGAATTTGGTGAAGAGCGGCTGTCTCGGCGAATTGCCAGAGCTATCGTGAGGGAGCGAGCGAACTCTCCACTTCGAACCACCTCAGAATTGGCCTCGGTGATTCAACGGTCGGTTCCTCCCGCTTATCGTCATGGGCGGTTGCACCCGGCGACGCGAACGTTTCAGGCGCTCAGGATTGCTGTGAATAATGAACTGGCGGCGATTGCCCCAGCATTGCATCAAGCTGTTGATCGTCTGGCTCCTGGAGGTCGAGCCTGTGTGATTTCCTTTCATTCATTGGAAGATCGTCTCGTGAAGTACACCTTTCGAGAGCTTACCCAACAGTCTGATCAGGGAATGAGAATTCTCACGAAAAAGCCCTGTGTCGCGTCAGACGAAGAGAGAAGAAAAAATCCGCGTGCTCGAAGCGCAAAAATGCGGGTGATCGAAAAGATTGAAGAATCTACTGAGCTTCTAGCTGGAGTGGTGCTGTGATGAAGGGCGCCTTCTATGTGTTTTTGATTATTGGTTTAAGCTCAACATTTTTGTTTTATGTCTGGGGGAAAGTCGATGTGGTTCGAGTGGGGTATGAACTCGACCAACGCTCCAATGAAAAAAAATCGTTGGAGCAGGAGCATGATCGTCTGCAAATTACCTTTTCGCAATTGACGGCCTCGGATCGCATTGCCAGGGAGGCTTCTTCTCAGTTGAGCATGGGGCCCCCGGATCCAGGTCAAGTGATTCTTGTGTCTGATGATGGCCGAAATAACGAAAACCAAAACCCAGGCTTGGAGCCACTTCGGGTGGCCAACATACATAATAGTTCGATGAGGATTCGATGATGATGTTTGATCGTCAGGAGCAGAGTGAGCAGAGTAATCCTGGAAGGCGGGCCGTGTTGTGTGTGCTGTTTCTCCTAGGATTTTTAGTGGTATTGCTTCGACTCTTTGATCTGCACATTTTGCAGGCGGAAACGATGACGAAGAGGGCGAACCGCCAGCATCATAAAACCATTACGCTTGATTCGAATCGTGGCGCGATCCTAGACAGTCAAGGGCGAGCGCTTGCGCTTAATTTGGATGTGCCTTCGGTGTACGCTTCCCCAGTGTCTGTGAAAAACCCTCGGTCGGCGGCGAAGCGATTGTCCAAAGTGTTGGAGCTTTCCCGTCCGGCATTGGAGCAGCGCCTTCGAGGGAATCGTGAATTCGTGTGGGTTAAACGAAAGATTGATTCTGAATATGCGACGCAAGTTGAAGCGCTGTCACTCCCGGGTATTAGTTTATTGAAAGAAAAACAACGGTTTTATCCCAAGGGTACTCTTCTCGCACATGTGTTGGGATTTGCAGGGATGGATAGTCAGGGGCTGGAAGGGTTGGAGGCTGGGTACGAACAATACCTTCAAGGACAAGCTCGGAAGGTGCTCTTGCACCGAGATGCGTTTGGCCGTGTGATTATCCCAGAAAACCAGCAAGACTCAGAAAGACTCACCGGACATACCATTCATCTGACCATCGATGAAGTAATTCAATATATGGCTGAGCATGCACTGGAGGCGGCTGTAGAAAAAACTCGTGCACGGGGGGGCTCCATAATAGTGATGGATCCCAAAACAGGGGGAATCTTGGCCTGGACCCTTCGTCCCACCTTTGATCCCAATCATGTGAGCATGCTTTCACCGGGGCAATGGAGAAATAGGGCGGTCACCGATCCCTATGAGCCTGGATCGACGATGAAAATTGTTTTGGCCGCAGCAGCCTTAGATGAAGGCCATGTGAAGCCAGAAACCCTGATCTATGCCGGAAATGGTCAGATGCCGATAAGCGGGACGGTCATCCACGATCATGAAAAAGCAAGTTGGCTTACCTTTCGGGAAGCCATTCAGCAGTCGAGTAACGTGGTGGCAGCAAAAACCGCTATGGGTTTAGGGAAAGATCGCATGTATCGGTACCTTCGCGAATTTGGATTTGGCGAAAAAACGGGTATCGATCTGCCAGGCGAGTCTGTCGGAGTTTTGCGAAAACCCGAAGAGTGGGGATCGCGAACTTTGGCGTCTGTCGCGATGGGGCAAGAAATCGCCGTGACGCCACTTCAATTGGTCACAGCCGTTTCGGCCATCGCCAACGGTGGGTCGCTGATGACGCCTTTTATCGTCGAGCATGTCCACACGACCCAGGGCGACAATGTCTGGAGCCGGGCGCCCGAAACGCGTCGTCGTCCAATTCGTTATGAAACTGCTCAAACCCTGACCTCGATTTTGGAGAATGTCGTGGAGCAAGGGACGGGGCGAGCGGCAGCTATTCTCGGGTATCGTGTGGCCGGGAAAACCGGGACTGCGCAAAAAGTGGATCCAAAGACCAAAACATATTCCTCAACGAAATTCATTGGCTCGTTTGTGGGGTTTGCCCCAGTGGAAGATCCTCGGTTCGTGATGTTGGTGGTGATTGATGAGCCTCAAGTGCCAGCATGGGGCGCAGCAGTGGCGGCACCGGTGTTTCGGGAAGTCGGGGCGCAGGTTCTTCGTCATTTGAGAATTCCTCCGCAACGTGGTGTGGATGTGCAAATGGCCGCGGTCGGGAATGCGAGCACTTCAATGATTGATCTTGCTCATGTATCGGAATGACTATCGCGGAGTTGATCATGACGCTTGATGTTGTCAGCCAAAAGGGCGACCTCAATGTAGAGGTGGTTGATGTCACCGATGATTCACGTCAAGTAAAGCCCGGAACGTTTTTTGTGGCAGTCAAGGGGACCCAAGTTGATGGCCATGAATTCTTGGAGAACGCCTGTGCGCAGGGAGCGGTTGCTCTCATGATCGCGTCGTCGTCAGGACACGGACTAGAAACTTTGGAAGGCAAGAGTCTTGCGGTGATTGAAGTTGAAGACACCCGGGTCGCTTTGGGCCAAGTGGCTTCGTGTTTTTGGAAGGAGCCCTCTCGGTCCTTAACCATGATCGGGGTCACCGGGACCAATGGGAAAACCACGGTCACGCATCTGATCAAAGGATTGCTGGAAGCTTCTGCGCGAAAAGTTGGGCTTCTAGGCACCATTGGCTATTTCGTAGGATCTGAACATTTTGCCGCCAGCCATACCACCCCAGGTTCCGTGGCCTTGCAATCGCTCCTAGGAAAGATGGTAGAGGCGGGTGCCGACTCAGCCGTTTTAGAAGTATCATCTCATGCCTTGGCGATGGATCGAGTGGCCGGATGTGAATTCGATATCGTGGTGTTTACAAATTTGACGCAAGACCATTTGGATTTCCATCAGAATATGGAGGAGTACTTTCAAGCAAAGTTACGACTCTTCCAACAATACGTGACGCCAAAAAATAAATCGTTGGCCAAGCGAGCCATCGTGAATATCGATGATGAATGGGGCAAGCAGATCCTCCAGCACAGTGTTGTGCCGACATGGAGTTACTCCATTCAAGGCTCGGCTGACCTTCAGGCAACTGACCTTTCCTTGTCCATTGATGGAACCACTTTTACGGCGTTGACGCCCATTGGGCCGATGTCCATCCAAACTTCATTAGTGGGTGAACATAATGTCTGCAATTTATTAGCGGCGATTGGTGTGGGTGTGGAATGTGGGCTATCTGTAGAAATCATTCAACAGGGCATTCGTGAATTTGGGGCGGTGCCGGGTCGGTTTGAATTGGTGAGCGAAGGACAAGACTTTGCGGTGATCGTGGACTATGCCCATACCGAGGATGCTCTGGCGAGATTACTAGCCGCAGCGCAGGTGCTTAAGAAGGGACGAATCATTACCGTCTTCGGCTGTGGTGGAGATCGTGACCGAGGAAAACGTCCGAAGATGGGGCAAGTCGCCGCTCAAAATAGTGATCTTGTTTTTGTCACATCCGACAACCCTCGAACCGAAGATCCCTTGGCCATCATTCACGACATTGAGCAGGGAATTTTGGCTATGCCTGAATCGCCGCGAATATCGCACCGCCTGATACCTGATCGCCGAAAGGCTATTCATGCAGCCATTCAAGAAGCTGGTCCGCAGGACATGGTCTTGATCGCTGGCAAGGGGCATGAAGATTATCAAATTATTGGTGCGGAGCGACTGCACTTTGATGATCGTGAGGTTGCTCGGGAAGCATTGGTGAGTCGCTTGAAGGCTGGCGAGAGGCCTGTCGGATAATCGTGGCGTCATTTTCTGGAGAAGAGATTTTTTCTGCCACGGGTGGAGTGGTGTTCGGAGGATCATTGCGAACTCGTGTCCGGAGAATTTGTACAGATTCTCGATCAGTGCGTGAGGGTGATTTGTTTATCGCCTTGCAAGGCGAAATCTTTGACGGTCACCAATTTATCAAGAATGTGTTGGAGATAGGAGTCGCAGGCGTGGTGGTGAATCGATCCATGGGTAAAAAGACAATGGCCGTGGCGCATCGGACATCAAGTGTTCGATCGGGCGCTGGTCCTCTTGTGGTTGGTGTGGACGATACGACGAGAGCCTATCAAGATATTGCGGCATTTCACCGGCAACGATTTCAAATTCCTGTTGTGGCGATTACGGGGAGCAATGGGAAAACCACGACAAAGGAAATGGTCGCTCGCGCCCTTCGGGAACGGTGGACCGTCTTGAAGACTGAAGGAAATTTTAATAATCGATTGGGCGTCCCACATACCTTGCTTCGGTTGACGAAGCGTCATCAAGTGGCAGTCGTGGAAATGGGTGTGGATGCGGAAGGTCAAACCACGAGATTGTGCGAGATTGCCAAGCCCACACTCGGAGTGATTACGAATATCGGTCCTGATCA
Organism: Nitrospirota bacterium; assembly: GCA_027623995.1. Taxonomy (GTDB): domain Bacteria; phylum Nitrospirota; class Nitrospiria; order Nitrospirales; family UBA8639; genus Nitronereus. Next base: position 17,303 of record JAQBUF010000016.1, read on the forward strand.
TCTCGAGTTTTTTAAAAGTTTAAAAGGGTCCGCGCGAGCAAAGGCCGAACTGCTGGCCTGTCTTCCCAATGACGGGACGATTGTCTTGAATGCCGATGACGACTTCTATGATTTTTTAACGCCGCAAGTGCGCAGTCGAAAGATATCGTTTGGGATGAACCGGCGCGCTCATGTCCGCGCGAGTGGCATGGAACGTGTAGGCAGGCACACCGTATGTCGGGTTGATCTTCGCGGTCGAAAACAATCGCATCGCCTGCGGTTGAACGTGCAAGGTCATCACAATGTGTCCAATGCCTTGGCGGCAGTTGCCGTGGGCCAAGCTCTTGGGGTGTCGATGGAGAAAATTGTCGCCGGCCTGAAAAAGTTTCGTCCGGTCACCATGCGTTCTCAAGTGAGGTCGATTCAAGGTCTCACGGTGATTGAAGATTGCTATAACGCGAATCCGGCTTCCATGAAGGCTGCGGTCACGTTGCTCAAAGAGTTGGGCAAAGGCAAGCCGACCATAGCCGTCGTCGGTGACATGTTAGAGTTAGGAAAAGAGACGAAAGCCATGCATCGAGACGTGGGAACGTACATCGCTGACCAGTCAGTGTCGTCTCTGATTGTGTGTGGCGTTCTTGGAAAAGAAATTGCTCGTGGCGCGAGCAGTCGAGGGATGACAGATTCATCGATATTTCGAGCTGCCACTACAGCACAGGCTGCGGCATTCTTGGAAGAAATCGCAAGTCCAGGTGCTGTGGTTCTGTTAAAGGCTTCCAGGGGGATACAGTTGGAAAAGGTCCTCGACGGGTTCTCCATGAAAACGAATGTAGGAAGCAAACTTCGGCATAGAAAGCACGATTAAACCACATGCTCTATCTCTGGCTCTACCCTCTCCATAATGAATTTGCCATCTTGAATGTGTTTCGCTATCTCAGCTTTCGCATTATTTATGCGGCTGTGACAGCGTTTGTGATTGCGTTTGTCTTGGCTCCGCCCATGATCAGAAAATTGCAAGAGTTAGGCCTCGGACAGAAAATTCGTGAAGAAGGGCCGAGTAGTCACCTGACGAAAACTGGCACGCCGACGATGGGTGGGATTCTTATTATTTTCGCGGTCTTGATCTCGACGTTTCTTTGGGCAGATATCTCCAATCTCTATGTCTGGATCGTCATGCTTTCTATTGTGGGATTTGGGTTGGTGGGTTTCGTCGATGACTACGTAAAAATTTTGCGTGGCCGGTCCATGGGATTAAATGCTTGGCAGAAACTCCTCGCGCAAATTGGTGTGGCTTTGGGCATCGGCCTGTTCTTTTATTCTTCTCCTGGGTATTCGACAGAGTTAAGTGTGCCATTTTTTAAATCATTCACCCCGGACCTAGGCCCGCTATACATTCCGTTTGCCATTCTCGTCATTGTGGGATGTTCGAATGCCGTAAATTTAACGGATGGGTTGGATGGGTTAGCCGTGGGCCCGGTGATTGTGGCGTCGATTGCATATCTGCTGGTGTCCTATGCCGCAGGGAATCGAGTGATTTCCGAGTATCTCCTCATTCCTTACATTGAAGGGGCTGGTGAAATGTCGGTCCTCATGGCTGCGGTCTTTGGATCCAGTTTGGGTTTTCTTTGGTTCAATACGTATCCCGCGACGGTCTTTATGGGGGACGTGGGTTCGTTACCATTGGGTGCAGCCCTGGGCACGGTCGCCGTGGTGAGTAAGCATGAGTTGCTGTTAATTTTAGTAGGCGGTGTTTTTGTGATGGAAGCCGTATCAGTCATTTTTCAAGTGATATCGTTTAAGTCACGGGGGAAACGAATCTTTCTTATGGCTCCCTTGCACCATCATTTTGAAATGAAGGGCTGGGAAGAGCCGAAGGTCGTGGTGCGTCTATGGATTGTCGCAATTTTATTGAGCTTGTTGAGTCTCAGTACCTTAAAACTCCGTTGATGGGATGCCAGTGTCATCGATTTGGTTCGACACCACTCAGAAGGAATCTATCGCGATGGTCGCAGTGACTGGTCGTTATCAAACACTCATTGATGGGCTACACGGAAAAGTGGTCGCCGTGGTGGGACTTGGAAAGAGTGGCCTTGCGGCAGCTCATTTATTAGGCGCGGCTGGGGCGCATGTGCGGCTAGTGGATCAGAAACCAGAACACGACCTGGAAGAACTGTCCGCCCAATTTCCACGGGGAAGCGTAGAATTTTTTGGGGGGGATCGTTTCTCGGAAGGGATCAAGACTGCGGAGCTCGTGGTGCTGAGTCCAGGAGTTCCTCCTGCGCTCGATGCGATTCTCGAAGCTCAAAACAATGGTGTGCCGGTGATAGGCGAAATAGAATTGGCCTCGTGGTTTCTTCCTATGCCCATTGTTGCGGTGACGGGGACCAATGGGAAAAGTACGGCTGTCTCACTTATGGGGCGAATCTTTGAGGAAAGCGGCAAGTCGGTGTTCGTCGGTGGGAATCTGGGCACGCCATTGAGTGAAGCGGCCATGACGGTGTACCAGAACACCAACATCGATCCTGGTGGATCGTGCCCCTATGATTTTGCGGTGGTCGAGGTCTCGAGTTTTCAGTTGGAAACCATTGATCGGTTTCATCCCTTTATCTCGGTGATCCTCAATATTACGGCGGATCATTTAGATCGGCATGGGACCTTTGGCGACTATGTCGCAGCCAAATGCCGAATTTTTGAGAATCAAAGGGCGGAGGACTTTGCGGTCCTGAATCTGGATGACAGTCAGCTCATTCCCTTGCATGACTCCATCCGTGGCCTCCTTATCGGATTCAGTATGAAAGAGCGGCTGCATAACGGTGTTTTTCTCGATGGTCCCATGATCATGGCTTCCATCAGCGGTCAAACCTATGAAGTCATGCCGATGGAAGAGATTCAATTGCTCGGGACGCATAATGTGGCGAATGTGTTAGCGGCTGTGGCCGTGGGGGTGTTGTGCGAATGCCCGATATCCGCCATTCGTCGTGCCGTCGGAGGGTATCGAGGTCGAGAACATGCCCTGGAAATCGTGCGGCAGCGTCAGGGTGTGGTGTTCGTGAATGATTCCAAAGGGACAAATGTTGATGCCACGATTAAGGCTCTGGAAAGTTTTTCGCGGCCAGTCGTGATCATTCTCGGTGGAAAAGATAAGGGCAGTGATTTTTCTCGACTACGCGAAACCTTGCTCCAGCATGCGAAGTCCATCGTGCTTATCGGCGAAGCCACGGAAGCCATTGCACATGCTCTTGAAGGAATGGGCGAGGTGCATCGAGCCGAGTCCTTGGCGCAAGCCGTGGCATTGGCTGAGCGTATGGCGGTGCCTGATGACGTGGTCCTCCTTTCCCCGGCCTGTGCCAGTTTTGACATGTTTCGGGATTACGTTGATCGGGGCCAGCAATTTCGCGACCTCGTCAATGCGCTGCCTGCATGAAGGTTGAAGGGACTCATGAGACGTGGTCGGGGAAATGCGTTGCAATTGTCGTTGGGGTGGAAGACGAGTTCGGAGGGAAGAACCTCGTTGGCTCCTGTCGATCGTACCGTACTCATGATCACCTATCTGTTGCTATTGATCGGACTCATCATGGTATTTAGCGCGAGTGGGGTGATGGCCGAGGCGCGATATGGGGATCCCATGTTTTTTCTCAAGCGTCAAGCGGCTTGGATTGTTCTTGGTCTTGTGGTGTTGCATTGGGTGTCTCGCCAGGACTACGAAATGTGGAAGTCGATTATGCCCATTGTATTGTGTCTGACCATTGGATGTCTGGTATTGGTGCTCATCCCTGATGTGGGATCAAAAACAAATGGTGCGCGACGTTGGTTCAAGTTTGCGGGTCTTTCATTTCAGCCTGGTGAGTTGGCAAAGTTGACCACGGTATTATATCTCGCCTCCTTTCTTGTGCGGCGGGAAGAGGATATTACGAATTTTACAAAAGGTGTGTTGGCTCCCGTGATTGTCGTGGGAATACTGGCGGGGCTTGCGCTTCTGGAACCCGATATGGGGACCGCGGTGGTGTTAGTCTTGGTGATGTTGGGTCTTCTTTTTCTAGGCGGGGCTCGCATCACGCATCTGCTCGGGCTCGTGATCGGTGCGTTCCCGTTGGTGTATGTGCTGGTCATGCAGTCGGACTATCGGCGGCGGCGACTCCTGAGTTTTCTCGATCCATGGCAAGATCCGAATGATGCAGGATTTCAGCTCACCCAATCCTTCGTGGCGTTGGGCAATGGAGGACTTGCTGGAGTCGGATTAGGCGAGGGCCGCCAGAAACTGTTTTTCCTACCAGAAGCCCATTCGGATTTTGTGCTGGCGTTGCTCGGAGAAGAACTCGGATTTCTGGGGACAGGAATGCTGATGCTGTTGTTTGCCATGTTGCTAATTAAAGGCTTCCAGATTGCCGGGCGTGCGCCGGATGCCTTTGGTCGACATTTGGCAAGTGGGGTGACGCTCTTACTCGGGATTCAAGTATTGATAAATGCTGGTGTGGTTTCGGGATTGCTTCCGACGAAGGGCTTGACCTTGCCTTTGGTCAGTTATGGAGGGTCATCGTTGATCATGACCCTTATGGCCATTGGGATTTTATTAAATGTTTCACGACAGGACCCATCAAGTCCGGTGGGTTCGCGTTAACGGGTGGGCTTGTTGAATATTTCACTCAAATTGCCAATAAAAATTCCAGATGAGCCTGGTATCGTCAAGGGGAGGGAATGTTCAAAAAACTTCGTCCAGCAAGGCCGCAGCCATTTTGACGCGCGGAGCGTCCTCTCAGGACGTGAGCACGACAAAAGGGCGAGAACGCCGCTGGCGGATTTTTTCAACATTCCCTGGGTGGAATGAACGTGGTCATTGCAGCAGGGGGAACGGGTGGACATTTTTATCCGGCCATTGCGTTGGCGGAAGAGTTTCGTCGGCGGGATGTCCGTACTTCGGTGACCCTGATTGGGACGGGACGTGCTCTCGAACAACTGATGATGGCTGGATCCGACATCAAGATTGAACCACTTCAAGTTCGTGGCGTTGTTGGGCGAGGGCTTTCGGCATCCATGCAGGCACTGTGGCTTGTCCCTGGTGCCATCTGGAAAGCCATGAAACTCTTGCGTGGGGCTAAGGCCGATTTGGTGATTGGGACCGGAGGTTATACGAGTCCTCCTGTCGTGATTGCCGCATGGTTGTTGGGAATTAAACGAGTCCTCTTGGAGCCTAACGCCATACCGGGGGTAGCGAATCGCGTATTAGGTCCTTTTGCGCATCGCGTATTTGTTTCATTTGAACATGCCAGATTCTATTTTAATCCGTCGAAGGTGAGGGTGGTGGGTGCGCCGATTCGAAAGGCCTTTGTTGATCCACCCCCAGTGGACCATTCAGGGGAAGTAAAAACCGTGTTGGTATGCGGCGGGAGCCAAGGAGCCTCGGCGATTAACACGGCGATGATCGAGGCAGTGAAGAAGTCCGATTCGATTCGTACGAAATTGATCTTGATTCATCAAACCGGTACCGCGGATCTTGAGCGGGTGCAACGAGCCTATGCCGAGATGAATGTTCAAGCGGAAATCGTTCCCTTTGTGAAGGATATGCCTCAGGCGTTGCGCGCTGCGGATCTTGTCATTTCTCGATGCGGTGCACTGACTTTGGCCGAAATTGCTGCCAGTGGAAAACCCGCGGTGCTGATTCCTTTTCCGTCTGCCGCCCATCAACATCAGGAGCATAACGCACGAGTGATTGAGCAAGCAGGGGCTGGGGTAATGTTGTTGGAATCGGAATCGCTAGGGGAGCGCTTGGCTCAGGTCATTGAATCATTAGTCGGGAATCAAGGTCGGGTCCGTTCAATGAGTCAGAAAAGTTTAGGCCTTCGGAAAACTGATTCCGCAGAAGTCACGGTCCAGGAATGCGAAAAACTAGTCGCTGGTTGCTAGTCGCTCGTCGCAAAAAAAACGAGTAACAGGTTATGATCGACAAATTACGAGATACGAAATACGAGATACGAGATACGAAAAAAGATGTTTAGAAAAATTCACCATATTCATTTAGTCGGTATTGGTGGGAGTGGCATGAGTGGTATTGCCGAAGTGTTGCTGACCTTGTGGTACAAGGTGACCGGATCGGACCTTGCTCATTCTGACACCACTCGGCGTTTGGAGAGTTTGGGTGGCCATATTTTCATTGGTCATGAAGCCTCTCATGTTGATGGTGCGGAAGTCGTGGTCATTTCTTCCGCCGTTCATTCGACGAATCCCGAAGTGGTGGCAGCCAGGGCTCGTGCGGTACCTGTGATCCCTCGTGCAGAAATGCTTGCCGAATTAATGCGGCTGAAATTTGGTGTGGCCATTGCTGGCGCACATGGCAAGACCACGACGACATCCATGGTGGCTTCGGTGTTGGCGCATGCCGGTCTTGATCCCACCTTTGTGGTTGGTGGAAAGGTAAATGCGATGGGCACGCATGCTCGATTGGGGCGAAGCGATTTGCTTATTGCCGAGGCCGATGAAAGCGATGGGTCGTTCCTCCGACTTTCACCCACGATCGCGGTGGTGACCAATATGGATCGGGAGCACTTGGATCACTATGGCACGATGGAGCAATTAGAAGCCGCCTTTTTGGAATTTGTGAATAAGGTGCCTTTCTACGGGGTGGCCATATTATCAAGCGATGATCCCTGCCTGCGTACTTTTTTTCCGAAGATGGTGAAACGGTATCTCACCTACGGGCTGAATGAGGTCACCGATGGTGTTCAACCGGATGTGTTTGCCACGGAGGTGTCGATCCATGGCCGAGTCAGTAATTTTCGAGCACAATTTCGCGGGAAAAATATAGGACCGTTCCGATTGAATATTCCTGGTTTGCACAATGTGTCGAATGCATTGGCGGCGATGGCGGTGGCGCTAGAATTGGACGTACCAGTTGATTTGATTCGCACGGGCTTGGCTTCTTTTGCTGGTGTTGAACGGCGGTTCCATATTCGAGGGGAAAAGAATGGCATTATTGTGGTCGATGATTATGGGCATCACCCCACAGAGATTCGTTGTACCATTGCCGCGGCCAAAACCGCATGGTCGGGTCGTCTCATCGTGCTCTTTCAGCCGCATCGGTATTCCCGAACGAAAGATCTGGCTCAGGAATTCGCCGAAAGTTTTGAACAAGCGGATGTCGTCTATATCACGGATATCTATGCTGCCGGGGAAGCCCCGATTCCTGGGGTTTCAGGAGAAGGACTTGCGGAGCGAATTCAGACAGCTGGGCATTCATCGGTGACGTGGATCGAAAAGAAAGAAGAACTCGTGAGGCAGGTTCTGCCGACACTTTGTTCTGGCGATGTGGTCCTGACACTTGGAGCCGGAGATATTTGGAAAGTGGGTGGAGAACTTTTGGAGCGCATGTGAACATTTTAATGACTCCCCTTGTGGGAAATGCTGGGTCTCATCCGAAACCGAGTATGATCAAACATCAAGACTTGTTGTCAGCCGTGGACGGGATTCGAGGGGCCGTGACCTTTGATGCACCCCTTCGCGACCTCACGACCATTCGCATTGGGGGACCGGCAGATGCGTTAGTCGTACCTGAAGATATCGAAGATGTCTCTCGGCTTGTCGCTCAAGCTCATAGGGCCAAGGTTCCATTGTGTGTCTTAGGTGGAACCAACGTGCTCATTCGAGATGGCGGCATTCGGGGCATTGTGGTGAGTCTCTCAAGGTTGACGACGATGGTTGTCGCAGAAGACCAAGCGGCAGTGGTGTTTGCAGAAGCCGGAGTGCGTATGCCCACGCTTCTTGGGTATGCAGGGAGTCAATCTCTTTCGGGCTTAGAATGGGCCGCAGGAATTCCTGGAACGGTTGGTGGAGCGGTGGTGATGAACGCTGGCACGCATCTTGGAGAAATGAAGGATTGTCTCCAGGCCATTCAATTGGTGAATGCAGAAGGTGGCGTGGAGGTGTATCCAGCCTCGTCGCTAGCGTTTTCTTATCGGCATGCCACGGTGCCCGAAGGCATTGTGGTGGGTGCGTGGTTGCAACTGACTCGATCCGCACAAGCTAAGGTGGAGTCAAAGACGAAGTCCTATCTTCAGTATCGAAAAAATACACAACCCCTCACGCAACCCAACGCCGGGTCTGTATTTAAGAATCCTGAAAAAGTTTCCGCAGGCCAATTAATTGAAGAAGCAGGGCTCAAGGGATTGAAGATTGGCGATGCTCAAATTTCGTCTAAGCATGGAAACTTCATTGTCAATCTTGGGAATGCCCGAGCCACCGACGCCATTTTACTGATTAAAAAGATTCAGCAAGATGTGTTCCATCGAACCGGAATCATGTTGGAGTTGGAATGGAAAATTGTGGGGGAGGGGTGAATATAGCAGTATCTCGTATCTCGTGGTTCGTATCTCGTGAAAGAAAACTTCCTGAGAGACCGGGAATACGCAGAGAGAACCGAACTGCAAAACACGAGATACGAAATACGAGATACGAACCACGAGACAAGAGATGCCATTAACCACCGCCCACATCGGAGTCCTCATGGGGGGCGCTTCGGCTGAACGAGAAGTTTCTCTCAAAACTGGGATGGCGATCTATGCCGCTTTGCAGCGTCAGGGGTATCGGGCGACGACGATTGATGTTGATGCGACCTTGCCTTGGGTGTTGAAGCGAAAAAAAATCGATGTCGCGTTTCTCGCGTTGCATGGACCTGGGGGAGAAGATGGAACTGTGCAGGGATTATTGGATGTGCTCGGGATGCCCTATACAGGGTCTGGTGTTCGAGCCAGTGCGGTGGGAATGGATAAATCGATGTCAAAGATTTTGGTGGAACGAGAGGGAGTGCCCGTGGCTCCAGGAATCTCCATACGAAAAGGACAAGGGACCGTGGCACCCAAGAATCTAAAATGGCCGTTAGTCGTGAAGCCCATAGATCAAGGGTCAACGGTTGGGGTGTCTATTGTCCACACACCTGAGCAGTGGAAGAAGGCGCTTCGACATGCGTGGAAGCAAGGATCGGCCATTATTGCGGAATCATTTATTAAAGGACGAGAAATTGCGGTCTCTGTGTTGGACGGGAAAGCGTTGCCTACCGTAGAAATCGTGGCTCCCGGTGGGTTCTATGACTACGCCGCCAAGTACGAAAAATCTGAAACCCAGTATTTGTGTCCAGCACCGGTCACCAAAGCCCAAGATCGTCACATGAAGGATTTGGCCGTTCGATCTTATGAAGCCTTAGGATGCAAAGGTGCCGCACGGGTAGATTTTCGTCTGAATTTAAAAGGACGACCGTTCTTTTTAGAAATCAATACGATCCCTGGCATGACGGAACGGAGCTTGTTACCCATGGCTGCGGCAGAAGCCGGGATGAGTTATGAATCGTTGACTGAGCGAATTCTTCAATCGGCACTCAAGCGGAGTTCACAGCGAGCAAGTAGGCCTAAAAAGTCAACACCAACAAGGACCTCTCGATGATCAAACGTCCTTCCCTCACTTCACGGAGAAAGAAAAATCAATCCGTCCGTGCGGCATCAGCTAATGTGGCGTGGTATCGTCGGGCCACGATGCTGGGACTTTTGGCGATGGCTGGTATCGCAAGTTATTTCGTGGTCCCGCCAGTGATTGCGGGGTGGACGACGATTCAGCATGTGTCCATTTCCGGGGTAAAACTCATGAAGCGTGGAGAAATCCTTTCGCTCTTGGCCCTTTCGCCGGAAGAAAGCTTGTGGGCTATTCATCCACGTACGTTGGAAGCGCGCCTTGAAGCGCATCCGCGGATCGCGTCGGCTTCGGTGGGTCGAGCCCTTCCTCATACCTTGGCCGTGGTGATCGGTGAACGGGAACCCGTGGCAGCGTTTCAGCATGCGGGCGGCCAATTATTTGTGGATCAAGAAGGCGTGGTGTTGTCGATTGCTTCGGGTGACGCCACACCGGGGTTGCCCGTGTTCTCTGGGCTATCGGCTATCAGTTTGTTGGAGGGAGACCCTTCCACGCGCGAACGAGCTCGGTTGGGCGTGACTATTGCGACGTTTCTGCGGGAACGATTTCTCGGACCACTACATATTGAATTAGGTGATCCAAACGAGATTGTCGCGGAAACCGAGAATGTCAAATTTCATGTAAATCAAAATATTCAACAGACATGGCCGCAGTATCTCGCGTTGGAGTCAACAATCCACGCGAGGTCATTCATGGAACCGTATGACATTGACTTACGGTATTCAGACAAAGTGATTGTTCGGCAGAGGGGGTGAGCAAGCATCATGGCCAAAAAAGAACGCATTGTCGTTGGATTGGATATCGGCACCACGAAGATCTGTGCCATCGTCGCGGAAGTGAGGAGTGACGGGGGGATCAATATTATTGGGGTGGGGTCCAGTCCTTCTCGGGGGCTACGCAAAGGGGTGGTGGTCAACATTGAAAGTACTGTGGAGTCCATCAAAAAGGCGGTCGAAGAAGCCGAGTTGATGGCCGCCGTGCAAATCAATTCTGTGTACATCGGCATTGCTGGTGGACATATTGCGAGTGAGACCGCCAATGGGGTGGTGGCACTGAAGCGGCATGAAGTGTTGCGCTCTGATGTGCAGCGCGCCATTGAAACGGCCCGTGCTGCAGCCGTGGTGTCTTCGGGCCGGCGTATTCTTCACGTCTTGCCGAGAGAATTTATCGTGGATGATCAGGAAGGGATTCGGGAGCCGGTGGGTATTTCTGGGTCTCGCCTGGAAGTCGATGTGCATATAGTCACCGGAGCGGTGACCTCAGCGCAAAACTTGGTGAAGTGCGTGAATCGCGCAGGATTGGATGTGATCGATATTGTCTTGCAGCCTTTAGCCTCAAGTGAAGCCGTGCTCACCGAGGAGGAAAAAGAGCTGGGCATTGCGATGGTCGATCTTGGTGGTGGGACATCGGACTTAGCCATTTTTTCTGATGGCACGATTAGTCATTCAGCCGTGCTTCCAGTTGGTGGCCAGCATCTCACCACGGATTTGCAAATTGGGTTACGCACATCGCTGGCTGATGCGGAAAAGATCAAGATCCGTCACGGCTCGGCCCTGGTCAGCATGGTCAAGGAAACTGAGATGGTTGAGGTGCCGAGCGTTGGTGGGCGGCCTCCACGTGATATGTTCAGACGAGAAGTGGCGGAAATTATTGAGCCGCGTGTCGAAGAGATTTTCGACTTGGTGCTTCGAGAAATTCGTCGATCTGGCTATGAAGGAAAATTGGCCGCTGGAGTGGTCATCACCGGTGGAACCTCCTTACTGCAAGGGATGCCTGACGCGGCGGAGCGAGTCTTGGATCTTCCAGGGCGGCGAGGCATTCCCTTCGGCGTTGGTGGCCTGCATGACATCGTCAGTAATCCGATGTTCTCGACTGGGGTGGGTCTCATCTTACATGCGCATCGCATGGAGCAAGAATATGAATTAGTGGGGAAATTGGGTGGGAGAAAAGGTGGCACAGGATTCGGCAGTGTGGTGGATCGCATGAAGGGCTGGGTCTTGAACTTTTTCTGATATCACTGAAACGAATATTCACAGTATGAGAGAACAACAAGGTTCCGCAACAAGGGATTAGGTAAAGGAGGCGTCCAATGTTTTCATTTCAAGAACAAGATTTTTCTCCCATTCGAATCAAAGTGATTGGGATTGGAGGCGCGGGTTGCAATGCCGTCAATACGATGATGTCAGCCGGATTGACCAAGGTCGAGTTCATTATTGCCAATACGGACATGCAGTCCTTGGGCAAGTCTCCGGCCCCGTACAAAATTCAATTGGGCCCTGAGCGGACCAAGGGGTTGGGTGCTGGCGCCAAACCTGAAATTGGAAAAGACTCGGCCATCGAAAGCCAAGAACAGATTCGTGAGGCGCTTGATGGTGCGGATATGGTGTTTGTCACCGCAGGAATGGGCGGTGGCACGGGAACGGGTGGAGCGCCAGTGGTGGCTGGCATTGCCAGAGAATTGGGGATTTTGACTGTGGGAGTGGTCACCAAACCGTTTCAGTATGAGGGGCATCGACGCATGGGATATGCCGAAGAAGGGCTTCGGGAACTCAGGCGTTATGTCGATTCATTGCTCATCATTCCCAATCAAAAACTACTGAACTTAGTGGACAAGAGCACCCCGCTGCTTGAAGCCTTTAAAGTGGCAGATGATGTGTTGCGTCAGGCGATCAAAGGGATCACGGATGTGATTACGACGCCAGGCTTGGTGAATGTGGACTTCGCCGATGTTCAAACCATCATGGGGTATTCAGGTCGTGCGGTGATGGGCATGGGCGTGGCCAAGGGGGCTAATCGTGCCTCGGAGGCGGCCAAACAAGCCATTTCTAGTCCGTTGCTGGAAGACGGAAATGTCGAAGGGGCGAAAGGCCTGCTGTTAAATATCACTGGCGGTTTGAGTTTGTCTCTGCATGAAATAGACGAGGCGTCTCAGATTGCGAAAGAAGCGGCTGATCCTCAGGCGAATATTATTATTGGGCAGGTCATTGATCCAGATTTGGAGGACGAGGTGGTCGTGACGGTCATCGCCACAGGGTTTGAGCAACAAGAACCCAAAGCCAAATCACAATCCATCATGAGCCATGCGATTCAAGAACGGTCCAACATGTATGTGCCACCAGCCCCGCAACCGGCGTTGGCCGCTGTTCGGTCAGCTCAGCCACCTGCTGAAGATAGCGAATTGGATCGTCCGACGTTCATGCGTCGGATGGAGTCCAGTGGTCGTGGTCCGAATCAAGGACATTTGCTGGTGGATGAGGATTGGGATGTGCCAACCTTTTTACGACGACGAGGAAATTAATTCAGGGCATTTCTAAAAACCAGGATTTTTTTGTGAGGGTAAGGAAGTTGCGCGCGGAAAACCGGAGTGTATGGGCGAATACATGAGGATTTGAGCACGCAGCTGACGCCGCCATCACGGAAAAGGACGGTTTTTAGAGGTGTCCTTCATTCATCGTAAGCCGCCCATGGTGATGGATGAACATACATGAGGCTGTGATTCCAATGATCGAGACGGATTTCGATCTTGGGGGTCCCTCTGTGCTGCTCATGTTTTTCGTATCACCCGTGAAATTGAAAAGGAGGTAACTAGGGATGGTCCTCTTGGTTGAACGACATGGTCCGACATTGAAAATGGTGCCGCATCTCACGCTGTCAAGGTTTCAAGAACATGTGAGATCGATTACTCACTTTTTTGGAACCCGTCGTGGTCCTAATTATGGAGGGGCCAATGGAGAGTATGGGACTGTGCTAGCTGCAGAACCAGACTTTCCAGAGGTGGTCTCTGTCAAACAAGTACATGGAACTGATGTCTTGGTGCTGGATCGACCAGTGCATGTGGGGGAGAAGTTTGTCGATGGGTGGGATGCCATCCTCACCAATCAGCCTAATCTGTTGGCGACGGTGCGAACCGCTGATTGTGTGCCGGTGTTGCTCGCTGACCCCACGCAACGCATCGTGGGAGCTGTGCATGCCGGATGGCGTGGAGCGGTGAATGGCATTGTGCCAAAAACGCTTCAACGAATGGTGGATCACTTTGGCTGTTCGGCAGACTCCATTCAGGTGGCGATTGGTCCGTCCGCTGGTCCCTGTTGCTATGAAGTAGATAGTCCGGTGATTGAGCCTCTTCAATCGAATTTTCCTGGTTGGCCATCGGTGTTAACTTTGCAGGGCGATGGTCACGGGAAAGTGGATTTAAAATCCCTGGTTCGTCAACAAGCTCAAGGCTGGGGAATTTCTGAAGGACAGATTCATACCCTCAATCTGTGCACCATTTGTCGTCCCGAACAATTTTTTTCCTATCGGAGAGAAGGGAAGGTTCATGGGACCATGGTGAGTGGGATCATGTTGCGTTAACAGGTTGTGAAACCCCGTGATTCGTCATGCGTAATCCGTCATGCGTAAAAAATTAGATTCTTTCGCTTCACGCTTCACGCTTCACGGATCACGCTTCACGATCTGCCCATGACCGATATTGCTGCCAACGTCCAATTCGTGTTGCAGACCATTCGAGACGCGGCTTTACAGGCTGGACGAGATCCGCAATCCGTCAAGCTGGTGGGAGTCACGAAATATGTCGAGGCGGAACGAGTTCGCGAAGCCATCCTCGCAGGCATTCACATCTGTGGAGAAAATCGCCTCCAAGAAGCACAAACCAAAATGGAGACGATTGGCAAGTGCCCTGGTGTCGCGTGGCATTTTATTGGCCGCTTGCAGCGCAGGAAATTGAAATCAATCGTTGGGCAATTTGCTGTGATCCACTCAGTGGATTCGCTTGAACAGGCGAAAGAAATCCATCGACGGGCAGAAGAGCTGCAACAGCCGCAGTCCATCTTGTTGCAAGTGAACGTGGGGAATGAGGCGACCAAAGGCGGGTTTTCTCCTTCTCAGTTACTCGAAGTCCTTCCTGTTATGGGCAAGTTTTCCCATGCCAACGTGTGTGGTTTGATGGCGATTCCGCCAAGGAGAGAAGAACCTGAAGCCATGCGACCGTATTTTCGAAGGCTCAAAACCCTTGCCGATGATGCTCAAGCGCTCAACATTTCAGGGATAGAATTAAGGGAGTTGTCGATGGGCATGTCGAATGATTATGCCGTCGCAATACAGGAAGGAGCGACCATGGTGCGAATCGGCTCGGCGTTATTTGGGGATCGGCCACTATGATAAGGGGGCTCGGCGAAGGCTGGTGGCTTTTTTCAGCAGTCACTAAAAAAAGACGCAAGATTGAGCTACAACCTACCGATAGTTAGAGTAACGTTCAGAGATGCTGGCAATTATCCTACTCGGAAAAATTTATCGTTCGACCCTTAACTAGAGGAACCTATGTTTGCGATTGGAAATATTTTACAGGGTCTCGCGTACGTCTTAGATACAGTGTTGTCTCTGTATATGTGGTTGATCATCATTCGAGCATTGCTCTCCTGGGTTAACCCGGATCCGTTTAATCCCATTGTCCAGTTTTTAGGGCGGGCGACGGATCCCGTGCTGTACACGATTCGACGACGCGTGGGGAATCTTGGAGGCTTAGATGTCTCCCCAATATTAGCTATCCTCCTCATTATTTTCTTACAATATGCCGTGGTTGCGACGATTCAGGATATTGGTTTGCGATTAAATTAGTTCTGGTGCGGTCACGGAGGTTGCATGCGGATTACCCCTCTCGATATTCAGCATAAAGTCTTTCCTAAAAAGTTTAAGGGCGTAGATCCTGAACAGGTGAATGCGTTTCTCGAAGCCGTGTCGCAAACCGTTGAAAGTCTTGTTCGCGAAAATTCCATGCTCCGAGATAAAGTCGTGACTCGGGAGCAAGAGCTGTCGGAACTTCGAAAGGCTGAAGCCACGCTCACGAATACCCTGATCACCACGCAAAATTTTGCCGATCAACTCAAGGTCAATGCCCAACAGGATGCCGAGCGTATCGTCAAAGAAGCCGAACTACACGCCGAGCAATTACTCGTCAATGCGCGAAATCAATTAACTGATCTCCATCGGAGTATTGCGGATGTGCGGAGGCAACGAATCGTGGCGGTCGAACAAATTCGATCGACCATCAATACTATTGCGCGTGTGATTGCTATGGATACTCATGAAGTTGAATCTTCTCATGCAGAAACCTCTTTTCTACGACCACAAGACGAAACGGCCTACTCTCCAGGCTGACGCATTGATTTCTCTGGTACAGCATGTATGAGTCGGGACCATCCTCTTACTCAATTCCTTCAACAAGCCGTTTGTGAAGGCGTCTTTCCTGGGGCAGTGCTGTTTGTCCGCTCCTATGGTGAGATCGTGTATCATCAAGCGGTCGGGAAAATGGGACAGGTTCCATTTGATCGGCCAGTCACGACTGACACGATTTATGACTTGGCATCCCTGACCAAGCCTTTGGCGACGACCACGGCCCTTGTCTGTCTTCTTCAGGACGGGCAAGTGGATCTCGATCAACCGGTGACGGACTGGTTGAGTGAATGGCAATCCACTTCCTACCAAAACACGACCTTTCGGCAACTTCTTCACCATAGTTCTGGGCTCCCCGCTTGGCGTCAGTATTATGAAGTGCTCTCTCCGGCGGGATTGCCACCAAAAGATGAGAGTGAACGACAAGCGCGAATCAACGTTCTTTTGCAGACTATCGCCAATGAGCCTGTAGAGTATGAGCCTGGTGGTCAAAGCGTCTACAGCGATCTTGGATTTATGGCATTGGGCGTGGTCATCGAACGATGTGTCGGAACTTCCTTGCCCGACTATTGTCGTGAGCGGATGTATGATTCGCTCAACGCCAACCCGTTATTTTTTATCGATGCCAAAGGAAATCCTGCAGGCGGAGATGGGGACCTGACCTCTGTTGCGCCGACGGAACAAGATTCCTGGCGCGGACGCTTGGTGCATGCGGATGTGCACGATGAAAATGCCTATGCCCTTGGGGGTATCGCCGGACATGCTGGATTATTTGGCACGGCGTCAAGTGTGAGCCGAGTGTCTGGAGCATGGTTACAGGCGGTATTAGGGCGTCACTCCACGCTTCCAGTTGAATGGGCTCAACAGTTTGCGCGGTGTCAGGACTCAGGGGTATCAAGTTGGGCTTTGGGGTGGGATACTCCGTCGCAGCCATCTTCATCCGGCCATCACTTTTCTTCAGAATCTTTTGGTCATCTAGGGTATGCCGGAACGTCTGTGTGGATTGATCCAGTTCGGGAGCTCGAAGTCATTCTGTTGTCCAACCGTGTGCATCCCACGAGGGAGAACAAGCAGATCAAAGTCTTTCGGCCGGAGTTACACGATTTGGTCGTGAAGGAATTTGGAGGAGAGAATTGAAGAGTTGGGAAAATTGAGTAAGTTGGAAAGAAAGGTAGTCGGTCAAAGCGCTAGTTGGCGTAGTCGACCCAGGTTTCTTTTTCTGCTAGGTATTTCTGCCCTTTAAAATTTAACCGCGTGCGCATGTCAGTAAATCCTATATCTAGAAACATCTTGACGAGCTCGGCAAGGGCGCCTGGGACGGTGGGATGCACTCCACTTTCGCGTTCTAACGCTTCGTACATCACCTTGGCGGAATATCCCCGATCCACCCGCTTCACCAAAATGGCTCGATTGAAATAGCGGTCGCTGGGGTCGATGCCCTCCAGCTGATGCTTTTCGACGACCGCATTTCTGAGACGAAACGATAAGGGTAATGTGCTCATAGAGAATGTTCCTTCCTATATTCCTCCGGAGGTAGAAATTATAGGGTACCTTCAGTGCCCCTGCAACCCTGCCTAAATGAGCCTATCGGCAGTGTGATTCCTTCAAGGAGAGGGATCGATTGGCTTTAGCCAGGGAGAAATCTGCTTGAGTATTTCGTCTTTTTTCCCGATTCCCCCAATGAACTGCTGAAATTCTCCATCGACAAAAAGGGCTAAGGCCGGGAGTGAATAAATTTCCAATTCTGCCGGAATGATGTGATTCTCTTCAACATTCATTTTGAAGATCTTCAGTCCATGGCCGACTTCTTCTTGCAGGATTTCCAATTCCCTTAATAATGATACACAGTGGGGACACCCAGGTTTCCAGAATTCGACGAAGACCGGAATGCTGAGCTGTCCGACTTTATCATCAAATTCCTTGTCGGCAATGTCGGGGATCGTATTGTTCAAGTTAAAGGGGAGATCCATAATTTCCAAACCGATTGCAGTAACCTGACGTGCCCACAAGTATAAGACGTGTAGGGAATTAAGAAAGACTGAAAAGACTTGTATCTGTTTGGATACATCCCTTGTATCTGATCAGATACAATCTCGCAAAATTCTCCCCGTGAACCGCGCACAAAATATTTTGCTAAAACCGTTCGCTGATCATCTCTAACGCTTTGATGCCATGGGTATTTTTTTCTTGACCTCTGGTGAAACATCCGCAGGATGTCCCTAGGCATCAAATTTGCCTTATGTCCTCACCAATGACCACTGGGCAGCGCGGGCCATAGGACGCAACGCTTGCATGCATTGGACACCTGGAGGACGGCATGACGCACGGGAAAATTCGACACTGGGCGGTTGGCACATTCATTGGGGGCCTCGCATTGGGATCCCTGTTGCTCATCTCCGCCGTGTATTCCCAGAATACGGGTCGCGTCACCGACGGCGTCGTGGCGATCTACCAATTCCAAGCCGGCAGTGGACCCATGGCCTATGATGAATCTGGCGTCAAAGAGACTCTGCATCTGACCATCCAAGATTCCTCCGCCGTGCGATGGGTGCCGGGTGGTGGCCTCGCCTTTGATGACGATACCGTTGTGACCGCACTGAAGCCCAGCACGAAAATCACCGAAGCCATTCAGGCCTCGCAGGCCTTGAGTCTCGAACTTTGGATGACCCCTCCAAATCAGAATCCAAAAAATCAAGCAGAAATCCTCAGCCTTGGTTCGGAAAACACGGACCCTGTCCTGCGAATTACCCAAGGGGATTCTGCCAAAGGCGCCGCCGATCAACTAACCGTTGAACTCCACACGAGTGACAGTACAACCCTGATTCCTCTGAGTATACCGCCTGGCAGTCTCTCCAAGACCCTCACGCACCTGGTCTACACGCGAGCCTCCGATGGCACCACGCGTCTCTACCAAGATGGGAGCGAAATTGCCCTAGGGCAGGCCGCCGGGGACTTCACGCCTTGGCCGAAGAGCCTCTCCCTGCGACTGGGTAATAATCAGAGCAACGATCGTCCCTGGCATGGGGAGGTCGCGCTCGTGGCGCTCTTTGATCATGCCTTAACCGCGACAGAAGTGGCACAGCATTTTGCCACCGGAGTAGGGACCACAACCGTCCCGCCCGCCATCACGTTAAAGAAGCATCCCTCGGCAGTGAAGGTCCTCCCTGGTAGCCCCGTTCCCTTTACCCTCACGGTGCGTAATGATAGCCAAGAGGATTTAGAAAATATTGTGTTGTCCGATCCCGAATGCGGTCCCCTCACGCTCGTGCCTACCGGCAAGGCCAAGGACAATTCTGCCACGCTCAAACCTGGGCAAACTCGGCAATACACCTGCACCATGCCCGCGCTCCTGAATACCCAACACAGCCAAGCCACGGTGTATGCGACAACGACCACCGGCGCGCTTGTGGAAGCCAGCGCCAGTGCCACCACGGCAGCGGCCACCAGTATCGAGCGGATCACCAATGGGCAAGTCGTGCTTTATGATTTCTTCGAAGGCAGTGGTACGACCGTTACTGATGTCTCCAATGTGGGGACCCCTTTGAATCTCACCATCAATAATGAAGCTAACGTCACCTGGTTACCAACCGGCGGGTTGTCGTTGGATACGAACACCCTCATCACCTCCAGTGCTGCGGCCACTAAAGTCATCACGGCCCTGCAAGCTACCAATCACAGTTCGGTAGAGTTGTGGGTCAAAGCCACCAACCTCACGCAAAGCGGCCCCGCGCGCCTGCTCACCATTGGCAATGATCCGACCTTCCAAAATCTGATGGTGGGCCAAGACGGGGACGACTATCAAATCCGACTCTTGCATACCGGCAAAGATGCCGAAGCTAAGCCCCGGCGAAGAAACAAGCACAACTACACGTTTCTGGTCACCTTGGAAAGGCGTTGTCGAATCGTCCTGCTGTAAATGATATTCTCCAGGTCGTGGCGGCCCGCTTCCAGGTGACGGTGCCGTCGTTAACGCGGCGGACCCTTGGGCGACCGGCCTCCAATGTGCCGAGAAAATTTGCCATGTATTGTTGTCAACAATTGGGGGATATGCGGTTACAAGACATTGCACGGACGTTTGGGTTAACCCATGAAGGCAGTGTTTCCCCAGCGGTCCAGGCCATGAAAGCTGGTTTGGAGGTAGGCGAATTACAAGCTGAGTTTGATCAGGTGAGGGAAGATTTAGGTATTATGAAATTGACTTGACCCCTTTTTCTGAATTCAAGTGACTCCTTTGGCGGGCTTTGCCCCTTTGGTTGGGACCTCCTTAGCGTAATCTACGTGTTGTCTTGACATCATATTCTCAGCGGCCTACAGTTTAAATATGACTCAGTTATCGACTATCGTTCACTCTTCTCCCAATATTCTTGGTGGGACCCTCGTGTTTGTGGGAACGCGTGTTCCTGTTAAAAACCTGTTTGATTATTTAGAAGCGGGGGACTCTCTGGATATCTTTCTCGATGCCTTTCCTACTGTTAGCCGAGAGCAGGCTATCCAGGCATTAGAGCATGCCCAGGGAGCTCTTCTCACCAATGCGCATTCTTCTTGATGAATCTCTTCCTCGTCACCTCGCCTCACACCTTCACCCTCATACCGCCTCAACTGTCCAGCAATGTGGGTGGGCCGGGAAGCAAAATGGTGAGTTGTTAGCACTCGCGGCATCTGACTTTGATCTACTTCTGACTGCCGATCAAAATATACCATTTCAACAACATCTTCCTTCGTTTTCCATCTCCGTTATGATTCTTCACGCCTGTAGTAATCGCCTTGAAGATCTCCTTCCCTTGCTTCCCGCTATCTTGACCGCTCTTGAAACACTGATGGATGGCCAGGTTGTTCATATTCCTGCACAGTGAGGACATGGGTGTGGGGTTATGGAAAAGGTCTTCTTGGTAGTACACCTCCTAGCAAGCGGTTGGCGTAATTTTGAGGCCGTGGCCTGCGGGCCATCAAAAAGCCAACACCCTCCATCTCTCTTTCTTTGACTAGATCTCCTGTAGGCGCATGCCTGCATCTGTGTGTCGCTTCTGATGCGAATTCTTCACGTTTTTGATCGATTTTCTATATTTCAGTTATTGCCGAATTAAAAATTCTTGTATTTTCAATGTATTAAAATTCTTCATCGAGAAGGAATGAAACTTGCTCCTTACACAATAGAGTCTAAGTCGTTGTCTACACACTTACGATTTACTTGAGAGTCTTACAATTTTATTTATTCTCTTGTCATGTTTCCTGCCTGAAGCTTGGAAGAGGCGCTTGATGACCCTGCAGTGGGTTCAGGCTCTCTCTTTACTGAGCCCGATCAAAAAAAATGTTGTTCTATGCTGCTATGCCTTCATGATCGCAATGACCGTGACCTTCGCCTTTATCCATGGTGTATTTGAGCCTATTGAACAATGGGGAATTCAAGCCCAATTTCAATCACAAAAGCCTTTAGTTGCAAGTCAGGTAAATAGCTTGGCCTTTGGTCGGCATCAGAATGTTGATCATTTGAGAGCTCAAAAACATTCCATCTTGCAAAGTTTCCCTTATTTGTCTGGGGCTCAAGATGGAGTCGATCTCTCTATCCTTCAATGGGGCACAGTGTCGGCAAATGACTACACTAAATCTGAGGAAGAGGTCTCAATACATTCTAAACCATGGCTCTTGGTTGGATTTCCACAAGAACGTGCCTTTCATAGGTCGGGAGTATTTAGTGAGGCTCCTGTCCATCGAGTTCCTCAAGCGGTCATGGTGGGGTTGATTATGCTTGGAAGCTTTCTCGCTGTGTGGCTTTCCAAGCGGTGGGGAAGTGACTCTGCTGTTCGGGTCGTGGGGTTGATAGGTTTGGTCTTCGTGATGTTCTCCCTTGGGGTTGGTGCTCCGTTCGGGGTTTGGATAGACCTTGTTCCCTTTCCATTAGCCTTAGTGATGGGATGTGTGGCCAGCATCATGATCAGAGAGCTTGGACGTTATCAAAAGATTCCGCAGGGTTCAGTCGAATCAACATTTTCTCCCGCCCCCACGCTTTCTTTAGCGAGAGTGACGCCATTTGTTCCTCCACACCATCGAATGGTGACCGTGTTGTTTGTGGATATCCGAGGGTTTTCGCAAATGGCTGAAACGTTATCCCCCGAAGAGGTGAGCGGACTTCTTGGGGAGTTTTACACAGAAATGACTGAGGCGGTTACCCACCATGGTGGGATGATTGATAAGTTTATGGGCGATGCCGTGATGGCGTTGTTTAATGTTCCACATTTTCAGCCTGATCATGCTGACCGTGCTGTATCGGCAGCTTTGGATTGTCAGCAACGGCTTCGTCGTCTTGCCGTTCATTTTCAACAACGCTATGGGCGTTCCCTGGCCTGTGGTTTTGGTCTTCATACGGGTGAGGCTCTCGTTGGCACTATGGGATCCGTTCATCGCATGGACTACACGGCTATGGGAGATACGGTGAATCTTGGTGCGAATCTCGAGGGCCTTTCGAAGGTCTATGGCGTGCCGATTGTGATGAGTGAATCCACGCATCAAGCCCTGACCTTAGTTTGCCACTCACGATATCTTGATGAAATACGAGTCAAAGGTCGGGAACGGTTCGTTCGTATTTATACGGTGACTGAAAAAGATGATCGACAGGTGTCTCGTGTTCCTATGCAGGGGCATGCGGTGGTGCAACAATTTGGTGTCCGGTCATTGGGAAAAATTTATGATGTGAGTCGTGGTGGGTTGGCGCTTGAGCAACTTGAGCGCCCGCTGATTGAAGGAAGCCTGCTTGATCTTGATCTGCATTCTGACGACGGTGACGGTCCTCTTTCGTTTCAGGCCAAAGTGATTTGGGCTCAATCTCATCGTGCAGGGTTTGAGTTCCTCGAGACCACTCAAGATTTTCAGCCGGGTGTTGAGACTTTCCTGAGTCGCTCCGCATAATAAGACACATTGAGTTCACTTCGTCCTTCCCACCGTCACCTCTCTCGAATCTCTTATTCATTTCTTTCTTCTGGAATGAACGACTTCGGTTGTTCCCTTGGCCTAATATTGGTATAAAGATATGAAATTCCTCGAGATTGGAATGGTATAGAGATTTTCCACTCTTCTCTGGTGGCGAAGGGCTATGGCCATCCGATTTCGCCATATTGTGGTCCGTAGGGTCGCTGGTTATCAGTGGATTGAGGCCAGTGACAATATAAGCCAGTTGATGATTCGGGACTTTCACTCTCCGAATGGCGACTGGCTTTTTTTATAAGTCCAGGAAATCTGAAGAAATGGAAATACCTAAGGGCAATCTCACGGGGCTTCGGAACAATTTTCCGGCTGATCTGCTGTCTGGTTTTCTTGTATTTCTCATTGCCTTGCCGCTGTGTTTGGGTATTTCGCTGGCCTGTGGGTATCCTGCCATCTCCGGCATTTTTACGGCTATCATTGGTGGCCTGGTCGTCACCTTCTTTAGTAATTCTGAACTTACCATTAAGGGGCCGGCCGCTGGTTTGATTGTGATTGCCATTGGTTGTGTCACGGAATTTGGGTTTACGGGTGGGAAGGATCCTACTGCCGATTATCAGGCGTATCGGTTAGCACTTGGCGTGGGGGTGGCAGCGGGAATTCTTCAAATTCTTCTTGGAGTGTTCCGTGCAGGAATCCTCGGTGAGTTTTTCCCGACAACCGCGATCCACGGATTGTTGGCAGCCATTGGGGTCATCATTATTGCCAAACAGTTTCCCATCATGCTGGGTCTTAGCCCTGAAGGCAAACCCTTAGAACTCCTGGCGAAGATACCAATATTTGTCATGGAGATGAATCCCAAAATTGGATTCATTGGAATTATCAGCCTCCTGATCATGTTTGGGTATACCCTGATCCGCAATCCCCGTTTAAAAGTGATCCCGGCACCAATGATTGTGTTGGTTGTTGCCGTACCCCTAGGTTTGTTCTTGAAAATTGGTCAAGAAGGCACCTACACCTTTCATGATCGGGCGTATGAGTTGGGCCAGAAGTTTTTGGTGGATGTTCCTATGAACATGTTCAATGCGGTAACCTTTCCCGATTTTTCTGGATTAACGACGGTGATTGGGATCAAGTATGTGATCATGTTTGCGATCATTGGGAGCCTTGAATCCTTGTTAAGCGCCAAGGCGATTGATGGGATTGATCCTTGGGGGCGAAAAACCAATATGGATCAAGACATGGTAGCAGTGGGGATTGGCAATACCTTGGCGGCCTTTATCGGAGGGTTACCCATGATTTCCGAAATCGTTCGGAGTAAGGCGAATATCGACAATGGAGCACGGACGCGGTTTGCCAATTTGTTTCATGGACTGTTTTTGTTGGTATTCGTGGCGTTGATTCCCGAGGTCATCAATCGGATCCCTTTGGCAGCCTTAGGGGCGCTGTTGGTCTTTACTGGATTTCGCTTAGCGGCCCCTCGTGAGTTCGTGCATATGTATCATTTAGGCAAGGACCAGTTCATTATTTTTATGTCCACAATTGTGGGGGTCCTTGCGACCGATCTTTTGATGGGTATTGCTATTGGCATTGGTGTGAAAGTCATCATTCACATTATCAATGGAGCGCCCATTCTCTCATTTTTCAAATTGAATGCTGAGGTCATTCGCGAAGATGAACATTCGGCGACAATTGTGATTCGTGAGTCCGCGGTGTTTAGTACATGGATTCCTTTACGCAAATATCTTCATCGATATCTGCAGGAAGGGAAAAATGTCACATTGAATTTTTCTGAGACTCGGTTGGTCGATCATACGGTGATGTCCAAACTCTATGAATGGATTATGGAATTCGAGGAGCATGATTGTGAACTTTTTGTTCGAGGATTAGCGGAGCATGAACCAATGGCTGATTCGATTGTGGCGGCGCAGGTTAAGCGGGTAAGGAACTAACCTAGTACAAGGGCCTGTCTCCAGAATTATTTCCCTTCCCACCTTCCTGACCATATTTTTCTTCTGACCATAAGATACTCCAGGCACGCAGTATTTTTAGATATGTGTGCGGAATCGCTCTCTATGGCTTGTGCGATTTTGCTCAATTTGCGATCACTTGGTAATTTTCGAATATTTTAATTTTTACAAACAGTTGATTTACAAGACTTTTTAGAGATTGTGAAAATTCATATGGTCTGGCATTTCATTTGCTTCATTAATCAAAGCAGGTCAATTTTAATTGGAGGGATGAAGATGTCTGGTTTTGATCTCTTATACGATAACATGCATCGCACAATTTCAAAAACTTCCAAATCAAAAGGGAAGACAGAAGAAAGTACTTCCACTCAAGAGGTTCAAGATTCTCAGAAAACTGAATCCTCAAAAAATCCTTTTTTGGCATTATTTTCTAAATTGTTCTAAGTCTCCATTTTCGCCTAGCCCTCGTTTTCTTCCTGGAGCTTCATCCAAATTTTCCTCGTTCCTTTGTTCACTGAAAAATCAGCTTTCGCTCCTATTAAAATTTTACCGATTTGTTGGACCAATTCGTGCCGGGTTCGTAGAGGCCTGTCTTCACCAAAAGTTAAATGTGAGGTAACCAGCAGAGGGAAGGGGTTTATCGAAAGTTGAGATCAAGGTCTTGTTCAAGGGTAAAGACAATGATTCGCTCACTAATATGGGTTTCAATATCGGTGAACAGTCCAGTCACTTCCGTTCCCGTGATGGCGGCAATCTGGCTGCAAAGTTTTTCTCGCCCTTGTGCAATGAGATTCTGTCTCATTCGTTTGACCATATCCACACCTTCAGAATTTTTTGCGAGTTGTCGTTCGGCAGGAGTTAAGACGCCTTTGAGCCTGACCAATACTATGTCACGATGGATGAAGGCCTTGACGTCCGTAGGCCCTCGCCCCATAAATTCTTGTTCGAATTTAATGATGGCATTGCGAATGGCTGTTTCCGCTTCGCCTTTGGTTTGACCGTTTGGCATTAGAGGAGAGTCTTTGACTGATTGAAAATCACTTGTGTCTGCTCCAAGTCCTTGATATAAAAGATGATATAAGCTATTTATTTTGGAAAGGTCAAGGATAGGCCACTGCATTTCTCCTGGCATGTGTAGCCAAAGAATAGCGGACGATCTAGGCTTGAGCCGGACCGAACACAGCAAGGCTGTGGGGTGGTTGACTCTACAAGTAAGAGGTCAGACACAGTACAAGCCAACCAGAAGCTGTTCGAAGAGTTGATTCGAAGCATCCGGTTGGCTTTTTTTGTGGTTTTTCGGGCCAAGATTTCATCCAATTATGAACACTACTTCGGTTAATACCCTCTCCCGAGCAGAACGTGATCAGATCCGCCAAACGGTGACGCAGGCCAGCGAACCGATCGCGCCGTTTTGGCCCATGCGCACGATGGTCGCGCAAAATCCCATTCATGGATTGGAGTATCTTCCCTTTGACCAGGCGGTTCGAAAAGGGAAACACCTTCTCGGGGGCAATGGGTATCTCTCAAATGACAAGTACCGACAGTTTTATCGGGACGGCCGCATTACCCAGGAAAGTCTCAAGAGGGCTTTTGCCAGAGTTGGGCCTCGTCAGGAAAAACACGTTTCTATTCAACTAGAGAGTCGTCAGATAACAGCCTCTGAGATTTGGCAGTTGCACGTCCTGTTTGGTTTTGAAGGTCTAGAGCGTTCACTGTTGGAATGGGAGCTTGGTAGCGGTGAAGCCCTAAAGCGGTTTCGTCAGGATCTCTCGGAGGAATCGCGACAACGAATCATTGAACGCACAATTCAGGAATGCGAACAATGTCGAGAACATCCCGAAGAGGCCTATCTTACGAATCTGTGGAAAAGTACCTTAGCGGCCTTAGGGGTAGCGGGTTCTTCTTCTGAGCATCAAACATCTGGGGATGCCAATTCGCGAGTTTTGAAAGACTCACAAACTTCTGCACACATTTCCTTGCCGGCCCAACGAACGATCAGTGATTGGGTGAATGCGTTAGCTGGTATCGATCTCGTTGAAGACATCAATAGTCAAATGATCAAATGGGTAGCGGCGTTTCTTGATGAAGGATTAGCTGGATGGGAGATGCCTCATCGAGAGAAAGGCTTTTATCAAGTCTGGCGAGAACTCGTTCGGCAAGATTACTCTGGAACGTTGCTAGGGATTAAAGACTTCCCTCGAAAAATTCGCGACCTTCCGGAACACCCAGAGGATGCGATTGCAGAGAGTTTGCACCTTCTCGAAATTCCTCAAGCACAATGGAGCGATTATCTCTCAAGGCAGCTATCGGTATTGCCAGGGTGGACCCGATACATTCGATGGCTGGGTGAACATCCAGACTATCATGCGCAGCAGAAGCATCCCATTGATACCACGCAATACCTGGCGGTTCGATTGTTCTATGAAAGGGAGTTGACCCAAATTACGTGCCAGCGAGAATGGGGGATTGATGCCACGGTTTCTGCGATCCCGGCTTACTGGAATGATCGGCTCGATGAATACCATCATCGAATGGGGGATGGGCTGCATTCAGGAGATCAAACCAAGCAGGCGATATGCCGCGATGCATGGCGGTTGTTTCATCTCGCACAATTCCTTGAGTTGTCTCCCATTGAGGTGTACGACCTCTCGCAAGGTGATGCTCAGGCATTGTTGAAATGGCTGGATGACTTTCCTTCTGACCGGCATAGTTCAGTATGGCTTGAAGCCTATGAAGATTCTTTTCGAGAAGAAACCCTGAGGAAAATTTTAGATCATCGTGGAACGGCGCCAGCCTTAGATTCTCGCCCACGAGCTCAGCTCGTGTTTTGTATCGATGTCCGTTCTGAATCATTTCGTCGTCATATCGAGGCCCAAGGTCCCTATGAAACGTTGGGATTTGCAGGCTTCTTTGGCATTCCTCTCAGCCATCAAGCCTTTGATCGAGATAACCGGTCTTTTTTATGCCCTGTCTTGCTGACTCCCAATCATGCGGTCACGGAAACACCTCGACCGGGTGAACTCGCTTCATTACAGAAATATTCCTCAGGCACCCGTTGGCAACAATTAGGCCAGCATCTTTTTCACGACCTTAAACATCATCCCATTGGGTCCATGATGGTGATTGATGTCCTTGGCTTCTTTTTTAGTTTGGGATTAGTGGGCAAAACCTTGCTCCCAAAACCATTTCGGGTGATTAGCTCAACGATCGAGGGATGGTTTACGCATAGGGTTCCAACCCAGATTTCAATCTCAGCACCAGAGGATCCTCCACAGTTAAAAGCCAGTGAGGTACATGCGGAAGGGATTCCGGCTGAACTTGCTCAGGGGTTTTCCCTGACGGAGCGGGCGACATTTATCGAAAACGGATTGCGTGCTATGGGGTTGACCCAAAATTATGGGCGATTCGTATGCCTTTGTGGCCACGGGAGCGAGACGGACAACAATCCCTATTATGGCGCGCTGGATTGTGGAGCATGTGGTGGAGCACCGGGGGATGCGAATGCCCGAGTTTTTGCCGCCATGGCGAACGATCCTGAGGTTCGTCGCATCCTTAAAGAAAAAGGATTACCCATTCCTGAAGACACCTGGTTTCTTCCGGGAAAACATAATACGACAACAGATCGGGTTGAGTTTTACGAGCTAGAGGAATTGCCTGAAAGTCATAAAGAGGATTTAGTCGCGTTACATAAAGACCTTGAAGGTGCCGGGGCGAATCAGGCGCTTGAGCGGTGCATTCGCATCCCAAGTGCTCCGACCGAGATTTCTCCAGCACAGGCCTTTTCGCATGTCGTCGAGCGTAGTTGCGATTGGGCCAACCCTCGTCCTGAATGGGGGTTGTCTGGCAATGGAGCCTTTTTAATTGGAAGGCGGAAGTTAACTAAGGGATTGGATCTAGGCGGTCGCGTCTTTTTACATTCCTATGATCCTATCGCCGATCCTCACGGTGCCATCCTCGAAAAAATTATGACGGCACCGTTGATCGTGGGAGAGTGGATTAACCTGGGGTATTATTTTTCTGCCGTTGATCCCTGGGCCTATGGCAGTGGGAGTAAAGTCCTGCACAACGTGGTTGGTGGAGTGGGGATGATGTTGGGAGCCCAAAGTGATTTACAAATGGGTTTTCCCTTGCAGACCGTGAACAACGGAGACATCCACTATCACGAACCCATGCGGTTGCTGGCCATCATCGAACATGCCCCGGGTGTCATCTCTTCCATTATTGAAAAGCATGCAATCCTTCAACAATTGTTTCATAATCAATGGCTCAACCTTGTGGCTTTAGATCCAAATACCTTTGAATTTTACCGGTACAATTCCAATTCAACTTGGGAAGCTCTTCCCGTTCGCTCACGGTAAATATCTTGAGGAAGGAGCGTGGGACTGGTATAAGAGCACGGATTCGGTAAGAAATGGTGCCATGATCTTTGTCCGATCGAGGGTGAGGTCTGGGAGGCCATGATTACATATTATTTTGGTCTTTGGCCGGTAGGGTGACTGTTTCATTACGATAATGGGGCGGTGACAGTACAAGCCAACCAGAAGCTATTCGAATGTTTCATTCAAAGGCTCCGGTTGGCTTTTTTTTGAACGATGCAGAAACTCTGAGGCTCTGAAGTTAAAAACGAATATTTTTTATGGCAACGAAACCTAGACCAGTATCTTCTGAATTCTTAGTCCTGAAAGCTGCGGCAATATTTGTCTTGTGGATGATGTTGTCTGCCAGCTCCGAATGGATTCACTTGGGGTTGGGGCTGGTGCTTTCCTTCACGGTGGCTTGGATTAATTCTGGTCATTCCCCTTTTGTGCCGAACTTCCGTTTGTGGGGCAACATTCTTCTGTATGTTCCGTGGCTCTTTTTGAAAATCGTCCAAAGTAGCCTTCATTTGACCAAGCTGATTCTTCACCCTGACCTTCCCATCAATCCTCGGTTGATTCGGGTTGAGACCAAATTACGCCATGATGCGGCAGTCGTCCTCCTTGGCAATTCCATCACATTAACACCAGGTACGATCACTGCGGAGGTTGACCATCATTCACTCATGGTCCATGCCATGGATGAGATTTCAGCGGAAGACGTCACGAGTGGACGCCTTGAGTCCAAAATTGCTGAAGTCTTTCGAAACGAAAAGTAACGTTGATGAAAATGTTTTTTCTCGGTGTCTTAATCGTGTTGGCCATTCTCATTGGCGCCTATTTATATCGTGTCCTCCAGGGCCCGACGATTTTTGACCGGGTGTTGGGGCTCAATGCGATATCGACCAAGGCGATTATTTTACTGGTGCTGATTGGATTGGTCTTTGACCGAGTCGATATGTTCGTGGACATTGCCACCGGGTATGCCCTCCTGAATTTGGTCGGGGCACTCGCGGTCGCAAAATATTTGGAACAAAAAGGACTTCCGTAACATGGAGTTTGTGTCCATCTTCTTTATCATCGCAGGATTATTTTTTTTGATTGTGGCGGCGATTGGCGTGCTACGACTGCCTGATGTTTTTAGTCGGTCTCATGCGGTGTCATTGACGGACTCGTTAGGCGCCTTTCTGATGTTGTTCGGTGTTGCCATCCATGAGGGGTTGAGCAAAAACCTCATGAAAATCCTGGCCGTGTTGGCATTACTCTATATTCAAAATCCCGTCATTGCGCATGCGACTGTGCGGGCCGCTCTTCGTGTTGGATTGAAACCATGGAAAAGGGAAGCCTCATGACCTTTTCATTTGAAATTCTTCTGTTGATTCTCCTTCTGGTCACGGCGGCTGGAGCCATTTTAGTCAAAGACTTGATGAGTGCCATTTTACTCTTGGGGTCCTATAGTTTTTTCTTATCGTTAGTCTGGGCATGGTTCGGGGCGGTGGATGTGGCGTTTGTTGAGGCCGTCGTGGGTTCGGGATTAGCAACTGTCCTGTTTCTGCTGACTCTCTTTGGGACAGCGCCCAAAGATAGTCGTCTTCGTCGTCCGCCTCCTCCCATGGCTGCATTGGTGGCGCTGCCTCTTTTGGGAATTCTCTTGCTCTATGCCGCGAATGATCTTCCTCAATTCGGAGATCCGAACTCTCCGGCGAATGTGCACATCTCGCCGACCTATCTCGAACAGAGTTACCGGGATACGCATACCCCGAATGTGGTGACCGCCGTGCTCATGGATTATCGCTCCCTCGATACCATGGTGGAAACGGTGGTCATATTTACGGCTGGTATCGCTTGCGCATTGTTACTGAGGAGGCACGCCTCATGATTCGACCTCATGACAGTATCATTGTTCAGTCCTTGGGACGCTTTCTCATTCCTGTGATCCAAATCTTTGGGCTGTACGTATTGTTCTTTGGACAATATGGTCCTGGGGGCGGGTTTGTGGGTGGAGTAATATTAGGCACCAGTATGATTTTGTCCGTCCTGATTTTTGGTCATGATGCTTCGCGGAGCCAGATCGCCAAAAAAATCTTGCATGGCGATGGGGTTGGCATGTTGATTTATGCTGGTGTCGGCGGCTTGTGTATGATTGGAGGTGGGGAGTTTTTGAATTATGCGGAATTGGACATCCCCGGTCTTGAAACGGCGGCACGCCGATCTTTGGGTATTGTCCTTACACAAATTGGTGTCGCCGTGGATGTCGCGGTCACTGCGGTATCCATTGTGTTTAGTCTCTCTGCGGAAGAGATTATTGAGGATTCTCTGAATGGTTGATGCCTTGTCAGCGGTCTTCCAGCGCCCCAACTTTCTGGCGTTTGTCATCATTTTTCTGTGGGGATTTTATATTATGGTGACGCGGTACAACCTCGTCAAAAAACTCGTAGGGATGTATCTCGTGCAAACGAGCGTGATCTTTTTTCTTGTGTCCATCAGTGCGAAGAAAGGGGCAACGGCCCCCATCCTCTTGTCGACGACGGATCCTGTGCACGCGATCAACTATGTCAATCCGTTACCTCATGTGCTGACATTGACAGCCATTGTGGTTGGTGTCGCCACGTTAGGCGTTGGCTTGGCATTGTGTTCGGCAATCTATCGGAGATATGGAAGCCTTGATGAAGAAGAAATTCTCAAACGATTAGAATGAGTCGCCACTTTCCAGCCATTCTGTTCTTGCTTCCATTGTTTGCTGCCATTTCTATGCCGGTGGTTTGTCTGAGGCACCGTCATTGGAGTCGGCCAATATCTTTGGCTGTGCTGTCGTCCATGGTCGTGCTCTCCATTTTAAATCTCAACAGTATCATCACCCATGGAGAAGTGCGCTATGCCTTTAGCGGGTGGAGCGCCCCCTTAGGCATTGAATGGGTCGCTGATGGGTTGGCGAGTATGATCTTAGTGACCTTGAGTTTTTTGGGTTTGCTGGCGTTGGTCTTTGCCGGGCCAACTTCCCCCAAAGATCTAGGTGGACGAATTGTTCATTATTATACCCTGATCTTGCTGCTGATTTCGGCGCTGACGGGAATTGTCTTTGCCGGAGACTTATTTAATCTTTTTGTGTTTTTAGAAGTCGCCGCTATTGCGAGTTATGCCCTCATAGGCGTGGCTGGTGGGCGAGCCTTGTTCGCGGCTTTTCGCTATCTTGTGTTGGGAACGCTCGGAGCCTCCCTCTATCTACTGGGGGTGAGTTATTTCTACGCCGCGAGCGGAACCCTCAACATGGCTGATATGGCCGAAAAACTTCCTCACCTATTGAATTCAAAAGCCGTCGTCGGCGGTCTCCTGTTTATGTTTATTGGATTGGGAATCAAGATGGCCTTGGTCCCGTTTCATGCGTGGTTGCCAGATGCCTACACGTATGCGCCGGAATCTATCTCTCCCATTTTAGCCTCACTGGTCACCAAGGTGGCGCTGGTGGGGTGGGTCAGAATCATTTTTTGGGTCCTGGGTGCGAAAGTGATAGTAAATGATATCCCAGTCCTTTTACTCGTGGGAATACTTGGAACACTCGCGGCGGTCATCGGTGCCGTGCTCGCTTTGAATCAACGGGATATCAAAGCGATGTTTGCTTATGGTGGGATTTCCCATATTGGCATTATCCTCATCGGAGTGAGTCAGGGAAATCAAACGGGGTTTGTGGGAGGAGTCTTTTATTTATTGAATGATGCGGTCATGCAAGCGGCATTATTCTTTCTGGCAGGGATGGCGATTTGTCAGTATGGTGCCAGAACGGTCGAGGACGTGGGGCGGATTGGGAAACAGGCCCCTTGGTTTACGGGAGTCTTGATTATTGTGGCCATGGGTATGATCGGTCTTCCTCCGACAGGTGGTTTTTTTGGAAAGTGGTACATCATTCTTGGAGCGCTTGAAGCAAATAATTATATTGCCGTCGCGGCGGTCTTGCTTTCGACGCTTCTCACCCTCGCGTATTTTGTCAGACTGTTTGAGGCAATATTTCGTCAAACCCCTCTCCCCTCGGACAGACTCCCAAGTGACATTCCCTTCGCATATAAGCTGAGTTTGGGGGCGACGTCTGCCGCAGTAATAATGTTAGGTGTATTTAGCGATCCTATTGTCCAGCTATTATTGAACCATGCATTGCCACCGGGTCTTTGAGCACAACCATGCCTGTCTTTGTTCTGATCCCTCTTCTCCCCCTGCTCGCGTCTCTCATCTTGGTCCTTGGAGGACGCCGTTGGGGTGAGCACAGTCATCGGATCGGGATTCCTGCGATTGGCCTTTCATTTGGATTATCTGTCGGGGCGTTCCTCGAAGTATTGAGGAACGGGCCGTTCTCTATTTCCCTCTATCGTCTCTTCCAATCGGGATCACTGGCCATTGATGTAAATCTCTATGTGGATCAGCTAACCGTTCTTATTCTGCTTTTGGTGACGGGACTGAGTGGGATCGTCCATGTCTATTCCTCTCGCTATATGATTGGGGATCCACGGTACAACCGCTTCTTTGCGGTCATCGCGTTGTTTACCTTTTCCATGGTGTTGTTAGTGATGAGTGGCAACCTTCTGATGTTGTTGGTCAGTTGGGAGGTGATGGGGATTTGTTCGTATCTCCTGATCTCGCATTCGGCACAAAGACCCTCGGCATGCCGGGCCGCGACCAAGGCTTTTTTGGTGAATGCCGTGGCAGACGTTGGATTAAGTTTTGGAATTATTATGACCTTTTTCACGTTTGGCACCCTCGACATCCAAACTATTCTTGGTCAGGCTGAAAGCATGAAAGATCACACCATCAATATCATGGGGTGGATGGGATTGGACATGCACATCTACCCAGTGACGTTAATCCCGTTTTTTTTATTTTTGGGTGCCATGGGCAAATCCGCACAAATGCCGTTCCATGTGTGGTTGCCGTTTGCGATGGAGGCTCCAACCCCTGTCTCAGCGCTCATTCATGCTGCGACTATGGTGAATGCGGGCCCATTCTTATTGGTAAGATTGAGTCCGTTGATTGTCTTGTCCCCCTTTGCCATGACATTCATCGCAATTGTCGGAGCCACAACCGCGGTATTTGCTGGTATTGTGTCCTTGACCCAGTCGGATATTAAAAAGATTTTGGCCTATTCCACAATCAGTCAAATCGGTTTCATGATTATGACCTGTGGCCTGGGTGCATTTGCGGTTGCGGTTTTTCATCTGTTGGCTCATGGGTGTTATAAAGCCTTCTTTTTCCTTTCCACTGGCAATGCGCTTCGATCGGTGGAGCCGGGTCATGGACATGAGGCCAGCCTTCATCCTCCACCGAAGGGCATGGGTATCTTGTATGGTGGGGCCTTATTCCTTGCATGCCTGCCTCCGTTTATTTTGTTTTCCGGGTCCTATGAATACTTGTGGGGGGTGACGGGATTTACCTCTGCCACAATTGGGTTTAGGATCATTGGCCTGATGACGGTCTTTGTGACTTCTATCTACCTCTTTCGAAGTGTCACGTCGATATTTGTTCACGGCCCCAAGACGTATTGGCCCGCCTCTGGACACTCCCCTTTGGAACCGCATTCCATCCGACCTCAATTCCTGAATGGGTCGATACTGAGTAGCCTTCTTTTGGCGATCATCCTTCTGGGAGTCATGTTGACCTTGTTTTGGAGTTGGTTTGCCAACTTCTTGGCTCCGGCGTTGACCTACCCAGGCATGTCGGTACATGAAGGAATAGTGGATTCCGGCTCAAAGATTTGGCTTTTGGTCTCTATTGGAGTGGCCATTGCCGGGTGGGCATTTGCCTATTCGCGTGCTCGATCTGGAACACAGATGGTGGGGGCCGTGAACAGGAGCACACGATTGTATGTCTTGTTCTGGAATAAATTGTATTTTGACGAAATCTACGATGCGTATTTGGTGAACCCCACGATTCGATTCTCCCATTGGCTTTGGCGGAATATTGATATCCGAGTCATTGATAAAGTCATTCATTCGATCGCCATCTATTCTGTGGTATTTGCGCAATGGCTTTGGAGGGTGGTGGATGTGAATGGCATTGATCGAATCGTCGTTGGATTTGGACAGCAGAGTGTTGGGATGAGTCAATGGCTGTGGAGGGTGGTGGATGTGAAAGGCATTGATCGAATCGTCGTTGGTCTTGGACAGCAGAGTGTTGGGATGAGTCATTGGCTGTGGCGAGT
This sequence comes from Nitrospirota bacterium, assembly GCA_027623995.1. Taxonomy (GTDB): domain Bacteria; phylum Nitrospirota; class Nitrospiria; order Nitrospirales; family UBA8639; genus Nitronereus. The sequence goes on from JAQBUF010000016.1 coordinate 52,327, forward strand.
GATTGATATTAAGTGGTTGGAACAAAGGATTGGGCAAGTGGGAAAGCAAGCAGATACGGCAGGGAAATTATTGCAGGCAGCTGAGCCTCGCACCATCCAACATCAATTATTAGTGATGATCGTGTGGCTGGTCTTGGCGACGGTGTTATTGTATATCTTGGTCTAAATAAAACCGTGGTTTGTCGTTCGTATTTCGTATCTCGTTTATGAAATACTCAAGAATATTCGAGAAGGCTTGTCTCTCAAGAAAAGGATCACATGATTAGTTGGATGATTGTCGTTCCTTTTTTAGGAATTATTGTCATGGCGTTTGTGCGAGATGAAGAATGGATCCGACGAGTCGCCTTTGGGACTACGATGATCGAGTTTGGCCTCGCACTCGTCCTGTGGAAAAGTTTTGATTCCACGAAACAGGGCATGCAATTTGTGGAGCGTGTGGAGTGGATGCCGACCTTCAATATTCAATATGCGGTTGGTGTGGATGGCATCAGTATTCTTATGGTCCTGCTCACCACTCTGCTTTGTCCACTCTGTATCCTCTGCTCTTGGAGTGCCATTACCACGCGAGTGCGAGCCTTTATGTCGCTAATCTTGCTGGTTGAAGGGGCTATGTTGGTCGTCTTTACGGCATTAGATCTTTTTCTCTTCTTTATGTTGTGGGAACTCACCATGATTCCCATGTATTTCATGATCATACTTTGGGGAGGTCCAAATCGTATCGCCGCAGGAATTAAATTTGTCTTGTACAGCCTCACCGGCAGTTTATTACTGTTGTTGGGCATACTTGGTCTCTACCTGGAAGGTGGACAAACCTACGACATGTTGGTGCTCAGCGAACAGACTTATTCCTCCAAGACGCAATTTTGGCTATTCCTGGCGCTCTTTTTGGCATTCGCCATTAAGATGCCGATGGTCCCCTTTCATACTTGGTTGCCTGATGCGCATTCCGAAGCCCCAACGGCTGGCAGCGTGGTCCTGGCTGGTGTGCTTCTGAAAATGGGGGGATATGGATTTTTGAGATTTTGCCTGCCGATGTTTCCAGAAGCTTCCATGTTGTTCGCTCCGTATATTTTATGGCTATCCGTGTTAGCCATAATCTACGGTGGCTATATGGCCCTGGCGCAGTCTGATCTCAAAAAACTTGTGGCCTATTCCTCAGTCTCGCATATGGGCTTTGTGACCCTTGGGATTTTTGTTTTTAATAGCCAGGGGATTCAAGGTGCAATCTTACAAATGTTTAATCACGGCATTACTACAGCAGCCTTATTCCTTTGCGTTGGACAACTGTACGACCGCACTCATAGTCGAGCAATTTCTGACTATGGTGGATTGCACAAACCCATGCCCAAATTTGTGGCTTTGTTTTTCCTGTTCTCCGTAGCGGCCTTTGGTCTTCCTGGTACGTGCAATTTCATAGGGGAATTTTTGGTGTTAGTTGGGACATCCTATATCAGCTTCGCTATGGTACTTCTCTCGATGGGAGGGATTGTCCTGGCAGCTGCCTATATGCTGTGGATGTTACAAAAGGTGGCGTTGGGGGAAGCGAATACAAAAGCCGTTGAAGGGCTCCCAGACTTATCAAATAGGGAATTGGCTACGGTGATTCCCTTAGCGATCCTCGTACTTTGGATCGGATTGTACCCCGGACCCTTAATGGAAATGATGGATGCGAGTGTGACGCATTTGGTGAGTCAGATGGGTGAGGTGCAAATTGCACAATCGTATCCTGCTGTTTATCCCTAGATGATGTGAAGAGATAAGGAATATCAAAGAATTGTTTACGCGCATTTCCTTATTTCCTATTTTGGTATCCATATAGTGTAATGGAGTTCCGTTGAAACTAATGCATTATTTGTCAAGTCAAAAAATCAACAACCCTTGACTTGTGAAACTCTGAGCCTTATTACTTTATAGGTATGGATATGAAACAACCACGCGCCCTAAGCCATGATGAGAAAAAAGCTGCGGAAGCGGCTTATTTGGGAAAGCCTTCTCAACCTACTTGGTCTAAATCCGCCCAAGCCGTGTATCAAGGCGTGTTGAAAGCCAGAGGCATCATCGTTGAACCAGTTGAGGCCCTGGAGTCGGGTGTGGATTTTGCTGAGAAATCTACGGTGGGAGAAGGACTATTTGAGGAGGCCTTAAATCTTGGGGCCACATCGCAGGGATCCGACGGAGTTTTGTCCTCAGATACGCAAGTACCTTCTCAATTGATTACTTCTCGCCAAGAAGCGATTGATGCCGGCTTGCTCATTGATGTGAGTAAGAAAGCCCGAGGTGTGGGATTTAATTTGGCGGTTGGTATCACAAAATCTTTATGGAATCGGAGTATTTCTGATTCACCTGATACCCTGGATGATGCTGAAGCCACGACTCCTGAAGATGCGTCCAAGATTCGAGACATGTTACTCGCCGTTCGCCTTCGATTAGCGACCTTAGATACGCCCTTACCGTGGGTCGAGGTGCCTGTTTTATTTCTTTCTCAACAAGGTGAGGATGCGTCGAAAATTTTTCCTATCTATGCCTTGTTTCACAAGGACCCTGTGGCAGATGAATGCTTAACCTTAATTCATCCCAAAGAATTATCATCAATTCGTCCCTCCTCTCATTCCAATGCTGGGGAAGAGCAATCTTCGCCTGACGTCTTCTAAAACGTCTCTTTCCCGTTCATCGCTCAATTCCACAAGTTATTGACTTCTTCGTGGCCTGCACCATCGGTTGACGTGATGACAAGAGGGCCCTTCGTTACTCCTTACGGTTCACGTCTTTCCTCTTACGATTTTTCAATTCACCAAGAATCGGCATGTCTTCAAGATCTTGAGAGGACAGTTTAGCCCAATCGATCCCGTTCGGTGGGTGAGGGGGAGGGCTTACGTTCAAAATCATTTCTGGTGTGATAATAAAGTGTAGTGGTAGGTCAGTGGCTTCGCGAGGAAAATCCTTGGCGACTTGAATCGCGTGAACAGTGGTGGCGACGGGAACGGGTGCATGCCCGAGTTCCCGAAGGATTGCATATTCTAAATCCCCATACCCTTCTCCCTTTCCACATCGATGTCCTTTTGGCGTGACGGCAACCGAGCCGGTCACGATAGCATCCAATTGAGGCAATTCCTCAAGGGGAACAAGTTCACCCCATGGCTTTCCTTTAGAAAGACTTGCGGCATGGCGCAGCTTGTCTTGAGGGATCTTTCGTGGATCAAATCGCCGAAAGCCACCTCGCAATCGCGGTGTGGGGACGAAGATGGTGATGCCGCGTCGTAGGGCTAACTCTCGAACATAGCGTTGCGGGGCATCGGGATTCACTTTGATGCATGTGGCATCCCGGAATAGGGGAATCGTGAATAATCGCTCAGCCGCCTCTTTTGCTCCAGCAAAGTTTGGGATACGTCCATGAGGGGGGAAAGGAAATCGTGCCACTTTGTCTGCCACGAGTTGATCCCACATGGCTTGGCGAGCGGCCTGTTTAGTGGTGAATGTTCGAAGTGCCATCTTCTCGCTCTTCATAAATGTGAATCCCGTGCGCGCGCAAGAATGAATGTGATACGGTGCCTCCTATGCCCCATAAGCCTATTTTTTTTGTTAACGCAGTTCTTGGTGCCATAGCCGTAACCGTCGGCCTGTGGTTTCTCCGAGGCGACCTTTCTTCGGCCATGACCATTATCCTGATTGTGGGATTGACGATTGCCTATTCCCAAATGTGTGCCACCACTGCGCATGTGTGGATGTGGTCTACTCTACTTCTCGGGTTGGAAAGTTTGGCGTGGCCATTTCAAATGTTGGGAACCCTGGAACAATTTGGACCGGAACCACCGATTGAGGAAATGGAACGCGTATTCACCGCAGTGGTATTCGGATTTTTTTCTGGGATTTTTTGGCTCACCTTTGCCTATGGCCTTTATCGCCGGACTCACCCCAAAGTCATCGACTCTTCATCCGCTGAACCTCTATCAGCCAACCAAGCCAAAGCCCAGCGCAAGAAGAAACGGTAAGAAATCTACGTGAAGCGTGAAGCGTCATGCGTGAAGCGTAAAGCGTGAAGCGTGAAGCGTCATGCGTGAAGCGTCATGCGTGAAGCGTAAAGCGTGAAGCGTAAAGCGTGAAGCGTAAAAAAATAAAAGAATTATTCTGGCCTTTTCTCCGCTC
>JAQBUF010000074.1 GCA_027623995.1 Nitrospirota bacterium
CGAAAATGTCGTCGGGTGACGCGCACCCCTCCAATAGCTCATCTAACAGCACATCCGTTTGGCTTGGGGTCTTGGCTCTGGTCATCAGTCTTCCTTCTTGAATGGAACCGTCATAATAACCAGTTACACAGTTAATCTTACACCCTCGGTGCCGCCGCGACCTTCCACCCCACATCGTGCGTACAGATCGAGGACCACGGCTAAATACGCCCACTGCCCTGCAACCCGCACATAGGTAAGGTCCCCACACCAGACCCGCTTGGGGGCCGTTGGTTGGAAGGCTCGGTTGAGGTGATTCGGCACCGCCTCCGCGGCCTCCTGAGCCAGACGGGATTTTGACTTACTGGCTTGGGTACTCACCAACTGACAGGCCTGCATGAGCTTGCAGGCTCGCCACCGACTCACGCCCAAGGTCTTGGCCATAGTCCGGGACCCCGCCGCCCCTCGACTGCGTCGATGCCCCGCTTGGGCCTGCATCCACAGTTGGACGTCAGGTATATTCACTGGTCGTTTCTGCCACGCATAGTAGCTACTCCGCTGGATGCCAAGGATGGCACACAAGGCAGACACGGGATAGCTCACGCTGAACCGCTGGATTACCGCATAGCGAGCGACACGTCTTCCGCCAACAGCGTCGCCGCTTTTTTAAAAATCGCCTTTTCCATCTCCAAGCGTTTTACCTGCGCTTCCAAGGCTTGAATGCGTTGCTGCTCAGACGTGATGGCCCGGCCTCGGGGTGTCAGGCCTGCCGTTTCCGCCTTCACTTGCATAACCCATCGTCGAAGCGCGGTCTCGCCGATCCCTAAGGCCTGACAGGCTTGGTCCACGGTATAGCCTTGCTGCTGCACGAAGGCTACGGCATCGGCTTTACACTCCGTCGTAAAACTTCGTCGTCCTCGTGTCATCTCGCACCTCATTGGGGTTGTTCTCCCACACCCTAAACCGGTGTCCATTTTCATTAGACCACTTCAACCTAATTCCAAAAGGTTCGATCGTTTTTTCATGTCGAGCAAGGTGGATCTTGCCTGGAAGCTCTTAATACTAGTTGAGAGGGAGGGAGCACTGAGCCATGGAATGACGCTAGGCCAAACGTTTTTTAAACGATGATCAGGTTTAGCCACACAGTGAAAAAAGAAGAGCCCTGATCTTACTGATCAAGGCTCTTCAGAAATGCAGATGTCTTCAATTGTTAGGCAGATTGGTTGGTAAATGCCTGGTCGAGTAAAGGTTTGAGTTCACCTTTCGTTTCCATTGGACCCAAGACATCCGTGTCGCCGTAAAACTGTCCATTGATGAACACCTTTGGCAGGGTGGGCCAATTTGTCATACGCGCGAGGGTTTCACGTTTTGCAGGATTTTCCAACACATTGATCAGTTCGTAGGGAAACCCAAACTTGTCAAAAAACTCCATAGTTTCGACGGTAAAGCCGCATTGTGGGGCGGTCTTGGTCCCTTTTCCGTAGATCAAGATTTTGTTGTTCTGAATTTCCTGTTGAATTTCTTCTTCAATGGGATCAGCCATATCGTGCTCCTTCCTATAATCCGTCGATTGTGTCGGCCTGTAATACGAGCGCATGAATGCGCCCATCTTTCATGGGTTCGTCCAAGGCTTGATAAATCATGCGATGGCGATCGAGTAAGTTTTTACCCTTAAATAAATCTGACTGGACGCTAACATTTAAATGATCTCTGGTTCCAGTGCGGTCCGTCACCGAGACTTTGGCATCGGGCATGGCGCTGGTAATGTATTGGGCGAGAACGTCGTTCGTAATCATGGCCTCCGGTACCTTCACCTAGTAGGTGTGATGGATGTGAAAATCATTTTGAACAGCTTCATCATACTCAACGCAGCAGGGAGACGCAATTCTATCTGGGTTTGTGAGGAAAAGGTCTCCAAAAATATTTTAGGTGGCAAAATTGAGGTGAGTTGCGATGAAGGCGCCTAATTCTTTAAGGACGTCAAAGGGGATTTCATGTCCCCCTTTAAATTCATGCCATTTAACAGGGATACCCTGGTCGGTCATGGCCTTCCGAAGGTCTTTGGCTGTTTCGCAAGGGAGTAAAGGATCATCTGTTCCGTGACTTTGAAAAACAGGGAGCCCCTTTCGATTAGGCATGAGGGGTAGCCATTCATCTCTGGCGATCAATGTTCCAGAAAGAAGCACGAGCCCGGCAAAGGGTCGATCGGTTCGAAGGATGGTATCGCATGCCAGCATGGCGCCTTGAGAAAATCCCCCGAGAATAATTCGGTCTGATGGAATATTCCAATGTTCTTGCAATTGATCGAGCAATGCCAAGAGGGACGTTCTGGCTTCTGTAAGACCCTTGGGAACGGCTTGTACGTCACGTCCACGTCCACTGGCCATATCACGAGCGATGCGTTCCATATCAAGCATCCACCAGGCTCGTCCGCCTTGCAACCCACCGTCAAGCGCCAGAGGGGCTACCGGAAAGACAAACCTAACGTCATCGGGGACTCGAATCATCTTCCAGAGCGCGACAAGGTCATCTCCTGGTGCGCCAAATCCATGAAGGAGCACAACGACCGGGCCAGTGCCTCCACCATCACGATTGGGGCCGCCCACAATCTGTGCTTGCAGTCCGCCTAGGTTTTCAAGGTGCATGAGTATCGTATTATTGAGTAAAGGTTAATGCCCCATTTTAGGAGCACCGGCATTTGCGCCTTGGGTCACGAGGGGAATGCGTAGGACTTGATGGCAGTGCTGACAGGTCACGCGCCAGGTATCGTCATTGGAATATTCAACCTCTTCTTCTTTAATCCAAAACAGCTTTTCGCATTTAGGACATTTCTTCACGAGCATTGGCATGAGAGTCCTCATTGTGGCTGGTATTTGTAAAAAGATTAGTGTAATACAGATCCATAGCAATTCTCTACCTCGTTCATCAAAAATTCTGCTAACTTTGTTCTAGCCTAGATGAATATGATCACCTTTCAGGATGGAAAAAATTTTGACCTTGTTGGTCTTTTATCCCTGTTCCAGCAGTCCTCCTGGGCCGGTGATCGGACCTTGGAGGATACCCAGGATATGGTGAAGCACACCAATGTGTTCATCACGGCTTGGGATGGGGGCCAGCTTGTCGGTTGTGGGCGAGTGCTGACGGATTATGTGTATCGGGCCTCTATTTGGGATGTTATCGTGGATAAGCCGTACCAAGGTCAGGATATCGGAACCGGCATCATCAACACAATTTTATCGCATTCGACTCTCCAGCGTGTAGACCTGTTTTGGTTGTGTACCCGCGATAATCAGGCATTTTATGAAACTCTTGGATTTAGTGCGAAAGAGCAAATCGGAATGGTGTGGGACCGGACACGGCAAAAACCTTCATCTCATTAACGGCTTGGCAATGGTAATCGTGGCGGTCATTTAGACATGAAATGTTTGGGATTAATGTCAGGAACTTCCGTCGATGGCGTGGATTGCGCCATCGTGGATATTACTCGTAGGCAGTCCCGCCTTACAATCGCGCTCCTTTCATCACAAACGTTAGCGTATCCTCCAGGGTTAAGAACACGTCTGCTGCTCGCTCCCACTCAAGGAACCGTGGCAGAAATATGTCACCTCAATGCTGCGGTTGGGGAGGTGTTTGCCACAGCAGCCCTTCGGACGATCAAACGGGCTGGTTTAAAATATGAGGATATTCACTTGATCGGATCCCATGGGCAAACGGTGTATCATCAGCCTATCCCCATTCGAGAATCTAAGGTTGGTTTAATCCGATCGACCCTGCAAATTGGTGATCCAACTATTATCGCTGAGCGGACTGGTGTTACGACGGTGGCAGATTTTCGAACGCGTGATATGGCCGTCGGGGGGGAGGGTGCTCCTTTGGCGCCGTATGCCCATCATCTATTGTTTCATCTGAAACGTCGGTCTCGTCTGGTTGTGAACCTTGGGGGCATTGGAAATGTCACCTATCTTCCTGCAAATGGAGGGCTCGAGGACATTCGTGCATTTGATACCGGCCCATGCAATATGCTGCTCGATGGCTTAGTGTTGAAGGGGTCTTCTGGAAAGCTGCAAATCGATCGAAACGGTCGATTGGGACGAAGTGGGCAAAGTCATGCAGCATTGCTTAACACCCTTTTATCTCATCCCTATTTGGCCAAGCACCCACCAAAATCGACCGGTCGTGAAGAATTTGGTGAATCCTATATCGCTGGTGTGTTGCGTCAAGCAAAAGCGAAACGTCTCTCTCTCCAGGACACCCTTGCCACAAGTTGCGAATTTGTGGCGTCCACAATTGTTGATTCCTGCCGGTGGCTCAAGGGAAATGTTGACGAGGTTATCCTTGGTGGAGGTGGCGTGAAGAATCTTGCCCTCATGGACGCGTTGCGGCAGGTATTTGCTCCACGTCCTGTTCTCACTATGGATCAGGTAGGGGTCGACAGCAATGCCTTTGAGGCTTTGGCGTTTGCTGTTATGGCGTATCAAACTATACAGGGTATTCCAACTAACGTGCCATCGGTGACCGGTGCTCGACATGCGGTCGTGTTGGGCACGATTGTGCCAGGAGCAAAGAAAATCTCTATTCGTCTTTAAGACCGTCAAAGAGTAAAGGTCTCAGGTGTCTGTCATTCAAGCTCCCATCTCAGCGCTTTCCATTGAGGCCCTCCCAATCCTTTCACAAATCTTGATGTTAGGGCTGACGATAGTCACCTTCGTCTTGGTGTATTACCTGCTGCACCCCTGGTTCCGTCGTCGGCGACAGTTACAGGGAGCCAATGTGTTAAAACTTTCTGACACCATGACCGCCCAAGCCCGTCCGTTAATCGGTCTCTCAGAGGTGGCCTTATTTAATCTTCTGCATTTGGTTTCACGAGATATGTTTCTGGTGTTTGCCAAAATCCCTTTGCGTACGTTGGTGCAGGTGAGCGCGGGGGATGAGAATGCGCGTCGAGATATTGTGAAGGCCATCCGAAACCTCACAGCGGACTTTGTGTTAGTTCATCCCGGCACCATGCTCCCGAGTAAAATTGTGATGGTTGAGGTTCAAGAGCCTGACAGCACTCCGTCGAGTGCTCCACACATACTCATAAAAGTGTTATGCCAAGAAGCCGGAATCGACCTCATTCCTCTGCAGGCGAATAGAAATTACAGTGCGATGGAATTAACGGAGACATTGGGGCTTAAAGAAGAGGATTGAAGTTTATTGCGTGATGACAGGAAGCATCGACCTAAGGGCCTCTAGGCCTTTTGTGTCCACGTTTCCTGAGGTAATGACGGAATCGTCGAATGGTATGAACATCGCGAGTTTGAAAAAAGGACGGTTGGCTAGCACTGCCGCTACCTCGGGTTTTCTCTCTCTAGTGATTTCAAAGGTGTATCCTGGGCCCTGCTTCCATTCCCACAATGAATTGTCGAGGCATAAGCAAACATGGCGATCAGCAATCTCTGAAAACCGATTAAAGAGGTTTTCTTTGTAGCGCCGAATGTGGACACCTTCGAGAATCAAAGAAAAAATGAGGTGATGGCCCCACCAAAAAAGTGTGCGAAAGGCAAACTTGGTCTCTCGTGTGTAAAATCGTGGATAATCTAGATATTGGTAGGGAAAGTGTTCTAACTGTTCTCCCTTGACGAATTGAAATGCCTCTGAGGAAAATTGGTCGGGAACAAGAAGTGAGTGCTGGCAAAGTTCCTGTTGGTACACTTCGTGGAGTTGCTCTAATTGTTGGCGAATTTTTGTCGTGATGGTGGCCTTATTGAGAAAAAAACTCGTGTCGGTGAGGCGTTGGATTTCCTGGGGCGTGAAGGTCATCACAAAGTCATTTGCGAGGTGCAATGATGAAATTTAAGGAGACGTAGAAAAGCATGCAGTATTCAGATACGAAGGATATACAGTGAAGATCGCGACTTTTAACGTCAATTCAGTGAGGAAGCGTCTATCCACAGTGACCCAGTGGATACAACGCCATACTCCAGATGTATTGTGTTTGCAGGAAACCAAAGTTCAAGATTCAGAATTTCCGTTAGAAGCCTTGGAAGCCACTGGTTATGTCATCACCTTTTGTGGGATGAAAGGATACAACGGGGTCGCCGTATTGACAAAAACCAAACCAGAATTTTCATCGAATGGTTTGGATAAAGGCCCCGATGCCGACGGCCCTCGATTGCTGCATGTCGTGGTGCAAGGGATCACGATTGTGAATACGTACATCCCTCAAGGGTTTCAAATCGACCATCCAAAGTACCAGTACAAGCTGGAGTGGTTTGCGCGGTTGCGCCGATACTTTTCACGTCACTTCTCACCCGATCAACCCATCATTTGGTGTGGAGACATGAATGTGGCACCTTTGCCCATGGATGTTCACCATCCTGAAAAACATTTGGCCCATGTGTGTTATCACCAGGATGCACGTGATGCGTATCAAAAGACCATGAGCTGGGGATTTGAAGATGTGTTTCGTCGTCTCTATCCAGATCGACAACAATATACTTTTTGGGATTATCGTAAGCCCGATGCGCTCCAAGCCAATCGTGGTTGGAGGATTGATCACATTTTGGCCACGAAATCCTTAGCCAAGAAATGTACGGCAGTGGAAGTGGATGTGAATCCCAGGAAGGAGGAGACGCCTTCAGATCACACGGTTCTGTGGGCAAAGTTTTCAATTTAGCTGGACGGCCTTTGTGGTGTTCGGGCTGTGGCTTACTTTTTCTTTCTCAATGGTCGTGTTGGATCTTGAATGTTTTCGAGAGGAATGAACACCGCTAAAGCGACCACCGTCGTCCACAGGTTTGGTTTGCCGACCGCCGATTGCGTGATATTTTGTGTGCGGACGATTTTTCCACCCATTTTGAAGACTTGTTCTCGTTCTTTCCATGCGACGTTGGGGTCAAACTTGACGCCGAGAGTCGTGGCGAGCATTTGCGCAGCCAGGTCTTCGGTGTAATCACCAGCTTCTTCGTCCGTTTCCCCATACGCATGGTGTTCTGAGAGATACCCATAGGCTTTATGCCGTCCTTCAGGAATGGCCACACCTATGGATGAAGAGACGAGGCGGCTTCGTTCATTGGTTTCACAACGGGCCATGACACAGTAGGTGATTTCTCCGGGATTCAAGAGTTCTTCCCCGCGTTTTCTCGGAATGATCTTGCAATTTGGGGGAAGGATAGAAGAGACGCACACTAGGTTGCAGTAGGCGACGCCAGCGCATCGCAAGGCTTCTTCGAATGAAGCCAGCTTTTCTCGGTGAACTCCGACCCCTCGGGTCAGAAACATGTGAGTAGGGACCATGTCTCCTCCATTTCCTTCGTGTGGTGGATCACACGACGTTCAAAAAATAATTGGTGATGTCTGCAAAATCGCGAGGATGCTCTGTCAGACAAGAAGGGCTCATTCACTTCTGCCGACAACGCCAATGATGGAAATTATCCGGCTATGAGGCTGGAATGAACATGCGGGCCGCATATTGACAAATTTAGAAGGCGTTCCGCAAGGATTTTTTTACCTTCGCTTCGCGGATGACGCTTCACGCTTCACGTCTTCAAAGGAGGAAGGTTCAATACCAGGAGTTTTGGTTCGGTGAGTTCCTGCATGGCATAACGGACGCCTTCACGACCTAGGCCAGAATCTTTGACTCCTCCATAGGGCATATGGTCGGCGCGCCACGTGGGAATTTCATTTGCCAGTACGGCTCCCATTTCCAGGGTTTGGTAGGCGTGGAAAATGCGATTGATGTTTTGGGTAAACACACTGGCCTGAAGCCCATAGGGCGAATTGTTGACTTGATGGAGTGCCTCCGTGAAGTCCTGGTAGCGAGACACGGTAATGACCGGGCCAAAAATTTCTTCACAGGAGACTTTCATGGTTGAACTGACATTCGCCAAGACCGTGGGGGCAACCATGGCATCCTGCCGAGTCCCGCCACACAAACAATCTGCGCCTTGAGCCGTGGCTTCTTGAATCCAATTCTCTACTCTGATGGCAGCCTGTTGGTTGATCAGTGGGCCAACAACTGTGGTTTCCTTCAGAGGATCACCGCTTGGGATAGAGCGAATGTGGGAAAGTAATAGTTTCACAAACTCATCATAGACGTCATTGTGAATATACAGTCGTTGCACAGAAATACAGGTTTGCCCAGAGTAGGATAGCCCTCCGGCTGCACAACGTTGGGCAGCCACCTTGAGATCCGCATCGGGTTCAACGATCACTGCAGCATTTCCTCCTAATTCCAATGCCACACGCTTTTTCCCAGCCTTTTCTTTGAGGCTCCATCCGACGGGGGCGCTTCCGGTAAAACTCAGAGCCTGGATTCGTGGGTCTCGTACCATGGTTTCAGCGAGGGCATTCTCGCACGGTAGAACACTCAATGTGCCGTGAGGGAGTCCAAGTTCACAAATAACTTCCCCCAACAGTAAGGCCGTCAATGGAGTTTGAGGTGCTGGTTTAAGAATAAAGGGGTTTCCCACGGCCAAGCACGGTGCGATTTTGTGGGCGACAAGGTTTAAAGGAAAATTAAAGGGCGTGATGCCAAGTACTGGACCAATCGGCACTCTTCGAAGAATGCCCATGTGGTGTTCCATCCCGGGGCAACTATCCATAGGAATGGTTTCGCCGGGAATGCGTTTGGCTTCTTCACTTGCGAGAGTGAACGTCTGAATCGCACGGTGGACTTCTCGCAGGGCGTCAGTGATGGGTTTGCCAGACTCTAGACTCATGACCTTGGCAAATTCTTGCTGCCTCGTCGTGAGCTGTTGGGCGATGGAAAGTAGTGCATGGGCTTTCTTGTGGGAAGGTAGGGCGGCAAATGGATGAAACGCTGAGACACTCAGCTGGATCGCGTCTTCAATATCGTGAGGTTGGGCTTGGCAAACCTCGGCAATGGAATTTCCGGTGTAGGGATTGATGACGGATTGGCGGATCGACGATTCACGCCATTCGGTGCCAATCAGAAAAGCTGGGCCGGGTAGCTGTTCCACAAATGCTTAAACAGAGGAAGGTTCTGCCAAAGTTGAGTCGATCGGCGCTTGAGTCTCTCCTGAATCATCAGAAGACGCATGCTGAGCTTTGGAAATAAGTTCTTCGGTTCCCCAATCCGAAATTGAGGCAAGGGTAAAGGCTTCGAATGAAGATATGGCATTGCAATCCGGACATTCTCTGGGGATTTTTCGGCGATACACCTCGTTGAGACAGTCCATGCATACAAAAAAATCTGGATCACCGTCTGCACATTCTACAGCCCAAAATAATGGAGTTTCTGACATTGGCACCACCTGCTAAAAGATATGTATTGAGAAACGTGAATGAGAAAGCACGATTGATGTCAAAAAGAATAGGGCAGCCTTCTCGTCTTTTCAAGACGAATATTTGTCATCGGGCTTCGGGCTCGTATCTTTCATTGTATGGTCCAGGCGTTAGGAGCAATCAATTTACTCACTACAAATCCCCTGAACTTGGTTGGGTCGACGCTTGGCCCAACAGTTTTTCAATGTGTTCCTGAAACACATCAAAAGGGAAGGCTCCTGGGATAACTAAAAATTGGCCAGCTTTTGGGTTCTTCGTGAGAAACAAAATAAAATGTGGGGTTCCGCGAACACCGATAGTGCCCCCTTCCATGCGATCGCGATAAATGGACTCCATAAATCGCTCCGCTTGAACACATTCACTAAATTGTCGGACGTTCAGACGAAGATCTTCAGCTTGTTGTTGAATTTGGGCTGAAGAATATTTTCGATTGCTGGAAAATAATCGGTCATGCATCGTCCAATATTGACCTTGTTCTCCAGCGCATCGTGCAGCCATGGCGGTGTCAACACTTGGCCCGCTCACGGCTCTGGGAAAATCCCGGTAGATGAGCCGAACCTTCCCAGTTTTAATGTATTCCGAATCAATCAATGGCCAGGTTTCTTCGAAAAACTTTTCGCAATATCCGCAGGTGTAATCGGAATATTCCAAGATGGTGACGGGGGCTTGTTGATTTCCGCGAACGCGATCGTCTTCGCGAAGCATAAACGTGTCATCTTGGCTACTAGCGGGGAGCGATGTCATCAAAAGAATCGCAAGTATGGCAAATGTTTGGAAGTATCGATTCAAGGTCATAATGTGTTCCTAGGCCATTGATTATTCATTATGCCATAGTCTGGGCGTAGACGTGAAATCTGTCAAATTCCTAGGGCAGTGGTTCCCTCAGTATCGGCTTTAAGTGTCCTTGCTTTTTTGTTTGTCATCATCAAGTAGACCCATCAACAATAAGGGCCAGACGACGGTGGCATCGCTGAGAACTTCGGCAAATTGTCCTCCCTCTTCTTGAGGAATAAATTTACCCCACGACATTCCCTCTTGGTAGGTACAGCCGCTTAAGCCACCCCAATAATCAGGTTCAGGACAAATGCGCACGCCGTATTGAAACCGTGGTGGTTTGATCTCCGTATCAAGCCGTAAATTGAGTATTTCAATATATGGAGGCGTCTGTTGCGCCCAATTTCTGGGCACACCGCCACCGATGGTAAATATAGCCAGCCTTTTTGCGCCTAATAAATTTTCGGTATAGCTGTTGAGATCTAGGAAGGGATTAAAGGCCGGCTGGTGTTGCCGCAAGGAATTCCAAATATTTTGTCCATCCGTGCCACCTGTCTCAGTCGCTACGGCTTTTCGATGTTTGCCCATAGCCCAAATCGACATGTCTAAACCAAGTTCTGAGTCGGTAAAGGCTGGAATGTATACGGGTACCTTTTTGAGAAATGCGCTTTTCAAGACACCTGGCCCCTCAAATTTATCAGCCAATGTTCTCCCAAGTTCGCGGGTAATGAGCTCAGAAGACAGTGGTTGATCGGGATCGAGCCGATCGAGGGTTTCTCGGGACACAAGTTCGACATGATTCAGATTCAATTCCATTTCCAATGTGTCGTACACCCGGTTGTAGCCTTTATTGAATAAATCCACATCACTCATAGATGGATGATATTTGTAATGCGTTTGTCCTACGGCCTCGCTCATGCCATGCGCAATGAGCGCGCCGGTAGACACGACCGCCTGGATCATACCTCGGTCGATCATGGTGCAAATGATTTTGCCCATTTTGGCGATAGTCATGGCCCCAGAAAGGGTCATGACGACAAAGCAGTCCGGATCGTTGATCATGGTTTTCAGAATTTCGAAGGCTTCCCCAAGGCGACGGCCACCAAAGGCGGTTTTCCTCATGGCGACAAGAAGGTCTGAAAAGGATTGAATTTGGGACGGATCTAGCGATTCGAGGGCTTCGAGTCCGTCTTCGGCTCCATCATTAAACGATCTCATGGTCTGATATCCTTTAGAAAAAAGTCGTGGATAATGAAATAGTTGGATTGGGCTCCAGAGAATTCACAGAATGTATGGACAAGTTTGAGGGGGCAACCAGAGCTGTGCTTGGTTTGTCCTAGTGAAAGATTGAGCGCGAAGGCTGGTGGTCCCAACGGGATTTGAACCCGTGTCTGCACCTTGAGAGGGTGCCGTCCTAGGCCAAGCTAGACGATGGGACCTTCTATCAATCTTGGGAACGTTACTTCGGCTGAGCCTGAGCAATCCATGTTCTTATCAAGGATCCGACTGTACCATTCCCCTGTCTTGGAGTGCAATTCAGGAAATTCGCAATAAGGGAATGTTGAAAAAAGCCGCCAGCGGCGTTCCCTGGCTTTGCCGAAATGGCTCGCACAGGCACAGT
>JAQBUF010000017.1 GCA_027623995.1 Nitrospirota bacterium
CCACGTGACGTCACCGCCGTGACTGGCCGCGTCTATCCCCCGGGCAGACTCGCAGGTCGAAGGGAGGTGCCGTCGCGCGATCAAGGGTTCGGACATCGTGAGGAGCCTCCCCGACAGGCTTGGCCGAATCGAGTGCACGTTCGTGACGGACTGCTCGTTCGTCTCAGGTTGCTCTCCACCCTTCCTCACGGAAACGCCGTGACCACTGTCGACTTCAGGCTGGTCACGTTCGCCTGAGAGGGACTTGCACCCTCCTGATCAAACGCCTTCACAGGCGCACTAGCTGCACGATCTCATCGTGCCTTCTGCCCAGACACCAAATGCGACTGACGCCTGGAAGAGGCAGCATCCCTTCGACGGGGGCTCAGGACAGGAAGATGCTGCAGCTACAGGAAACACTTGGAGACATTCTTGCTCTCAGATCATTATCCAAGGTACAAACAGCCTTTAGAAAATCCTTTATTTCGAAGTCTTTTAGATGCCAATCTATTGATACTCCTCAAAAACAATACAATGTTAAAGGAGATTCGCGCATGAACCAGGTCCCTACGCCAGAAAAAATCATGCACCTGGGAATGGCCTTCTGGGGATCAAAAACGTTACTCAGTGCAGTCGAGCTAGAGGTATTTACCGTTCTGGCCAAACACTCCCTGAATGCCGACTCCCTGCAACAACAACTCGGCCTTCATCCACGAAGTGCCCGAGATTTTTTCGATGCGTTAGTCGCCTTGGGCATGTTGCATCGACAGGATGGTCAATATTCCAATACTCCAGAGACCGATCAATTTCTTGACAAAGCGAAACCGTCATACATTGGGGGCTTTCTCGAAATGTCGAATGCCCGCCTGTATCGCTTTTGGGGATCATTAACGGAAGGATTAACAAGCGGGCAACCTCAAAATGAAACCAAAGAGGGCGGCAACTTTTTCGACACGCTTTACAGCGATCCGGCTCGACTCAAAAGTTTTATGCAGTCTATGACCGGCTTGAGTATGGGAACTAGTATGGCCATTGCCCAAAAATTCCCATGGAAAGACTATCAGACCTATATCGATATTGGATCAGCTCAAGGAGGCCTAGTCGTCCAAGTTGGGAAAGCCCACCCTCATCTCACTGGTGGAGGGTTTGACTTACCGCCAACCGGACCAATCTTTGAAGAATACGTCGCATCCTTTGCACTCAGTGACCGATTTACCTTTATGCCCGGGGATTTCTTTCATGACCCCTTACCGAAGGCCGAAGTGTTATCCATGGGACACATTCTGCATGATTGGGATTTGGACCAAAAGAAGATGTTGCTCAAGAAAGCCTATGAGGCACTGCCCAAAGATGGAGCCTTGATCGTTTTTGAATCACTGATCGATGATGATCGGCGCGAGAATGCCTTTGGGCTATTGATGAGCCTCAATATGCTCATCGAATTACCCGGTGGCTTTGATTACACGGGCGCGGATTGTTGTGAATGGATGAAAGAAATGGGGTTTCGAGAAACCAAGGTGCTTCACCTTGCTGGCCCAGAATCCATGGTGATTGGGATTAAATAGCGACGGTGGGAAACCTCGCCTACTCCGCATGGGGATGAGCTGGGGGCTTCTGAATATCTAGCACCTTCACATCAAAATACAACACTTGCCCAGCGAGCGGATGATTGTAATCGAGAATAACCTCGTCCTCCCCAATTTCCTTGATGCGTGGATACACGGGACGACCCGTACTATCCTGACCTTCGACAAGTGCTCCAATTTTTAAGGATTCTGGCGGGATACGAGACTTATCGGCTTCCATATAGGCATGCGTATCGACCGGACCATATCCATCTTCAGGCTGGACGACAATTTTTTTGGACTCCCCCACGGCTAATCCTTTGAGTCCGTTCTCCAAGCCTGGCATCAATTGTTGAAGTCCATGAATATAGGAAAGAGGGTCACCGCCAACATTGGTATCCACCACGATTTGATCGTCCAAGCGAAGCGTAAACTCGATGGACACCAATTTGCCTGCACGGACGATAGCTGCCGAGGCTTCCTCAGCGCTGACGATAGAAAGACTCCCCAGAGTCAACACGAGGCCTATGCAGATGGCCACGCAACTTAAAAAACTATACCGACCCAACATGAAACACCCCTTCCAACAACCGTAAGTCAAAACCGCTTTCACTAAATATTTCCTTCGTACCTTACCAAACCATGGCGTGACGATGCCAATGGACATCACAAACTTCCAAAGTCATTTGGCAATATCCTTAAGAATTACGCAGCTTTCAACGCCTCTTGCTCGCTGGAAAAGTAATCAACGAGAGCAGGAATATTCGTTGGCTCCAGTTTCTTTCGAATGAAGGGCTGTGGATTCACGAGACTCAGTCGAATCCCCTGTTGGCGTAGCTGAAGATAGGCCATAAACAATTTACCAATGATCCACGGCTCGGTGCTATTCATTTGAGTTAAGTTCAAAACAATATGACGACGTTGAGCAATTTGCGCTGCCAGAAACGCCGCTTTCAGCACCATCCACTCAGACTCGTCGATTGCACCAGAAACCATGATCACCCGGGCATTTTTTTCCCAGTAACCAGAAATTTCCATAAGCCACTCCTTTGCAAATAAACCTCATAGGCAACAATTCACAGGCTTTCCTGTACATACCGACTTTTCATCCACCGTACCTACTCTAATCTAGCAAACCTTGTGCCTAAGACATCCACATCACCAACATCGTTTACGAAACATGGAAACTCCGGTCCCTGATCACTCCCTTGCCCAATCAGGTAGCCCCTTGGTATGACTTGGACCATTCCAAATCCACACGATGAAAAAGGAGCAGACTGCTATGAGTACCTTACCCTATCCACGAAGTCCCAAGGAACAACTGTTCGGCCTCTGTCACCTAGGACGATTAGTCGATAAAATCCGAATGCGCAACGCAGGACAGATACAAGATTACAATTACTTGACCACAGGCTTTGATAAATATTTACTCGATCATCTCGCCATTAAAGGCGAGGACTTCGAACAGCGTGTTTTGCGAGGCGGTTCAGATGAAGAAATTTCGGCTTGGATTCAGGACAATGCCAAATCGTTAACAGAGGAAGAGAAGGCGGAATGGAATACGATGGTTCGAGAAGGAGAGCCAAAAAATGACATGGCGCAAGGACGTTTTGATGCCTTGCTTACTGGCATCGCCCAAAAACGCGGAGTGCCCATTGAACAACTGCCCAAAATCACCAAATGGGTCGATGCCATTGATATGGATGAAGATCGTTTATGAAAATCCCCACGAAAGGGTGGAGTCCAAACTAGTCACTCAACGACCAGAGTACCTATCATCCCACGCTCAATATGTCGTGGCTTTCCACAGACTATTGAATAGACTCCTGGCTCTTGTGGGGCTGAAAACATCTCTTCTTTGGTGGCACCTGGCCCAGCTTCAATTTCCCAAAAGACCTTGTCCTCGTCGTCATCGTCAAAGGGGAGAACAACCTCGGCTCCTTGTTTAAGCAATACCCATTCATGTTCTTGCACAGCATTGTTTATCAAGGAGAGAGCAACCTCCTGTCCAGCATCAACGGTCAAGGCATTCGGCATAAATTGAAAATCTGATGCCGTCACACGAATGGTCTTACCAGGATTCCCCCCACACCCTATGAGGACCCAAAAAAATGCTCCTATGAACACGACAGCCAACCTTCGTTGTATCACCGCACTCCCCCTTCACAGAATTTGACTAAAAATGGCACAAAATACTTCTCCCAAATCTCTCCTCCTAACATAACGTTAATTAACGATAAGGCTCAAACACGTCACTCCCGCTTCAGCCTTTGAGAATTCGCTGAGATGCACCTCAGTGACGGGATAACCTTCCATCCGAATCAGGTCAAGAGTGATAGGATATGCGGCATTGGCAAGAATACCTTGCGGCACATGCAACACATTAGCGCCAAACGGTTCGGTGGATGGCACAGGCAAGAGACGAAACTGCTTAAACAACTCCACATCTAGCCATAAAGGATTCACCAACAACGTCTTATTATCAAGCGCGGTACAAGCGGTTTTGAGATGAAGACAGTGTTGGATGCTTACCATAGTGACATCATAACCCAAAGGTTCTACAATTTCTCTCAGAGCTTCCACCCCGAGGTGGTTCGTCCGGGATGATACCCCCACGAACAACCTTGTACCCACGCGTAACACATCCCCGCCCTCAATCGTGGCAGGAGGCGATATGGCCACAAGTCTTCGGAGTCCAGAAAGAACCGGACGAAGTGAAGTCACCTCTCCTTGCCGTGAAGCCGTGCCCATGGTGGTCACCACAGCCAGCTCATCAAGGACAATGGCATTGTCTTCAATAAATACGCTATCGGGATAGGCGTCTAAAGGAGGAAGTTCTTCAACCTCTACACCCATATCTCGAAGGGCCTGACAATATGACTCATGTTGTTTGACGGCAGAGTGAATGTCGATAGGTCGGCGAGAAACATGCGTGACCTCACAGCTCATCAATGACGAAGATGGCTGCCGAGTGAGTGCGAGAGTCATACGAAGTTAGAGAACAGGTGTATGGATAATTTTTGGGCACATTGAATCTAGATCGGTGAAGAGATAAGACGAAACGTCAGAAAATCCCTAACGTTTTGAGGAAACTTTTTTGCCTTTGGTGGATTTTGGTTTCGTTGAGACCTTGGCCTGACCGGCCACGTCATAAGAACGCTGCGCCCACAACGCCGCCTCATGTGGATCATCAAAAATATCATCAGGCGCGACATAGTAGGACATTTTCACCACCTTGTCGCCCTTGTCATATTCAAAAGGGCCCAAACCCTTTGCGATAAATAATTTTGCAATCTCTTTATCAGCCTTCAAGTACAACGTGTCATCGGCAACCAAACCGAACATGGTTCCTTTGTAATAAATACCATATCCCCCAAACATCTTCCGTGCTTGAATTAGGCCGAACTCCACGAACACTTCTTTTAAAAATTCGACAAATTCAGACATCAGACGAGGCTTCTTAAGTATGCGAGAAATTCAACTAAGACCGTTCAGCCATCTTTTACACATTCAGATTAATGCTAATCGGAAAGTGGTCAGAGGCATTGAGCAGGTCGGTTTTCAACGGTTTGGCATTATCGTTCTGGTAAGGATTCCAAATCTGAAACGGGACTTGCCCAGACGTTTTGAGACCAGAGGATATGAGAATGTGGTCGATTAGCACGTTAATGTATGTCTCCGTGATGCGATCCTTAAACCGAACAGTCGAAGGCTTCCACCCCATCGCCCCCCATACTGGCTTGCCAGCATGATTCCGAAGGAGACGGTCTGGTTCAAAGATGCTGCCCATCAAAATCTCTACTCCACTACGACCATATCGCATTTCGTATTCGTCCATACCGGGGCCATCGTTGATATCACCCATCACCACCACTTGATGGCCCTTGTCGAGCCATTCATCCACCCGACGGCGAATCCAACTACATTCTGCAAAGATCTTGAGCCGGTTCCGCCTAGACTCCCGCTCAAGATGGACCATGTCCATACTACTGAAGATACCTTTGGATTTAGTATGCGCCACGATGAGGCGAAATTCTTTTTCTGACGCCTTTACCGTTACTTTGACTTCAAGCGGTGGGCGGTAATGTTTATAGACTTCCTTGATACGGTCATCGTCAGTATCAATATAGTACTCCCCATCAAAACGCGGGTTGGACTTCGAGGTGTTCGATCCCCCAGGGGCATGCAAGACTGTCAGGACAGTGGGATCATACAATACTGCGATTTCTTGTTCACCGCCGGAAACATACCCAACCTTGGCTTTACTGGTGCGAAGTCCGAAATGAGATGCAAAATTCTCGAGCTTCGTCACAGTGGATTGGGCCCCCGAGGCCGTTTAATTTGGGGCTTCAACGATCCCGATTAAATCAGCGTTGACCTGCGCAAGAACCTGGTGAATCGCCTCTAATTGTTTCACTGCCGCTTGGCTAGTTTTCAGCGAATTATTGGCATTAAATAGATGGTTAAACCATTCAATGTTGTACGAACAAAGCCGAATAGCCATAGGACCCTCCATTGAGTTAGATAGCGCACGAATGCATATACAACCAAGACTTACTCTCGGGAAAAACCCTGAGGGTTTGGCGTAAACGCACCTGCGAATGCGCACCCCCAAATGATCAAGCAGGATACCTGTCGAAACGAACTATGGGTGAGGTGTCACATGCTCATTCCCGATAAGGTTCAAGCAATTTAAGATCATGCATGTGTTCAAGAGCCACTTGTTCATCATCGACATAGACGCCCTCGGGAAAACGAACATAATACCGCTGGCCATTCTTTGCACCAAAATTTTCGACTTCGACAAACCCCTCCCACACACCAATGTGAGCACTCGGCGATAATATCCCGAAACTCGAAGTGAGCTTTCGTGTGACGGAAATTCTCCCCGGAGGAATTTTCATAAAATAATAACTGCCAGCCTCTACCTCAGCCACCACCCTTTCATTCACCGCAACTAGGTTGTGCTCACCATCGGGCAACAGCTCAGAGGGTTGATAGAGATAGAGCAATGCTTGGCCTTCCTCAGGCACCGCTGGTTGCAATTGGGGACTCGCACAACCAAAGACCGTCACCATAAGAATACACAGACCCAACTCAAAATTGCGACGCCAAATGGTTCTCATTAACCTCCTCCTCTCATATCTCGCAGGGTTTCCAGTACATTGAAGAAACCTCTATGGGGTGATCAAGATTTTTACACGGTGAATTCTTTAGCAAGAGCACGCAAGAGTGTGGCCCCGTCACCTTGCCAGGCACTGCCATGCATACAGGCAAGTGTTGTTGGATTGGTTGAGGCAAGCCTTTCAAGCATGACACCAGCGTTTTTGGTATGAGAAAAATAATCCATCTGCTTGCGAAATTCTTCGCTCGGGCCAAGAATATCCGACTCTGTTATTGGGGGAAGATCATCGCCTCCCTGCGTGAACAGGTCGCCACAGAATAACGTGGAGGTGTGTTCTTCAAACAAATATCCACATTCCCATCCATGCGGCAGATGCGGAGTATCGAACCAACGCACAGAATGCTTCCCCAAGGAAACAAGCTCTCCATCGGCCATTGCACGTGGTGCTCGGTCAGCGAGGTCGCCGATTGAAACCAAGGCAGCCACCGCACCACACAGCGGAACGGCTTGGGGTGCGACAGCCAACCATTCATTGAGTGAGCCACATTCATCGGCCTCCACATGCGAAAACGAAATATAGCGAAGCCGTTCAACAGAAAGAAGACTAGCCACCGCTTCACGCACAAGGGGAAACATCTTTCGCGGGCCAGTATGAAAAAGCAACGACTCCTCATCGACAATAAGATATTGATTAAACGAAAACCCACCAGCTCCTGAAATCAACACTGGAGTATTGATGCGATAAATCCCATCAACAATCTCATGCACATTCGTTCCGG
The DNA here is from genome assembly GCA_027623995.1 of Nitrospirota bacterium. Classification (GTDB taxonomy): domain Bacteria; phylum Nitrospirota; class Nitrospiria; order Nitrospirales; family UBA8639; genus Nitronereus. The sequence continues at coordinate 7,449 of JAQBUF010000017.1, forward strand.
AGTCATTATTCGTGACGACCATCAAGTTTCCCCTTTCAGGAATGGTGTAAATCTGCATGCAAAGGCCAGCATTTCCAGGAATGGAATCAATCAAGCACCCCTATCATCATGAGGGAAAATTATTTCTTTCTCAAAATCCGTTCGCGAGGTACTCCATCAGGAGTACGAGGCCATACCCGCCAGAAGGTAGCGCAATAGCCCCAAAAATTGGATGGACCGTAATTGGCATAAAGGCCCCATGCCGATTATTCTTAATCGCATCAATTGCCCGTTCAATGTGGCATTTGGTTTCTTTGTCAGCAGGATCTTGATCGTTTAAGGGAAGCCATCGATCATGTAATTGAGAAAGGGCCGCACGCCGGGCCTTTTCCGCTGAACGCCGTAACGCCACGGCGTTTCCGAATGCATACGCGACATTCAAAAACGTGAGAATGGCAAGGCTCAGAGGAAGATCCCAATGATCAAAATAGGGATGTCGCGCCACAGCCATGAGAAAAACGATGACAAAAGGATAGTAAATGAGGTGACCGATCACTGCCGTCCGTTGCGCGATAAAATCGATGCACAGCCATTCATGCACACATGTACTGTCGACTCCTCGCTTGCGGGCTTCCTGTGCAAGAAATTCCTCAGGCCATTGAATGGTTTCTTCCACGAGATGTTTGATTAATCGCCGACACAGGCGAGTCGCATCCACGACAAAGAAAATCAACAACACCATTCCCAGCACGCTCGCCATAAGGAACGCAATATTCATAGAAAAACAAGCGGGCCCTCGACAAGGCGTATGAGGCAGGCCAAACAGTTTCATCAACAAGGCGCCAAACACTAGGTACAGCACGGCCTGCAAGAAAAAACGCAACCATCGATTATCCCAGCGACCCAGACGTCCATAGTCAAGCCACAACTGTTGGATAGAAGTCCTTCCTAAGGATTGCGGATTCCAAAAATGAATGCCAATCAATCGTTCATACCATGGACCCTGAGGATCACCTTTCGGTAATTTCGGCAGAGGAAAGGCCTTCCGCAATTGGATTTCATTGTGACGCAAGCTCCAGCCCGAATACAGGAAAAATACACCGCAGAGAAGAAATGCCAACACGCGAAGCGCCTGGGTTGGCCAGACACTCAGGCCTTCCGTCAGGACAAACGGCTCGCCGTCGGCTCCATCGTTCATCGCGCACGTGGCCAAGCCAAAGACCAATCCGATACCCATTGCCGTGAACACCCAGAATTTCCAACTCCTCACAAGTTGAAGACATTCATCCCACACCTGACTACTAATCAACATGGCACACCACAAAATCACAAGGCCTGCAAGCGAAATCCAAAAAATAGTCGAACCGCTCATTTGTGAAGGACGTTGCATGGCGAGTTCCAACGCTGGCTCCAAATCCAACCGCACAGGGTGAATACCCCGTGGGCTGCCAGGCTTATCAAGCGCGCTTAAATCATAGGGACCATGACGTCCGATTTCATACATTCGGGGAGGGATGTCATCAAAAACCAGTCGGTTCTCTTTCTCCAGCAAAGCCTGCCTCACCGTAAAGAAGAACGACGTTTGATAACTATCCCGAAAGGGTGGGATCAGTTTTTGAAGATCTTCCCGAAGTTCAAGCCCAAAGTGTGAAGCAATCACCAGATTTCGAGTCCATGTCCATTGATCTGGGTGGGCCAGTTGCGCATCCAAGTCCGTGGTAAAAAAAATGGCCTGAGGGAAATTACTTCGGAGAGCCTGCAGGATTAACAATTTGTCATAGACATCACTGCCCAACACTCCAATCGCCCGATACCCACCTGGGATCTCCGCCGCCGCCTGTTGAAGTGTCTTGACCAATCGACGGACGTAATCTAATTGACCTCGCCCCTCTGGAAGCTCTTTACCTTGCTTGACATGCTTGACTCCATCCGCCCCTTTTTCTTTGGATGAACGATCCCGACTGTCCTGACCCCCTTGCTTCGGTGGAAGCTCCCCGTCAAGACCGCCCAGGTAGGAATAATGGTGTGCCCATTGAGGCCAACGGTCGCGACGAAGCTCATTGATCTGATTTTCCAGTGCAGGACTGGGCGAACCCTTCCCGTCATTCTCTGCCACCGCGGCAAATGTACGAGGCAACACTCGGCCATACAATGAATCCCATTCAGAAATGAGAGCCACGGGTTGAAGACATTTGGAATCTGAACAGGAAGCCGTGATATCCACATCCCGAAGTTTCAACTCTTTGACCAACTGCTCCGCCAACATCGCATCGGTCCCGATTGTTCGGAATAGGGTAATGCCTGCCTCATAAAAAATTTCCTCCACCCTTCGAGGTTCAAGGGGCCATGACAGGGGATGCTCGACCGTCGATGTGGTGGATGGATGAATGGCTTCCGCAGTAGGAGAATCCCCGATCAAAAAGGTATCCTCCGTCGTGGCCCATGAAGAAAAAATCTCAACCCCCTTCAATGCGTCAAAAGTCCCTGGATTTTTTTTCGCCTCTTTTACCATGGCAGACAGACCACCAGAACCACGAGGCCCAAGAATTCTGAATTGAGGTGCGGCATCCCTAAAATGCTGCTTCAGTTCACTCACAAGTTGAGACAATCCCGCCAATGGGTTTTCGCTAAAATCCTGTCCTTTGAGCCACAAGATCAGGACCGGGAGCGCTTGGCTTCCAAGACTGGGCTTAGGCCTATACCACTCCACCGGCACGAGTAATGGCGCACAGGACGACGGTTTACAAGGCGGACGGTGCCATGTAAAGAAACGAATATACTCAGAGGCATCGGGAAGATATTCAGAAGCCCCGAGCGCGGAGACGAGAGCGTAGCGATGACGCAAACGCGACTCCACCCCCTTGGAATAGGGGCTACCGTCGACCATGACGGGCATGATGAGGAATGGAGAATGGTTCGGCGCGAGCCGCTGAATCACGCTCGTCAAATCACTCAACTTATGATGGTCATGCTGGTCCTCAGGAGAGACTTTGCTCTCCTTCCTCTGCTGCCGCTCTTTGTCCAAATGGTCATCAACCGCTTCAAACGGGTCTTGCCAGAGTCGAGACTGCACACGATCATCCCCCACAAACACCAGGTTTTCGGCTTCCTGTCCAATGGGCCTTGAGGTATTCAGCGGTATCTGAGAAATAAGCAAACCACTCACCACCGCCACGAGGGCCAGCATACTCGTGAGAGGGAATTTGGATTGATCGTTGGGTGAGTCAGCCATAAAGATTCATCAACATCCACTGCAGAGAATGTCAAAAAAGGAAACAGAAAAAAGGGATGACAGAAGAATGTGATAGAGATGAATCTGGAAAGTTGAGGCCATCCATGGCGTTCAATCTTAAAATATCACGTGGTTGATTGGAAATTTTGCTTCGGCGATCGGTAGTATAACCTGCCTGACGATTATTGCCAATTTTTAAAAGGACGGGTTTCCGGGGATAACCAATCGCTTAATGAAACTGGAAATGACGAGATCAGAGACCAAATTGGACAACTGAAGATCGAATGCTCAGAGAGAATCAGACTCTTACCCCTTCGCTTCAAAATCATCCTCACGAATTTTTGCCGCACCGTCTTTCTGTAACACCCAGACCTCCTTATGGATGACCCCATGGGCCTTATTCATTTTCCAATTCGACGTTAAGACGCCACAGGTTTCATCAATGACCTCAATCTTGGGATCGACATATTCAACTTCGGAAAATCCATCGTCAATGAGCTTCTGCCAAAAGGCCAAAATTGATGCAGTTCCTGTGAACGTACCAAACGGCCGTGCATGCATCACGGCATCGCTTTCATAATGGGCGACACACCCAGCCGCATCACCTATATTGAAAGCTTGCGTCCAAATTGTGCTCGCCTTGTTAATCGCTTCAATGACAGTAGTCTGTTGTTCCTTGGTCGCCATATTCTTTACTCCTCCTGTTCAAGCAGTGCCGTAAATTTTTCTTCGTTCAAAATCTCAACTCCCAACTTCTTCGCATCATCCAGTTTTGATCCAGGGTCAGTTCCAGCCACCACGTAATGGGTCTTCTTGCTGACACTCGACGTCACGCGACCACCAAGGCGTTCGATCCTTTGCTTCGCGTCTTGCCGAGAATATCCATCAAGCCCACCGGTGAGAACAAAGATTTTTCCGGCCAACGGTTTGGAGTTCACGTGGTCATCAGAAGAAATGGTTTCTACCTGAACACCTAACTCCTTCATCTGATTGAGTACGGCCATATTGCGAGGTTCCGCAAAAAAGGTCACCACACTGTGGGCGGTTTCAGAACCAATTTCGTGAACTTGCAACAACTCCTCTTCTGTAGCAGCAATCACGTTCTCTAATGCCCCAAAGTGACTCGCCAACACTTTGGCCACATGACTTCCCACATGGTGAATACCCAGACCAAAAAGAAATCGCTCCAGCGAGGGAGCTTTGCTTTGTTCAATGGCGGCAAGTAATTGCGTGGCAGACTTATCTGCAAATCCCTCTAATTGAAGAAGCTGCTCTTTGGTCAACCAATAAATATCGGAATAGTCCCGAACGAATTTTTCATCTACGAGTTGCGCGACCGTTTTCTTTCCAAGCCCTTCGATATTCAATGCCCCCTTGGAGGCAAAATGTTCGATCCCGCCTTTGAGTTGAGCCGTACAGACAGTTTGCCCGGTGCAATAGTAAATAGGGCCCTCTTGTACAACCGATGACTCACACACCGGACAGTGAGTAGGCACAGTAAACGGTTCACCTCGATGTTCACCAGGAATCGGTACGCGCTCGACAATATCAGGAATCACATCCCCCGCCCGTTCCACCTTGACCGTATCGCCGACCCGAACATCTTTGCGTGCGACTTCCTCTATATTGTGCAGGGTGGCTCGGCTGATCGTGACCCCACCAACTTCAACCGGATCCAATAATGCCACCGGCGTCAACGCCCCAGTTCGTCCTACCGAGACGACAATATCTTGCACTTTGGTGAGTTCTTTACGTGGTGGAAATTTATAGGCAGTGGCCCATCGAGGGCTTCGGGATTTTTCTCCTAGTCTATCTTGATAAGAACGATTATTGACTTTGACCACAATCCCATCAATTTCATAAGACAGGCCTTCACGTTTCTCTATCATGTCTTGATGAAAGACCATCACCTCAGCGATGGAGGAACACAACTGTCGAAGAGTTGGAATAGGCAACCCCCAAGTCGCTAAGGAGGACACCGCTTCCCAATGTGATGCAAATGGATCACTGCTAGAAACCATGAGATCATAACAAGTGACCACTAACGGCCGCTTAGCCGTCAGTCGTGGATCGAGTTGACGCAAGGAACCTGAAGCCATATTTCGAGGGTTGGCAAACGTGGCTTCTCCACGTTCAGTCAGTCGTCGGTTTAATTCCTGAAAATCAGGAAGGGGTAAATACACTTCCCCACGCACGACAATTCGAGTCGGCAAGGACGAAACTTGCTGAAGATGCAACGGAAGCGACCGAATGGTTCGAAGATTGCTGGTGACATCTTCGCCTGTGACACCGTCACCTCGGGTAGAACCACGGACAAAGATTCCATTCTCGTAGACCAGTTCGATGGACAACCCATCAAACTTAGGTTCAACAGAATACTCCACCTGCTCCACTTCGAGTTCCCGCCGCATGCGGGCATCAAACGCCAGCACATCCTCAACATCTAAAACTGAATCCAGACTGAGCAAGGCCCGATCATGTTTGACCTTAGAAAATTGATCGAGAGATGCCCCCCCAACCCGTTGAGTTGGCGAATCAGGGGTGATTTGATTGGGATGTTGTCCTTCTAATTCCTGAAGTTCTTTAAAGAGCCGGTCGTACTCGGCATCAGAAATCTCTGGTCGGCTCTGCACATAATAGAGATAGTCGTGATGGCGAATTTGTTTCCGCAACTCCTGAAGCCGAGATTCAGCCTTCTCGTGTTCCGAGTGGGAAGAAAAAAGATCCATCACCCTACCCTTGGATAAACTGAGAGGCAAAGCTTCGAATATCATGACCATTCAAGACATGAAATTGTCGAAGGCGGCTTATGGTTTGGCCGGAAAACCGTGACAGTGGGATAGGAATCAGTTTGCGATCAAACTTTCTGGCTATTTGTTTCCATCGAGCCAATGGTGGAATGGGGCTCACGACGGCAATATGTTTTTCTTGTGAATGCATGGCGGCTCCGGCAATCAAACGATCGTCTAATGACTGGGCAAAATCCAACCGAGGATCATCCCACACATTGGGAAGAGGCCGAGGAGGAAACTGAAAAAATGTTCCGCCATACAACGACTGCCCAATCCCTGGACCAATCATATTTTCTAAAAACGGCGTCGCATAAAAACACAACGTTGATTCCTGGTGATGTTCGGCATACCACGTGGCTCGCCAGGAAAATTTTTCAGGATCGGGAGGAACTTCAAAAAGAAACACCACGATTTCGACATTGCCACGAGAAGGCGGAATGTCTTTGACATAAATATCGCCAAGCTTGTGACCCTTTTTGGGATTCCAATGGCGCAAGGTTTCACGCATATCAATGCCGTCTCTAATAGACGTGGTAAATTTATCGACGTGCGCCAGGTCTGCCCCTAGCACGGCTTTAGCTTGTTCACGGACGTGGGCGGTAAACCCTTCGATACGATCATCTTCAGGTGGCCAGGAGCATTGACCGAAGGGATTCCAGCGGTAAGCCCAATCCTGTTTTTTCTGCCGTGTCGCTTTCGGCTTCAGCGATAACGAACGCCAGACCGCAGCGGCACCCTGCAATCGATTCTTTGCGCGGGACACCTGCCCATCCGGTGATTCGAGTTGTTCGATCCCCACTCCATACGTCGGCAATCCAAAACCAAAAGAGTCCACATCGTGAAATGCATAGGTTTTTGCGGTCTCTAATAAGGTGATCGCAAATTCATCTCCAGCCATTTGTTTGGCTGCCAGGACTAGAGAATAGAGATCAGGAGTCAGTCGATGCTCAAGTAACGCCAAATTTCGGACGTATTGCAAAAACATTTGTAACAACTGTGGCGTGATCCAATTTTCCTCTTGAGCACGAGAGGGGGATCGTTTGGCCAACCACCGGGTACGGGATTCAAGTAGGAGTTCCTTGATTCCATCGAGAGAAAGATGCTCGTCAGATTGAGCGTCCAATCGTCGATGTTCAAAAAGCTCGGTGAGAAACGGGAGCTCACAGAGTGCGAAATACAACGTAGAGGGCTCTGGGGAACAGAGAAAGGGAGTCTGGGCTAACGGTTCAGGCAGGGTATAGGCCCACCGTTGTTGATAGGCATCGCGCAACCAGGGCCAATCTTCAATCGGACAAAGGCAAACAATGGCCGAATAATCGAGTTCTAACTCATGAAGTTTAAAGGCCATCCACTTAATACGTTCCCACCGCTGACTGCCCGGTTTGGGATAGGGCATGAACGGCAGCATGGCTCCAGCAAACATGGGAAGAGGAATCTGTTTCAGCGCATACGGATCGGGAAACGGAATGGACAAGGACTCGAACATCGTCACATCACGATCGAGATAGGCTCGATCGATCCCCTCCCCCATCGCCACACGAAGCGCCATGATAACCGGTTGGCAGGGATCAATAGGAATATAACTACAAGTTGCGCGGTCTTTTTGATCTGGCTCTTGAAGGACGACCAGACTGATAAGAGGCAACCGCTCAATGCCCTCTTCAACCAAGACCTCGACCGAAGGTGGTAAACCCACCGCCAGACAATCCGCCTGTTTTGAAAGCAAAAGTTCTCGGACTTCCTGCGCGACATCGCTACTCGCATGTCGGATGGGAAGGATTCGAATGCCTGAGGATAGTTCAAGCAGGGATTCAGCGGTGGGGGAAAGCTGTTTCATGAGACAACGTCAGAATCCAGTCACAACACAAAATTAACAACACTAAAAACTACCGGTCAGGATGCAAGGGATCATCCTGTTCAAAAAAGAAATCTCCTAACCCCCGAGGTAGGGCCTGCTCTCCGATGGCTCGCTTGCGTTGACGAGAGAGGCCTTCGAGATCCAACGCCTCTTCCCCCACGACTTTGATCAGTGCTTCTCGCCACATATCGTCGCGAGACATGGGATGCGAGGGATCTTGGGCTAGCCGCTTCAGGGCATACTGAAGCAGATGAATCCCATCTCGTACGGAAAAACTTAAATCCAATTGATGCGCTTTCTGCAAAAAATCCACGGTCAGCAGGAGCGTATCTTCTGGTGCAAAGGGCAGATGATATTGCAAGATCGCCAATTCATGCTCTCGAGTTGGGAATTCTAGTTTCAAGCTGGGTTGTAGGCGTGACAAAATGTAGTCCGGCACCTCATAGGTCGAGGCATCTTCATTCATGGTCACACAGCACCGAAAGTCAGGATGGGCCTTGATTTGAATTCCTGCAATCACCGATTCCACACATCGGCGATGATCCAGCAATGGTGCCAGGGAAGCCCAGCTTTTCTCATTCATCCGATTGCCTTCGTCCAACAAACACACGCCCCCCTTGAGCATCGCCGTCACCAAGGGAGAGGCTTGATAGGTAATGGTCCCGCCCTCGGCAATCACAGGGGTAATGAGTAAATCCTCAGGCCGAGTATCTGCGGTACATTGGTAAATGTAGAGGGCTTGCTTTCGTTCACGGGCCGCCGACATAGCCAAAGTGGTTTTGCCAATACCCGGCTGACCGATCACCCGTGGACACAGTGGGAGATCTTTGTCGGCAATCACCAACCAACAGGCCAACAACTGCAGCAGGACCTCACGATCCCCGATCCATTCTTGATCAGAAACGTGCGATTGGGCCAACCGTAGGGAAATGCCTTCAACTTCTATCTGTCGTGACGATTCTTTATGTGTGGTCATCTCATCTCACGCTCGTCTCTGTGGAAATATTTCAACCATTCAGGGTAAGATATGGAAAGTAGCATAGCCTCTACAGACGGTCAATTGAAGAGAGAAGACATACAGCTTCAGACCATGTTACCCCATTTGACATTCATTGAATCTCAATCTATTCTTTCGCTCTAAGTGCTCTCCTAGAGAGAACCTACAATAATTTTGTCATTGCAAATCTTTATGAAAAACGGTGGAGGAAATCTGACCATGGTCAAGACTCAGCATGCAGATAAATACGCACATGATCACTCATGGCGAATCAAGCGAACAATTGGTTTGTCCCTCATCTGCATTCTCAGCAGCGGATTATTGGTTGGCTGTGTGAGTTCTGAAAAATACGAATCGGAAAAAGCCCGGGCCTTGAACTTTCAACGATTGTTAGCCCAGGAAGAAAAGCGAACTGGCGAATTGAATTCGGAGGTTCAATCTTCCAAACGCCAACTCGCGTCCTTTGAATCACAGAATAAAGACCTGGCCGTGGAACTTGATGCCTTACGGGATCAAATGAGTCGGCAGGACAGTAGCATGCGCAAAGACTCTGTTCCATCCGATCTTTCGCCATCATCGGATTCCTCATTATCCGAACCCTCTCTTTCGGAATTTGGATTAAGCGACTTATCATTCAATGAATCGGATTTCAAAGATTTTGGCGAAGTCAGTAACAGCGGCGGCAGCGGAGAAACGACTTATTACACTGTTCAGCGAGGCGATACCCTCTACCGAATCTCAAAAGACCATGGCGTTACCGTTGGCCAACTTAAAGATTGGAACAACCTCATCGGCAGTACGATTTCGATTGGCCAACGATTAGTGGTGAGCCAATAACCTACTCCCACAATTGACTGTTCAGCCAGATGGAAACTTAAGGAAGAGAATTGGCAGGAGTTTTACAACTTACCTACGATCCTAGGACGCAGGCTTAAACTTTGCGGCATCGATCACTGACCATAAGTGGATTACCCATCCGAGAAACACAAACCATAACGCAGCCGCCAGGACAAACATGATCGCGGCTCGTACCAAACGCCCTTGTAACAGCTGGCCCAATCCTGGAATAAAAAAGCTACATAACGCCGCGAGAACATTCCCGCCAGATCCTTGACCAGCCATCTGTTTCTCCTCTTATCACTAATTATCACTAACACGCGTTGATCTGAGCACTTCGTGAATGCCTGCCATACTATCGCATGTTCGAGTCTCAAAACTCTAGCCCGAAACATGCCTTGTTCGCTTGCCCCCTCTTCCTTAGGAGAAAAAAGAGTCGTACAAAATTTATGGTTCTGGCAGCACAATATGATCAACTGCCAATAATTTTGAATCAGCACTCCTGGGTGATAGCTCCTCTCCTTTTTAAGGCAACCGCGCTGCCAATCTTGTGTAGCTGCAGCATCTTCCTGTCCTGAGCCCCCGTCGAAGGGATGCTGCCTCTTCCAGGCGTCAGTCGCATTTGGTGTCTGGGCAGAAGGCACGATGAGATCGTGCAGCTACCCAAGAAAGAAGGTTTGCAGAAATGGGGGGCAGGGAGAAGAAATTCCATGAATCCAGAAATGAATGCCGGTAGGGAGCACCCCATGTTGTCGGTATGATCCAAGAATCATTCACACCACAGCCACAGGCTCTTCTGCAAAGGAACAATTCTCAAAATAATCCCAGAGATTGTATTCCTATCCTCTAAACACCAACCGACTTCACATTCTTACCTTAAAAAGAAAAACGAAATCTGAGTCATGGACTAACCAACGAAACTTACCTCTACCATTGATTCCTCTGCACGACTAAGATATGAAGACCCCCAAAGGAGAATTATTCATGGCCCCTCACATTTCATACCCAGGTGTGTACATCGAGGAAATCCCTTCGGGGATGAAAAAAATTCGATTTGTCCCAACATCCATTACTGGCATCGTGGGTTCATTTGTCAAAGGCCCTCTCAATGTAGCTAAGCGAGTGAAGAGTTGGAAGGAATGTACTCACATATTTGGAGAACTGAACAAAAAACACTTGGCATCGTATTCAGTCAAACAATTCTTCGATAATGGGGGAACAACGCTTTGGGTTGTCCGCACCCAACCCCAGATTTCTCCAACAGCCCCAGCTCTCATACAGGGCGTCCACGCATTAGCCAAAGTACAATCTCTGAACATTGTTGTTATTCCCGAGACGCATCAATTAGAAACACGTGCTGCATCGATCGTATATCGTGAAGCCATCTCACTCGCCGAACAACATCAGGCCATGTATATTCTTGACCCTCCCTATCAAGGAAGAAATTCAATGCCCTCTGCGAAAATGACATCCTGGGTAGCCAGACAAAAAACCTTAGGCCATTCACAGGTCGTCATCTATGCACCAAGTGTACAGGTGCGCGACCCTCGCACGGCCAAACACACGACACGTATTCCCGCCAGTGGAACCATTGCTGGCCTATGGGCTCGAATCGACCACACCCGAGGAGTCTGGAAAGCTCCGGCTGGAACCGAGGCGACCTTGCGGAAGGTGCAATCCTTGGAACGGCAAATGACTACCCAAGAAATGGAAGGCCTCACAAACAAAAATATCAATGCCTTACGGCGCCTGCCTTCAAACAACATTGTCACTTGGGGTTCTCGAACGCTATCCTCAGATCCGGAGTGGAAGTATATTCCAGTTCGCCGGATGGCATTGTTCATTGAATCGAGTGTTCAGCGTGGAACCCAATGGGTGGTCTTTGAACCAAACAACGAAGCACTCTGGGCCAACATTCGCCAAAGCGTGGAAAACTTTCTTCAAGGATTATTTCGAAAAGGTGCATTTGCAGGGTCAAAGCCAGCGGAGGCTTATTTCGTGAAATGCGGACATGACACCATGTCCGCGAACGATCGACAGATTGGGAAAGTCAACATCATCATTGGATTCGCCCCACTGAAACCCGCCGAATTTATGATACTCACCATTCAACAAGAAGCCCAAGCACTGGGGAAGTCGTAATTCGGCAATTCTAATTCGATAAAAGTTGCATCATGATTACTGAGTTTGTCATCACGCATGGAGAAACACGGAAACGGCTTGATGTCTTTCTGTGCCATCGTGAGCCAGATATTTCACGCACCAGGATTCAGCGATTAATCGAATTGGGCCGAATTCGTCTCAACACCACGGTCGTCAAACCCAGCCACATCATCAAGCCAGGCGACCGCATTATCATGGACACCCCGCAAGCCGAATCATTCACGATTGAGGGAGAGGCTTCTCCATTAAATGTACTCTATGAAGACGATATGCTCTTGGTCGTGAATAAACCAGCAGGCATCGTCATACACCCGACTTCAGGGAATTGGTCGGGGACATTATTGAATGCCCTACTCGCTCACTTCCAAACACATGACAAAAACGGAAGGGACTCGCTGGACATACCCAAGCCGGGGTTTGTTCATCGGCTCGATAAACATACTTCAGGGGTGATGGTCGTAGCTAAAACGACTGAAGCCCATCGTGCGCTCGCATCGCAATTCGAACGGCACACGATTACACGGGTGTATGAGGCCTTACTTTGGGGTACGCCACAAGACACGAACGGAGTGATTGATCTGGCAATCGGGCGAGATAGTCAAAACAGCAAACTTGTTTCAGCGAACACAGCGCGTCCCAAACATGCCGTCACAGAATATCGAGTGGTTCGACATTTTGGCGACAAGGTCTCCCAGGTGCAGCTCTATCCCAGAACAGGCCGAACCCACCAGTTGCGCGTTCACACAGCCTCGATTGGATGCCCCATTTTAGGCGATACGACGTACGGGGGGAAAAAGGTGGGAAACATTGAAGAGCTCATCATTCCACGCGTGATGCTCCATGCCAAAACATTAGGCTTTCAACACCCTACATCTGGAACCGTTCAAGAATATTCTGCCGACCTCCCCCAGGACATGCAGCATATTTGCCAGGTTCTAGAACATCGAGAGCGCAAATGAGTTTTTTCCTCACGCATCACGCATAACCCATCACGCCTCACGGTTTTTTCCCTACTCATCTCGGTGGACATTATCCGGTGAGAACGACGGCAAACACACCGCCATATACTCCGCCCCTTCGTCTCCAGGTGTGCTATAGCGCACCCATTCACCACGAGGAGCTAATACGCCTTCGCCAGCCTTCACATCCGTCGCGCCCGCTTTGGTCTCCACTCGAAGACTGCCTTTCAGCACCACCGTATATTCGTCGAACTCCGGAGTCTGCCCAGGCTCTAGCCACCCACCAGGACTCGTCATTTTGGCCATGCTCAGGGCTTCGGTCTGTGAATTCACTCGACCAAAAAACTCTTCGATCAGTTTCGGCTTGTTCCCTGCTGGCTTAATAACTGTAGGTCCCTTGATGTGCATAAAATTGTCTCCTTCTATGAATGAGATACCTTATGAATATTTGGAAGAAAACCAGAGAGGCAAAAGAAGGAAGGCTTACGTAGCCTGAGGTTTAGGATGGTTTGAAAAATTATGAGGAGACCCGCGCAGGGTGGATTGTTCAAAGCGCTGGCCGTTGATATCCACGTTCCAATGCCAGTGTTCTCCATTCCCGGTTGATGACACCTCAACGAAAATTTGATGGCCTTGCTCAACCCTCACTGGTTTTTCAAGAGGAAAAAACGCCAATCCCCAATGAGAGGCTTTGTCACTCGGCCCATTGGATAATCGCATGCCAGGAAGAAGGTCAGCATTAAACCACCCGGCAAACCCATGGCATCGTCCTCGGCGTGAAGCATAGACGGAAAATTTTGTATCAATTTCGGCCAGCGTTGTTTCAGCAAACACGATAGGCGCCGTCCGTGTCGGCTGGGCCAAAAATGTTCCTTCATGAAGTTTCAAAGGATGAAAATTATTCACAGTCAGTTCCCTGATAGGAGAAAAATCAAACCCTTGGCAGCCATTCACCCAAAAATCCACCACATGTTCATAAAATTGTGGCATCTCAACTGGGACAAGGAATAATTCCAAACTATGGGGAATCATCTTTCCCCCTGGTTTAAGAAACCGGTCACGGGCATCAGTCAGTGAACCCAAGATGCCTTCTTCAAATCCGAACGTGCCCATGGTCTCAGTCACAATCACGTCTGCTTTTTCAGGCAATTCAACATTGAAGGACACGTCATTGAAAAACGTAATCTTATCCTGATATCCATTCTTCGCAGCCACGAGCTTAGCCATCTCGATGACCGCTTCACTTTCTATAGCATACACATGCTTCGCCCCAGCACGCCGAGCCAATAACGAAAGAATCCCCGACCCGCAGCCCAAATCCACCACCACATCCCCAGCCTTCACCACGCGCGATATGGCCTGCCCATAAGCCCCAGTCCGCACATCATCCACCAGCATGGACAAGTGGTAATTAATGAAATCTGTATATTTCGTCATAGGGTTTTCAATTCGCGCATAAGAGAATTGTTGATTCTTGAATCAGGAACCTAAGCCTACAATCTACTTTAACGCGATAGCAAGGTAGGGTTTACGAGGAAGAAGTAGAGGCAATGGGTCGATTATACCTCTTGCAATAAACCGGCGAGTTTTCCAACAGCCTCAACAATTTCTTCATCTGCCGTGAGGATGTCCGGGCATATTCGGATGAGGCCGTCTCTGGCATCGACGATGATCTTGAGTTCCCTGAGCTGTGAAGCAATCGCATCTGCTGACTTATTTGCAATCGCTAGAAATGCGCCTCGTCGATCTGGATGGCCTATGGGTTGAAGGTTTTGTTCTGCCAGGAGATCGGTAAGCCTTGCTTGCAGTTTGAGGGAGTAGGCTCTCAGCCGTTCCACACCCATGGCTAAGGTAAAGGTCAACCCGGCTTTGGCTTGATAATATGGCAGGATGGGTGGGGTGGATTCGAGAAAGGCATTGCCTCCCTCGGCAAGAAATGGAGTTTCAGGTCGTTGAAAAGCGAAGGGTTTAGGTTGGGCAAACCAGCCGGTATCAAGAGTCTTCAGGGAACCCGTTAAATGGTTGGGATGCACATACAACCAACAGGCGCCTGGTCCACCTCGTAAATATTTGTAACACCCCCCAATGGCGAAGTCGGCGTTCAATTTCTCGATATCTATGGGAACCACACCTGTCGCATGGTACAGATCAACCAATACGCGTGCGCCTCGTGCTTGAGCTTCGCGAATCAATTGGGCCAACTCGCTTAAATATTGACCGGTGTTGAATAACACCATGGACAGAACAACCAAAGATTTTCCTCGCGGGACGGCCTTGAGAATATCGTCTTCATGATAGACGCCATGATCATCGGGGCCGACCTGAATCAATTCAACTCGATCACGTTGGGCATAGACTTTGAGGATATGATCGACAGAGCCAAACTCTGCAGCGGTCGTCACGACTTGGATCTTCTCGTCGTAACAATTCAGGATCGCGCGTAGGCCTTGCCCAGCGCTGCTCTTGGGAATAATGCAATCTTCGCGTGGGGCATGAATCAGTTGGGCAATCTGTCCACGAAAGGCCTGGATTTCAGTGAGCCAATGATCCCACGCCCCATCCATGCCCTCATACCAAAGGTCCAGGGCTTGCTGAACATCTATAGCGGTCTGATCTAATGGACGTCCTAAAGAATGATTGGCGAGATAGATTTCTTTTCGTTTAAGCACCCGAGAGAACAAAGGATGAATTGAACGAACAAGCGCACCTTCTTCTAAAGGGCCAGGGCCAAGGGCTTTTACATGCTTTTGAATTTCGTTATCCATCGATTTCAGTACGGACATCGAAGAGCTCCGGGAAAAACGTTAAATCGAGAGCACGTTTGAGATATCCCACGCCTGATGACCCGCCGGTTCCTCGTTTATACCCGATAATCCGCTCTACGGTTTTCAAATGTCGAAAGCGCCACAGGTGAAAGTTTTCTTCGACATCGACCAACTTCTCACACATTTCATACGCTTTCCATTGAGCTTCAGGATCGTCATAAATCTGCTTGAACACGGACACCAGCGTTGGATGACGGACGTGCGCTTTGGACCAGTCTCGCTCAAGACATTCTTCAGGGATAGGATACCCACACCGCGCAAGATATCGCAGGAACTCATCGTACAAACTGGGTGCATGGAGAATCTTGGCAATCTCTTGGTACACCGGCTCACTATACTGAAACACTTCAATCACATCCGCATTTTTGTTACCGAGAATGAACTCTATTTTTCGATATTGCACTGATTGGAATCCAGACGCATGGCCCAATACCTTGCGAAACTGGGCATATTCATTCGGCGTAAGCGTCTCCAAGACCGACCATTGTTCGAATAATTGTCGTTGAATTTGTTTGACGCGCGACAGGATCTTAAAACATGGGTTGAGATTATCTTGTTGAATATGCCGGATCGCCGCCTGCAGCTCATGCAGGATCAGCTTCATCCAGAGTTCTGAGGTTTGATGCTGAATGATAAACAGCAGCTCATCATGATGGGGAGGATTACTCAGCGGCTTTTGGGCAGATAAGAGTCGATCGAGATCAAGATATCCCTCATAGGTCAACTGACCACGAAGGTCGAGTTTGATACCCGCTTCAATTCCTGGCTTATGTTTTTGAGAATCGCTCATCGCTTCCTACCCCGATCACCCTGGCTTCTCACACCACCAAAATTTTCAGTGATAAAAAAGTGAGGCAAAGGTCCACGAACTCAATGCGAATAGGATACCTCAGGTGCGTGAGTAAACCAATACAATACGCATCAAACCTGGAGGGCCTACATTCCAATAGTGATTTAACTTTTCATACGCTCCATTTTTTTACGCGCACTGGTCCTGAACTTTGGACAGAATATGCACTTTGTAGCTGCGGCATCTCATGCCGCCTCTTCTTTTATTTTCAGTCCCATGAAAAGGCTTGAAGAGAGCACGATGAGATCGTGCAGCTACAAAAGAAATGAACCGTAGGCCCCTTCCATTTTGGCAAAGAGGCAATCTTTATGCGTCTTATCACTTGCTATTCAATGATGTGGAGACAGCATCTCGGCGACTGAATTGATGATTAGTCCAACACGCTGGATAAGGGCTGAGAAAGGTTACCCTCATAGGCAGTCGCTAGCTCGACGCGGCCCAAGTGAGGATGTGTTTGTTGATGGCGAGTTTCAATATTGAAGGTGGTAGGAATGTTATACTTGCGAATCAAAAAATTCGCTAACTCCACACGCGACATCACCCTGGTTCCTGCAATATGGCCAATCCCCCTTTCCTTGCTTTGGGCAAGCTGCATGACACGAGTGGCTAAATCTTGTTGCCACACGACCGAACGGCTTTCATCTTCAATGATCGTGATGGGCAAGTTGCGTTTGGTACGGTACCGCAACCAATCCAAATGACCACTACGTCCATCTGGGGACTCCCCAATCCCAAGCCCAGTTCGGATCACCAAGGTGCCTGGTCTCTTCAAGACACATTGCTCGGCTTCGACCCGTGTCCGTCCATACACACTGATTGGGGATGGGCATGAATTTTCTGTGTACACCCCATCTCCCCCAAACACATGATCGGAAGATACATAGACCAACCGTGTGTGCTCAGGCAATGCCTCAATGACTCGCCCAAGTTGCTGCACATTCATGTCATACGCCCACTCGGGAGAGACTTCACACTTTGGCACGTCACATACCGCATGACAGTATAGCAGCAAGTCCGGCAGTGTGCGCTGAAACACATCAGCAATCCACGCTGGATCATGCAATTGAAGGGCAGGCCATTGACGAACGGCTTTCGCTCTATTCCCAGGTGAGATAAATGGCAGCACGGTCTTGGAAAACATCGTGGCGAGGTGAAAGCCAAGCAGGGAGGTGGCACCAAATAAGAGGGTCGAAGGAAGCATGAGGATCCGAAAATTTGTCAATAATCAATATCGAAGGTTCACGACCAAAGAGTATAGCCCTGTCACGTCATTGGCAACCTGGGGGTTATAAAAAGAGAACGACTTCGTAGTTGATTAAGATTTTGTGGTTTTTACCGACCGGTTTTAGAGAGAACATGTTCATACTGGACGGAGCGAATCCAGACCAGCACAAAAGAAGAATTTCAACTAAAAAAGTTTGAACTCGTCATGGAAATGCTTATCATTGTCAGTTTTATCTGTGTCATCAGCATCGGTGTAATCTACTGGTTTTGGTATCCCGCGCCAACCACAGGAAATTCTACCAATCAAGAACAAGACAATTTTATTGAAACCTATGTGTTTCCCTCGTTTATTGAACATAAGGTTAAGGCGAAATACCCACACCTCTCTGAGCACCAAGTCTCTCTGGTGCTCACCGGCCTGAGAGATTTTTTTCATGCCTGTCAACGAGCCAGCCGTATCATGGTTGGCATGCCATCCAAAGTTGTAGATGTCGCGTGGCATGAATTTATTCTCGACACCAGGGAATACCAATATTTTTGTGAGCGGGCCTTTGATCGATTTCTCCATCATACGCCGGCTGAAGCCATGCCCAGCGAAGCCGATGCGCAGAAAGGATTGAAACGTGCTTGGCATCTCGTCTGTACACGAGAAGGCATAGATCCTCACTCCCCGACTCGACTCCCCTTGCTGTTCGCGCTGGATACGATAGTGAATATACCCGATGGGTTTACCTATACCCTTGATCCTCAAGATGGAGACGGCGCTCCCTATTGTGCTAAACAGATTGGTTGGATTTGGGTGCCTAATCGGCAAGACCCTCCCAAGCGTTTGGAAACCGTATCCACCTCAGGAACGCGAAAAAGTACTGGTGGCTGCGGAAGCGGCTGTGGATCGAGTTGTGGAGGAGGATGCGGAGGTGACTAGAACTAAGGTAGAATAGAGGGAAGCAAAGGAAAGAATCTGAACCATGAGTAGTCCCTACAGAGGTCGGCACAAATTACAACGGCTGCAAAAGCCTCAAAGTAACCGCCCAGCAGACGAAGTCGTCAAAGAACTCAAACAACAACAGGTTAACAAACCCACCTATCGCGAACAATCACTGAAGATTCATGGTTTGATCTGCGCGAAATGCGCTCGCGAATTCGATCTCACCAATAAACATCTGCTCACCGTCCATCATAAAGACGGCAACCACCACAACAATCCCTCCAATGGCTCCAACTGGGAAAACCTCTGCGTCTATTGTCATGATGATGAACATAGCCGAGGGATTCTTGGGGACTATTTAAATTCGTAAAATTTTTCGAATTCTAGACTGTGCCCTAAAACGGCAACTTCAACCCACCTGGGAGTTTGTCAGTGAGTCCTTTGGGTAGGACTTTCTTGGGCAGACCTTCTTTAAGCAAACCTTCCAGTAGATTATTTTCTTTCGTCAATCGGCTGGTCAGGTCACCGCCAAGGGAATCCAGCCCACCAAAGGAGCTGGTGAGGCTCTTGAGGGGTTCAGTCACCTTAGCGGAAATGGCGGACTGCAGATCTCTTCCAAAACTCGCTGCTAGGTTTTTTACCATTTTGCCCGCCGCGTCTTTCAAGAGGCGATCGAGTTCGGAATGAATCTGTACCTCATACTGCTGAAGGGTTCCTGTCACGTCAGCTTGCACCGAGAGCGTTGAAATATCTGAAACCGCGCCACTTAAGGCTTTCGTCAACGGATTGGTATCACCCGGTTTTCCTGCTGAGACTTGAAGCGATGACAATTGGGTAATTCCGGTAACCGTAATGGCTTGACCGCGCAATTCCGCATTCACCGTCACATCGGAAAATCCATTGTTAAGCGCCACGGGCCAATTCGGTTGAGTCGACAAGGCGACAGGCTGGATTCGATACCATTTCGCACGAAATTGTATAGTATCTTGAGGTTGAACTGCATCACGATGATCCAAGACCCCTTCAATTGTGACATCTTGAAGGTCTTTCAACTGCTCTCCAGCAAACGCAAAGGTAAGCGGAAGGCCAAGGATGCCTTGATT
The DNA here is from genome assembly GCA_027623995.1 of Nitrospirota bacterium. Classification (GTDB taxonomy): domain Bacteria; phylum Nitrospirota; class Nitrospiria; order Nitrospirales; family UBA8639; genus Nitronereus. Next base: position 27,196 of record JAQBUF010000017.1, read on the forward strand.
CGGAGTAAGGTTTTCGATTCGGCCGCTTAATTCACCGATATCTAAAAGCAATGATATTTTAGCCAAACGAATTAAAAATTCAGGTAAAGGTTCATGTTCCTTAAAATGAATATCCTCGCCCTCGCCCCGCATCGGACCGGATTGTTTCTTGGTCGAACCACCCTCGGCCTCCATACCCTCAAGATACGGCTGCACCATCTCATAATAGGCAAAAGCGTCTTTGAGCTTTTCCCCAATGTGTTTTCCCAATAAGGTTTGGCCAAGATTCGCCAAACCTTGCGGAGACAAACTATATTTTTCTTTGAGCCGTTGCACATCACGTTGCGGGGCGGTCTGAACCTGCGCCATACGCTGATTCAATAAGGCCACCTTTTCATTGAACTCCTTTCGGGCCGATTTCAAATTTTCGAGATCTTGTTCAATCTCCTGCTTGATGGCTTTGAGTTCTTCCACGCTACCGAGCACTCCTCCGACTCCTCCTTTGGTCGATGACTTCAGGCCTTCAATGCGTTTCTGATATTTGGCAAATTCCGCTTTCCCAGGCAGGGTCTCCAGGCGTTGTTTCCAAACCTCACGTTCCCGCTGAATATCCTCCTGAATGGCTCGAATGAGTTTTAACGTTTCAAGATCTTCTTGCTCTAAAATCTGTTGCACATTCGGGACCTCAAGCGGGGGCAGACTAAACGTCGAATCCTCTTTTGATTGACCAACAGCAGCACTTTGCGCCCGATCATCAATTGCCCCTGAGATCGCCCGAGCCGTCCCAAACCGCACGCCTTCGACAGTCATCTCATCAATGATGACCTTGCGCCGTAACAATTGCAGGCCATCCAAGTTCATGGTGAGACTCGCGATTTCTACCGAGTTCGTCATTGGCTCATCAGGATTGGTAACTTGGAGACGTGTCAGTGCCAAGCCTGCTGGGAACAATGTAAGGTCGGCAGCCCCCAGCTCGACCTTCGCCCCAACCGCTGCGGTCCCCTCTTCTTCGATTTTGGTTTTCACCAGCCCATCCACGACCAAGAGCCAAAGTAAGCCCATCGCCCCGACAAAAACGACAAAGACGCCCAGTCCCCACCAGCGAATCATACCGGTCTTCGGTTGGGTCATCCGCCACCTCCAAGATGGGGCAGAGATTGGTACAAGTGGTACACCTTGCTAGCCTTGAAAAATTGCATGAGTCGCGTTTTTTCGACCCATGCCAATACATGCTCACGGTAGCGCCGTACCAAACTATTGGAGAGAACGTACAGAGGAACAAAGAGCACGAGGGAGAAAGCGACACTTCCCATCACGATGGTGTTATTAAAGCGAGCCAAACGCCAAAGAGTGGTGCTATAGAGAGAAGTCCACAGACCTTCAAGCGAAGAAGCGGTCAGGATCTGAAGCCCGTTCCAATGAAACAACGGGTCCAGTAGATACGCTAATCCTGAGAAAACTGCTACCCCCAGGAGAAAGGCCGAGAGGTTCACACGGAGGATCAAGATGAGCAGGAGCACGACCAGATTATGCAGACTCACGAATGGCGTCAGCCCCGCTACCATGGCCAAGCAAAAACCTAGAGAAATCTGCCCAGGATTAGTTTCAGAATTTAGGACTCGGAGCAATCGTGCCAATAATCGCAGCATGGCGTATTTTACCGTTAAAGGATAAGGATGGGAACAGTTTAATTGAAGGAATCATTTCCGGCAGACTCAACCGGACGGATGAGTTCCAGGGATGTAGACCATATATATTTCACCAGACTTGCTGGCCTCTAAACTTTCCAACTGGCCACAGAGTGGTACCTCGGCTATCCTATAGAAACAAGGACACCTTCAAAGCATGAGTTCCGCCTCCCAACAGAGTTGGTCTGATTCTGCGCGTGCCTTTTTGGACCCACGAGTCATGGCCATGCTATTTCTCGGATTCTCAGCCGGGATTCCCCTTCTCTTAATTTTTTCGTCCTTATCCCTATGGTTACGTGAAGCCGGAGTGGAACGGGCCGCAGTCACCTTTTTTAGTTGGGCCGCGCTAGGCTATTCCTTCAAGTTCGTCTGGGCTCCTCTCGTGGATACCTTACCTCTTCCAGTTCTGACAAAGATGTTTGGCCGACGACGAGGATGGATGTTGCTGGCACAATGCTCCATCATTGCAGCCATTGCAGGCATGGCTTTCATCGATCCTGCAAAGGGAGAATCCAGCCTAACACTCATGGCACTAGCCGCCGTGCTGCTTGGGTTTTCATCTGCCACGCAAGATATCGTCATTGATGCATACCGCATTGAATCCGCAGATAGCCTACTACAAGCCATAATGTCATCAACCTATATCGCAGGCTATCGCATCGGCATGTTGGTGGCTGGTGCCGGTGCCCTATTTCTCGCAAGCGCCTTCGGGTCGACTCAGGATGCCTATAACTACGAGGCCTGGCAGTGGTCCTATTGCATCATGGCGCTGGCAATGCTCATAGGTGTGGGTACGACACTTGTCATCCCAGAACCACAGACGCATCGACCTCCATCAACCGCCCACTCAACCAAAGATTATGTAGGATTTTTGCTCATGTTTGTGGCCGCTGTCACTGGGTTCATTCTCACGTTCTACTACACGGCCAACCTCGCGGAAGACTTCACCAATAGACTCACAGAAGTTTTTAGCTCCAAACATTTCGTCGCCTTTCTCGTCGAAACACTCAGACTGGCAACGGGAGTGCTTGTGGCATGGCTGATCTCCACAGTTATGATTCGTATGGGCATGGTGAACCGACACATGATGGAGCACACCTACGTGGCTCCAGTGAAAGATTTCTTTGAACGCTATGGTGTGAAATCAGCCCTATGGCTTCTGGCGCTGATTGGGGTCTATCGGATTTCCGATATTGTTCTGGGGGTCATCGCGAACGTGTTTTATCAAGATATGGGTTTCACCAAGATTGAGATTGCGAGTGTGGTAAAAACCTTCGGGCTATTAATGACCATCGCCGGGGGTTTTCTGGGCGGGATTCTTTCAGTGAGGTATGGTGTGATCCGCATCCTATTCTTAGGAGCCCTTCTCTCAGCCGCCACCAACCTTCTTTTTATGGTACTCGCTTCGATGGGGCACAATCTCGAAATGCTCTACCTTGTCATCTCCATTGATAACTTGTCCGCAGGATTAGCTAGCGCGGCCTTTGTCGCGTTTCTCTCCAGCCTCACAAACATTCAATTCACCGCCATGCAATATGCCATCTTTAGTTCTCTCATGACCTTGTTCCCCAAAGTTCTAGGTGGCTACTCGGGCACAATGGTCGATAGCATCGGGTATTCAAACTTTTTCATCATCACAGCCCTCATGGGCCTTCCCGTGCTCCTACTGGTATGGCGAGCGAACGGGTATCTTGAAATTGACAACTCTGCCTCTAATTCCCAAAAAGAATTATAGAGTCCAGAGAAACGTTACTGTGGTTTCTGAAAGAGACGGGTTAGTTTTGATGAGCCATTCCAAAGTACTGATCAAAGGCTCGTAGCGAAAGGGAGGGAGCGTCCATTGGCAACTCACTATCCTGAGCAACCAACTCCCAAATGTTGTCTAAATAGGTGATAAATAAATCGTCTGGAAAGTCTGAGAAGATTGGAACCAACCATCCTTGCGAGATTCGCATAGCGCTATTTGGTAACAGCATAACTTTACGGTGATTATCTTTACGCCGAATCTGCATACAAGCCCCTTGATTACCTAGTCGTAAAATTTCTCGCTATTTATTGCCAAATTTAATACTCCGCCATTCGACCCAGCCCAACCGAATTCACCTTTCTAGCAAACTCTCGATCCAACATAATGTGATCATGGTCACAAATTTCAGTCTAGTTTTACTACCTGAGGCCGAAATTACCATAAATTTCATTTATATGGCCCTGAAATATTCAACAGCCCAAATATTTGTTTCGACTTCGCTCCACACCAGTCTGAATGATGTTGCCAAAGAGGGCATAGATTTATAGGAAGAATGAGTGTACGATGTGTCGCGAAATATCCGAAGACGTTGAGGCGTTTTCCTTAGAATTTTTTCCATATTCACTGCCAAGGCTATCTCGCTTTTTTATCTGGACCTAATACCTAGACTTCTTAATCTCCGATCCAATTTTTTGGCATTGGCCTCGACCTCAAGAAAGTCTGGCATCTCACAACTTGGATTAAGGTGCCGACAGTAACCGAACAACATATTCTCTTTCCCATGCCATGAAATAGCATCATCACGGCATGGCTTCCAATACGATATGCTAATAAGAATGTGATCGAACATTTGAAATTTCCCCAAATACCTCATTCAACGATCATCATTCAGATGACCGAATGGGTGAGAAACAATGGCTATGCCAATAAAGGAGAGGTATTGTGAGAATAGGATTAGTTGCTGAAGTGAAATGGGAAGTTCGTGAAGTCTGTCGCCAACTGAATATGACGTTGGTGGACCCAGAGGATCAAATATGGGGGGCAACCCTGAATGGACATGACGTTCGCCTCTGTTTATCAGGAATGATTCCCTCAATTGCCAAGGAACGCGTCACGCGCTTTCTTTATAATCATAAACCCGAGCTCATGATCTCCTGCGGCTTGGCAGGAGCACTTCATTCTAAGGTGGTGGTTGGGGACCTGATCGTGCAGACCCTGGACAACACCCTCTCGGCACATGCCGACCAAGCCCTCACAAAACAAGGCATCTCTTTTCATCTTGGGCCATTAGTCACCGTTTCCAAACCAGTATTGACTCCTAAAGCCAGAGGCGAAGTATCAGCCACCAGTCAGGCCATCGGCGTGGATATGGAAAGCCAAACCATCGCGGCACTCTGCCGTGAACGAGGAATTCGGTGCATGGCCATTAAAGGCGTATCCGATGGGGTCGATGATGATCTGTCTGCGGTCCTTGGCGGATTTGAGATTATCCACATTCCCAAGATTGCAAAACATGTCCTGTTCTCCCCATCAACCTGGGGGCTGGCTTCCCGAATGGCTCGGCAGAGCTACTCGGCAGCTACAAATCTTGGACAAGGTGTCTGGGCCACCCTTCAAGGGGTGCATTAAGGAGGGGTAGGCTCTTAACAACCCAAGAGTCTCCACAAAATTTTGTAAAAAACATGAAACTGGGGCGTTTCTCATAGCGAACTCAAATGTTGTTTTGTTACAATTTAAGTATTATTGAAACCTTGGAACCGCTCGCCTTTTCGTCTTCTCGGCCAAGAGCCGCGATCCTTTCCAGTCTATCGTGTTTACCTTTTAATTGTTGCGAAGGAGCAGTCTTATGTCTTTACCTCAAATGGCATTGAGGGCCGTATGTGCGTTTATGCTTTCCGTCACCATGGTTCCAAGTATTGCCCTAGCCGAAGCTCCAGGGAATGGCGATAGCTTACCGATTTCCGATGGAAAACTCGTGTCGCTGGAATACACCCTGACCTTGGAAGACAAAAATGTATTGGATACCAACGTGGGCGGAGATCCCTTGAATTTCACCCAAGGCACGCAGCAAATCATTCCTGGTTTAGAAGTGGCATTGTTAGGGATGAAGCCCGGGGAACGTAAACAGGTCATCATTGAGCCTAAAAACGGTTATGGCGAAGTAGATGAACAACGGGTCAAAGAAATTCCTATTGAACAAATTCCAGCTGATGCGCGAAAGGTTGGCATGCAATTAGAAGGTCAAAGTCCCAACGGCCAGGTGATTCGCTCAACGGTCAAAGAAGTCAAAGAGAAAATGATCGTCTTAGATTTCAATCATCCCTTAGCCGGGAAAAAACTTTTTTTTGATGTCAAAGTATTGGATGTCAAAGCTAACTCAACGCCATAGCAATTACGCAGCGATTCTCATCCCGGGACCTATGAAATTCCGTAGGGGCCCGGGATCCTCACCTGTCCATCCTCTCCAATTTTCACAGTGCTGTTGAGAAAACAGCACGCAAGAAGTTGAGTTTCATAGTAGACCTCGTCGATACAACTCTTGGCGGCGACTGATCCGATGAATGTCGACGACGTTATCTTCCCGATCAATAGAATACAGAATACGCCAGTCTGCCACGGCATACTGAGACAGGGTGGGCAAGTCGGACGCCAAAGGTTCATGCCGTAGATTATCAACATTCGAAGCAAGCCACTTCGTCTTCTCAAAAAGACGTTGCGCAATGCCTTGATCGATATGCCGAAGATCTTCAATAACCGCAGGCAGATAGGCTACTCTAAACCATGCCATATCTCGTTACCACCGTAGCCCGAGTTGTTCAGCAATATCATCTCCAGTGACACGATCCGAAGAAGCCAACGATTCTTTTAACCGTGCCCGTACGGTTTCATCCAGAGGTAAGCCCAAATCCGGATCACCCAACAATTCACATAACCGATCATCCACAAGTCCATTCACCAACGCCTTAAAGTCCTGTTGAGATAATTCTGCAAGGTTCATGACAAGGCCTTTCTTTATCGATATATGTTTTACGCATCATTCATTATCAGAAAATTCATGGTTCCCTGATCCTACGAAGATGCAAACAGTGGCTGCACTGTAACCGGACATTTTAAGAAGGAAAAGGAAGGAATGTTACGATTCTTCTTGAATAGGATTAGCCAAAACCCCGATGTGTTCGATTTCAATACTGACCTGGTCACCAGCTTTAAGAAACACTGGCGGAGTTCGCGCGAACCCTACACCCTGCGGAGTCCCTGTTAAAATTACCGTGCCTGGCAATAAAGTGGTCCCTTCACTCAGAAAACTAATTAACGTTGGCACATCAAAGATCATATCGGCGGTCGTTGAATCCTGCATGGTTTCGCCATTGAGTGTGGTGGTGATTTTGAGATTATTTGGGTTAGGAATGTCATCGGGTGTGACTATGCAGGGGCCAAGCGGACAAAACGTATCAAAGGACTTCCCCCGACACCATTGTTTGCCTCCACCTTCCTTTTGCCAACGTCGTGCGCTCACATCATTAGCGCACGTGTAGCCCAACACATAATCCAAGGCTTCATCTGGAGAAACATTTTTGGCAGTCTTCCCGATAATCACGGCCAACTCACATTCATAATCCACCTGGCCAGGTGCCACCTTGGGAATCACAATAGCATCGCCAGGATTATTGAGAGCATTCCTCGCCTTGATGAACAACACGGGATGTTCTGGAATCTTGGCCCCCGTCTCCTCAGCATGTTGCCGATAGTTCAGTCCAATGCAGAGAATCGTCGGTGGGGTTACTGGAGCCAGCAATTTCACCACTGAAACAATCTGCTCGGTCACGGTAAATGTTTCGAAAAGATTTCCCTCTATCAGTCGTGCTGACGTCTCATCGACCAGCTCTCCATAGCAAATGGCACCCGACGAAGGTTGAAACCGAATAATTTTCATGAAAACCCCTTCAGCATCCTAGCCAGATTCATCGTTTCCAATATTGCTCATACTCTCGTAAATGTGTCAGCGATGACAGATCTGGCAAACGGTCTAAAAACACCTGGCCATTTAAATGGTCAATTTCGTGTTGGACGACCCGTGCATGAAAACCTTCGGCATCAAACCGAACCTTTTGGCCATGTCGATCTAGACCTTTCACGGAGACACGAGCCCATCGGGGAACCAGGCCACGTAAATCCGGCACGCTAAGGCAGCCCTCCCATCCTTGATCTGAGTCTTCACCATGCTCAACGATCTTCGGATTCACTAACACCATCAGAGGAACCTCAGCTTGGTGAGGGTATCGTGGGTTCTCAGGCGAGACTTCAATAGCAATGATTTGCTGGGACACATGCACCTGTGGGGCGGCAATCCCCACTCCATGGGCATCACGCATGGTCGCAATCATATCATCAATAAAATGCTGGATGGCAGGCAGTTGTAACTGTTCAACCAACACAGCATCCGCCCCACTTCGAATATTCGGGTGCCCAAGGCGGGCAATTTTCAGCAACGGCATGGTACGCTTTCGTCTAATGGTGTCTCATCCACACAACCATCTCACTGTATCATGTCCCTAGAAATAAGGAATCCCCTTACACCTCAGTATTTATTGCCGCCAAACTCACGTGTTTTGATTTTTAAAATGTATTGGTGCTACAAATCCTACATCCCACAAATATCCATGTTTGGCATTATATCTCTAAGGAGCATCGTCATGAAATTTATGGTGACCTACTCTATTCATCCTGACAAACGACACCAGGCCCTCCAAGCCTTTTCGCAGATGACTCAAACCGACGATCTTGCCGACCTTGGCGAGAACATCACCTTCATTGGGCGATGGCATAATCTCGGGGGCGGAACAGGCATCGCCATTCTGGAAACGAACAATGCGCAAGCCCTTGCGCGTTGGGCCGTTAATTGGAATCACATCATGGATCTCGATGTGCAACCCGTCATCGACGACGCCGAAGCCCGCGCCATCGGCAAACAAAAATGTGGGTAATCTTGGCTTCAACAATAAATCCTACATTATTCCTCTCAGTTTTCATCTCCGGTTCAATCTGATACCTGGCTCACCTGTGTTCTCTACCATATTGTTGGTTTCCCCTTTTCGACGCAGTCAATCCCACCGCTTTTATTGACTTGTTTTAAACCTGCATGATACCGTGCCAATCATGAAAAAACCTTGTTATTCAGTGGGTTTTGTGGATTTCTGCCAACTCTCGGGCCAAGGAAATTTGGTGCCGGTGTATCGAGAAATCTTGGCGGATTTGGAAACCCCCGTCAGTGCCTTCTCCAAAATCAATACCGGGGATACCGCTTTCCTGTTTGAGAGTATTGAAGGTGGTGAGAATTGGGCGCGCTATTCATTTTTAGGGAGCAGTGCCACTCAGGTTATTTGGGAAGAGCGCGGTAAGCTGAAGATTAAAAAGGGACGCAAGACCCAAACAATTCCTTTAGGGACGAATCCCCTTCAACATATTCAGAATATGTTGGCTGAATTTCAGCCGGTTTCAGTCCCAGGGCTACCCCGGTTTGTGGGTGGGGCCGTGGGCTACCTCGGCTATGACGTGGTGCGCTATTTTGAACCTATTCCAGCACACCCCAAGGATTCCGAACATCTGCCCTTGATGGCCTTTCTGCTCACAGACACCTTACTGATTTTTGATAACGTCGCACATACCATCAAGGTTGTGGCCAATGCCTCGATTACTTCACATGCCAAATCATCGCTAAAGAAAACCTATACCGACGCCACCACTCGAATAGAAAAAATTATTGCCAAACTTAGAAAGCCACTTCCCCGACGAACCACAACTCAACGCACACAAACTCCAAAATTCACCTCGAATATGACGCAACCCACTTTTGAAAAAATGGTACGGCGTACAAAGGAATACATTCAAGCAGGAGATATCGTCCAGGCTGTCGTCTCGCAACGATGGAAGACGAAGATTCGGACGACGCCCTTAGAGATTTATCGCGCACTTCGCGTAATCAATCCGTCCCCATATATGTTCTATCTTCGTATCGCCGGAGTGGAATTGGTGGGATCATCACCTGAAATCTTGGTCAGATGCGAAGAAGACAAAATTGTGGTTCGACCAATCGCGGGCACGCGCAAGCGCGGCGTCACCGCAGCTCAAGACCAGGCTCTGGCAGAAGAACTCCTTGCTGATGAAAAGGAACGAGCCGAGCACGTGATGCTGGTGGACCTCGGACGTAACGACGTCGGACGAGTGGCCAAATTTCAAACCGTCACACTTGATTCGTTTATGACCGTCGAGCGATATTCCCATGTGATGCACATTGTGTCGCAAGTGACGGGTACGTTGCAGGATGACCAGAATGCGTATGACGTCATGAAGGCCTGCTTCCCCGCAGGAACAGTCTCTGGCGCGCCAAAAATTCGCGCCATGCAAATCATTGAAGAACTCGAACCCACTCAACGCGGACCCTATGCCGGTGCGGTGGGATATTTCAGTTTCTCTGGAAATATGGACACCTGTATTAACATTCGCACAGTGGTCATCAAAGGCAAGCAGGCCTTTGTACAAGCAGGAGCTGGAATCGTGGCTGACTCTGATCCGACCACCGAATATGAAGAAACCTGTAATAAAGCGCGCGCCATGATGCGCGGTATCGAAGTGGCTGAGCAGGGATTAGAATAAATGCGTGATGCGTAAGGCGTGATGCGTAATGAGTAAAAACTTAAGAATACATCTCGGGCCTCTTCACGCATTACGTATCACGCATCACACCTATCTATTTAACGCTTCACACTTCACGCTTCACGCTTCACGGTAATATTAATGTTATTAATGATCGACAACTACGACTCCTTCACCTACAACCTGGTGCAATACTTTGGGGAGTTAGGTGCGGATATTCATGTCTATCGAAATGATAAGATTTCCGTCGAAGAGATCGAACAACTCAATCCCGAACGTATCGTCATTTCTCCTGGCCCATGCACCCCGAAAGAAGCAGGAGTCTCGGTGAAAGTCATACAGCACTTTGCCGGAAAAGTTCCCCTCCTCGGAGTATGTCTTGGGCACCAATCATTGGCCCATGCCTTTGGTGGAGAAATCATTCGAGCAGAACGTTTGATGCATGGCAAGACCTCGATGGTGAGTCACGATGACCAAACGATCTTTGCTGGACTCCCGAATCCTTTTGAAGCGACACGCTATCACTCGCTCATAGTGAACCGAGAAACCCTCCCCGGCGATTTTGAAATCTCCGCCATGACCGATGCTGGGGAAATCATGGGACTCCGCCACTTGCCTACTGGAGCCGAAGGAGTTCAATTTCATCCAGAATCAATTCTCACCAAAGCCGGCATGGATCTCCTCAGAAACTTTCTCAAACTCGATCCCTCAAATGATGACCCTCAATCGGCCTAGTACGAGAAGTGATGATGATTAGAGAAGCCCTCAATACAATCGCCGATGGTGGTCACCTTACAGAAAAAGAAGCGCAGGAAGTCATGCTTCACATCATGCAAGGCTCGGCTTCTGATTCGCAGATAGCTGCCTATCTCATGGGCCTTCGCATGAAAGGCGAAACCGTAGAAGAGATCACGGGATCGGTGAAAGCCATGCGAGAGATGGCCATTCGCATCCATGTGGGCGCTCCAATCGTGGTGGATACCTGTGGCACTGGCGGGGATCGAGCCAACACCTTCAACATCTCAACCGCCGCAGCATTTGTCATCGCCGGTGGCGGCATGACCGTCGCCAAACATGGCAATCGGTCCGTGTCATCCAAATCAGGAAGCGCTGACGTCTTATCAGCCCTTGGCGTGAACATTGATCTGTCACCAGAGCGCGTAGAGGCCTGCGTGAATGAAGTTGGTATTGGGTTTTTATTTGCCCCGCTCTATCACGGCGCGATGAAGCATTGTGCCAAGCCACGAGCCGACATGGGCATTCGAACGATGATGAACATTCTTGGGCCGTTATCGAATCCTGCAGGAGCCACCATTCAGGTGCTCGGGGTTTATGATCAAGCACTCACAGAAAAACTCGCGCAAGTGTTGATTCGTTTAGGCACTCAACATTGCTTTGTGCTCCATGGGAAGGATGGGTTGGACGAGATTACGCTCACCGATTTCACTTATGTCTCTGAAGGCAAAGCCGGTCGCATCTCCAGCTATCATATATCCCCTCAGGACTTTGGATTAGAAAAAGTGAATCCTAGGGAATTAACAGGCGGCACACCGGAACAAAATGCCGTGATCATCAAAGACGTTCTGAAAGGCCGACGCAATCCAAAACGCGACATCGTCCTGGTCAATGCCGCTCCGGCGTTTGTGGCAAGTGGGAAAGCTAAAACCCTGAAAGAAGGATATGAGCGGGCATCCGAAGTCCTAGACAGTGGAGCCGCACAGGAGAAATTTGAACAACTGGTCAAATTTACCATTCAGGGTGCCACATGATTCTCGATCGAATCATCGAACATAAGATCGCTGAATTACGTCGAAAGGAAAGCCGTGGGCATCTGATCAGTCTCAAAAGCAAAATTGCCGATCAGCCCGGACCATTAGGGTTTATTCAAGCCTTAGAAGATGCCTACACACCCACCGCCCCGGCCCTGATTGCCGAGGTCAAAAAAGCCTCCCCAAGCAAAGGGCTCATGCGCCCTGAGTTCAAGGATCGATTTAACCCTGTGGAAATTGCCCAGGCCTACAAAGATCATGGAGCGGCGGCAGTCTCCGTCCTCACCGATCAAGAATTTTTTCAGGGCTGTTTGGATTATCTCGAACAAGTCAAAGAGCACGTGGGGTTACCCGCGTTAAACAAAGAGTTCATGGTCGGAGATATTCAATTCTACGAAGCCCGTGCCTACGGGGCTGATGCCGTACTCCTAATTGCCGCCGCCCTCGACCGATGGCAACTGGAAGACTTTTATGCCACAGCCAAAGGCTTGAAACTCGATGTGCTCATTGAAACACACAATGAACGCGAACTCGATACTGTGTTGGAACGTGTGCCTCAGGTGAAACTTATTGGAATCAATAACCGGGACCTCAAAACTTTTTCAACGGATTTGAGCATCACGGCAAGGCTGGCCAAGCGCATCCCAGCCGATAAGATCATCGTCAGTGAAAGCGGCATTCACACAAGAGAGCATGTGTTAGAGATTCTAGAAGCGGGAGCCAAGGTCATGCTCGTGGGCGAATCACTGGTGCGTGCCAAAAATATTGGAGAAAAAATTCAAAGCCTCTTGCCAACTCCACAAACAGAGAGCGAAGAAGAGGAAGTCACTCAAGGCCCCCGCTGGATTTAGTCGACCAAGACTTCGGTCGATCACCGTGATCAGTGGATTATGAATACTTGTAAAATCAAAATTTGCGGTATTACCAACCCCATCGACGCATTGCATGCAGTTGATGCCGGAGCCGATGCACTAGGCTTTGTCTTCTATAAAAAGAGTCCTCGTCATGTCTCACCTAATGTCGTGAAAACCATCATCGGCAATTTGCCCCCGTTTGTGTTGCCCATTGGAGTGTTCGTCAATGAAGAGGCGCAGGTTGTTCGAAACATTATGGATGAATGTGGTTTGGCCCTGGCGCAAATCCATGGTGATGAAACTGCGGATTATTGTGAATCTCTAGGTCGTCCAGTTATTCGAGGAATTAGATTACGTGATCGTCATACTTTAATGGCTATGGCCGAGTACAAGGGCCGAGCCCGAGTTCGAGGGTTTGTGCTGGATACCTTTTCGGACGCGGCCTATGGCGGAACCGGAAAAACCGCAGATTGGACCTTGGCAAAAGAAGCGGCGGGGTCATTTTCATTTTTACTGGCTGGAGGATTATCGCCAGAAAATGTACAAGAAGCCATCCTCCAAGTTCAGCCCTATGGCGTCGATGTCAGTAGTGGGGTCGAGGCCAGTCCAGGGAAGAAAGATCCTGCTAAAATTCAAGCATTTATTCAAGCAGTGAAACTTGTTTCATGCCCAAACCAATAGTTATACTGCGCATCTCCGAAAGAAACCTCTCCCATCCATTGACGGGATTAAGACGTAACGGATTGTATATCAGCACTCATGCCATCCATTCCTGACAAACGCGGTCGATTCGGCAAGTATGGGGGACAGTATGTTCCTGAAACCCTCATGCCGGCGATGCTGGAACTTGAAGAAGTGTATGCCCAAGTTCGTCGAGACAAAACCTTTCAAAAAGAACTTCAGGACTGCTTAACACACTATGTCGGACGACCAACCCCGCTCTACTTCGCCAAGCAACTCACCAAAACGTTAGGCGGGGCCAAGGTGTACCTGAAGCGCGAAGACCTCTGTCACACCGGTGCGCATAAGATTAATAATGCCGTTGGTCAAATGCTGATGACCAAGCGCATGAAGAAGAAACGAATCATTGCAGAGACCGGTGCGGGGCAACATGGTGTCGCTGTGGCTACTGTGGCCGCCATGCTTGGGCTTGAAGCCGAAATCTATATGGGCACGGAAGACATGGAACGCCAAGCGTTGAATGTCTTTCGCATGCGATTGCTTGGAGCAAAAGTCACAGGAGTGACTGCTGGCAGCCGAACCCTCAAAGATGCCATTAGCGAAGCCATGCGCGATTGGACGACCAATGTTCGGACCACCCATTACTTGCTAGGCTCCGTGTTGGGAGCCCACCCCTACCCCATGATGATCCGTGACTTTCAATCAATCATAGGACGTGAAGCCCGTAAACAAATTCTTGCGGCCGAGGGAAGACTCCCGCATTGTTTAGTGGCCTGTGTCGGCGGTGGAAGCAATAGTATTGGGCTGTTTTATCCTTTTGTTGGGGATAAAAAAGTTCAAATGGTCGGTGTCGAAGCCGGGGGACATGGACTGACCAGTGGCAAACATGCCGCACGTTTTTCCGGAGGAAGTCCAGGGGTCCTCCATGGGACCATGACCTACCTCCTGCAAGACAAAGATGGACAAGTCAATCTCACCAATTCAGTTTCTGCTGGCCTCGATTACGCTGCAGTTGGTCCCGAACATAGCATGCATCATGATACTGGCCGCATTCGTTATACCTCAGCAAATGATGCAGAAGCTCTGAAAGCGTTTGACTTGCTGTCTCGTGAAGAAGGCATTATTCCGGCATTGGAAAGTGCTCATGCCGTGGCCGAAGTCGTGAAACTCGCTCCGACCATGAAGAAAAATCAAATCCTCATCATGAACCTTTCAGGGCGTGGGGATAAAGATGTCAACCAAATCGCACGCATGCGCGGCATTCCTTTATAACCATGATGGCCTCACCCAATCGAATCGCTGAAACATTTAAATCCCTTGCTGCCAAGGAAGAGAAGGCGCTGATCCCCTACATCATGGCGGGCGATCCCTCATTGGCTGATACGGAGGCCCTTGTCCTGGCTTTGGAACAAGCCGGCGCGGACCTTATCGAACTCGGCGTGCCATTTTCCGATCCCATTGCCGATGGGCCGGTCATTCAAAAAGCGGCTGAGCGAGCACTGCTATCCGGCACTTCACTTCGACGCATTCTTGGTACGGTAAAAACCTTACGGACTAAGACACAAATTCCCATCATTCTCATGACCTACTACAACACCATCATGGCCATGGGGGAAGAAACGTTTTGCCAAGACGCTGTGGCTGCGGGAGTTGATGGAGTGATCGTTCCGGACATGCCGCCTGAAGAAGCGGATATTTTACACAAGGCCACCCAAGCCAATGGGCCATGCCTGATTTATCTCTTGGCGCCCACGAGTACGGCCGATCGAAAAACGGAAGTGATTCGACGAACTCAAGGTTTTATTTACTATGTCTCAATCACCGGCATCACTGGCGCCAAACTACAAGGGCTACCCGACATTGAGAAAAATGTTCGCGCGCTCAAGAAAAAAGCAA
Organism: Nitrospirota bacterium; assembly: GCA_027623995.1. GTDB lineage: Bacteria > Nitrospirota > Nitrospiria > Nitrospirales > UBA8639 > Nitronereus. The sequence goes on from JAQBUF010000017.1 coordinate 42,464, forward strand.
AAAAACCCATTGCCGTGGGTTTTGGGATTGCCACACCGGATGATGCTCGACGAATGGCAGCCTTTGCTGATGCGGTGATCGTTGGCAGTGCTCTCGTCAAAATTATCGCGAAGTATCAACAGGACCCCGACCTCGTGAAGCACGTCAAAACCTTCACGCGACAGCTAAAAAACGCCATTTAAATCCTACTACCCTTCACAAAACGTCCTTGGGTAAAAGGTACAAATTCCCTTTGGCTATTTCCCTCGACCATCTCTCCCAAGTGCTCGTCGAACTCAAGCACACTTTGCTTGGGGGGAAAATTCAAAAAATTGCTCAACCCCTGCCAGATTCTCTCTCCTTTGATATTAGAACACCTGGTCAGACAGTCACACTATTTATCTCAACCCACCCGCAAACCGCGCGCATTCACGCATTAACCCAACGTCTGCCAAATCCAACCACGCCCCCTTCATTTTGTCAGTACTTACGAAGTCACATCCTCGGCGCGCAAATTGCCCAGGTCGTGCAGGTTCCGGATGATCGAGTCGTGGTGTTGACGCTTTTCGCAAAACAAAAAACGCAGTATCTCGTCGCCGCACTCACAGGACGCTCAGCCAATCTTTTCCTCGTGAATCAGGATAAGGAGGTGATTCGGTCACTCAAGCCAGACACCCAGGCCTCCCAACGAATCCGCTCCTACTTTGACACAGGACAGGCGCAAGACCAATCAGAGTCAGATGAGCACCTCGCACCAGATTCCTTACCTCGCCCATTGACCATCTCAAACATGCTGGAAGAGACCTTTCACGAACTTGAGCACAATCAAGTCCAACGACAGCTCCAAGACCAGCAACTCGCGGCCTTCCGCAAAGCCATCAAAAAAGCCCAACGCCGAGTCAATTCACTCGCTCAAGACCTTGAGAAAGCCCATCGATATTGCGAATATGGTCGCTATGGAGAACTTCTCAAGGGACAACTTCATGACATAAAACGAGGACAGTCTGAAATTACTCTCGTTGATTATTATGACGAACAACTCCCGGAGCTCACCCTCCCGTTAGACCCCTCGAAGGATTCAACCTGGAATCTCAATGACTACTTTCGAAAGCATGGAAAATACATGGGTGCCGAGCGTGAAGTGCGACCACGCCTTGAGCAAGCTCAGGCCGAGCTCAGCAAACTCACCGAAGAATTTCAAGCAGCAGAACGTGGCGAGATGAAACTACCGGACACTCCAAGCCCCAAGATACCAAAGACTCAGACGTCTTCCACAAAACAACCCAAAAAAGCCACACCCTATCGGCGATACGTCTCAGAAGAAGGGTTTTCAATATTAGTTGGGAAAAGCGCCAAGGATAATGATGCTGTGACCTTCAAGGTTTCCAAGCAGGACGACATGTGGCTCCATGCCCGAGGAACACCTGGGTCTCACGTGATCATCGAACTAGAAAAGAAAAAACAGCTTCCGCCCGAAACATTAAAAGATGCCGCAACACTGGCCTTGTTTTATAGCGATCTACGGAAAAGCGGAAAAGGCGAGGTGATATATACCTTGCGAAATAATGTCCGAAAACCCAAAGGCGCCAAACCCGGATCAGTAACCGTCGCCCAAGAAAAAACTATCTGGGTCTACGTCGATGAAGCACGCTTAAAACGATTAAAGGAATAAGTGTCTTCTATGACAGCAGACTAGCGACCCTTTAAATGTGGCAATGCAAGACTTCCAGCCTGAAAGATGCTAAATTCATGGTCCACTATTCCAGGGGTAGACCAAGTTTGACATTCCATTAATCAATTACAAAAAATCCAAAAAGGAGGACATTATCATGAAAGTATGTTGGGGGTTTCTTGGTACAATTGCATTGTTCTTTTTTATGTCACAGGGGGTAAAGGCTCAAAATCTGGATTTCAGTACTGATTCAAAGAAACAAGAATTCATCATGCTTCTGTATTTAGATTCCATGATATATCCAGAAATTTATGATGATCATGTATCTGTTTTTCGGAAAAACCCTGAAGCTAAATCTTGCATGAGATCTTTTAGATCGAAAATGGCTGAAGCGAGCACAAAACTTGATCTGACATGCAGCCATCAGCAATATGAAGCCGAAGCCTTTCATAACTGTATTGAACAGAACCCACCAGAAAAATTGCTCCGGTGGTCTGAGTCACAATTACAATCATTTGTGCGTCCAGACGGGTTTTATTCAACAAAAAGTCCAAATCAGGGATGCGTGCCATGGACTAGTACCCTTGCAGGAGATTTCGCATCAACACAAAAACAGTTTTTGGGGGCAGCAAAGCATGAAACAATTGTTAAAACGGTATTTCAATTCTTTATACCGTTTATCGAAAATTACCCCTGCGAGATTCAATAGTATCGAGGGATTCTTGGACTAACAAAAGAAGATTTTCCATTGGGATTCAAGAGTCCGTAATTTGAAAGCTATTGTAAAATCTGGTGTATGGCCAGCATTCAAACGGCGACTCGGTCTGTTTATTGAACGTCTTTTTCATCCACAAAGGGGTTCCCTGCAATCACTTTTGCGAGATCGGCAAACCCGCGAAGCTTTCTTAAGTTTTTCTCTGCACATTGTTCGAGTTAGGACATCAAGTGTAAGATTCTGTCACAGGTCATGCACTATTTGGTCTTGGCGGTTCGGTGACGATTCGTGGCAAACGTTGATTCGATCGGATTGAAAAATATTCTGATACCCAAAGAGCTAAACCCTGCCTGAGATTCTACCTACCAAGCCTGCATTGAACGGCTTAAATTTTTCCTCAACTCTCACATGAGGACTACTCCCCTACCCGCACCAACATCCCTCGTTCCTTACACACGGAAAAGGTGTATTGGTAGATTCCAATGATAATGAGGAGATAGAAGGCGTTTAGACCTGTGGCTAAGCCAAGGTGTTCCCAAGGGATGTTTTGGTTGAGCAATACGTCACGCATGCCTTCAAACACATGGGCGGCGGGGTTTGCTAAGGCTACAGGTTGAAGCCAGGATGGAAGGACAGACACCGGATAAAAGACACAGGAAATCGGCTGAAAGAGAAACACCAATCCCCATGCCAGCACTTCGGCTTGCTGGCCGAATCGCATTATCACGGACATGGTGAGAATGCCGATGATCCAGCCCGCGGCAATGAGATTGAAGGCAAAGGGAATGAGCGTGAGCCCCATGATGAACACGTTGTAGGAGTAAAAGAATAGCGCGGAAAAGGCCATAATCACCGAGACTGCCGCCACTTTGAATACACTCATGGCCATGGTGGCGACCAGGAATTCTCCTGCGGTGAGAGGGCTCGCAAAAAGGTTCATGAGGTTTCTAGACCATATTTCTTCGAGAAACGAAATGGTGATGCCTTGCTGAGCCCGAAACAGAATATCCCAAAAGATTAGTGCGCCTAAAAAAAATGTCACGGCGCCATGCAAGCCTTTTCCTTCTTGCGCGAGATACATGGTGATGAATCCCCACACCACCAAATCCAGCAATGGCCAGTAGAATATTTCCAGCAACCGAGGGAAGCTCCTTCGGTAGAGGTAGAGATGTCTGGAAATCATCGCGTTGATTCGACCAATATTCATGAAAAACGTAGGAACCCCTTATTCATCTCTGGCGATTTTTAAGAACACCTGCTCGAGATCATCTTCATCATATTGAGCCACGACTTCACTCGCCGTGCCCTGTGCGACGATCTTTCCGCGTTGCAGAAAAATGATGCGGTCGGACATTTCTTCCATCTCTCGCATATTGTGCGACGTGTACAACATGCTCAAACCCGATGTGTCGCGATATTCTTTCAGAAAGCCTTTAATCTTGTGGGCGATATCAGGATCAAGGCTGGCCGTTGGTTCATCCAAAAACAAAATTTTGGGTTCGGTCATCACGGCTTTGGCCAGCGTGAGCCTTGACATTTGGCCAGAAGAAAGCTTGCGAGTGAGTTTTTTTCGAATATCTTCCATTTCAAGTTTTTTCACGACATCATCGATGCGGCGGTTGATATCAGACAAGCCATACAATTTTCCGGTTACTTTCAAATTTTCTTCCACGGTCAATGCAAAGGGCATGGAAATATACGTCGAAGAAAAATTCACTTGCCGAAGAATGGTTTCTCGATGTGTCATGAGGTCTAATCCAAACATCTGGATAGATCCTTCGGTGGGCGTGACGACGCCCAACAACATTTGAAACGTCGTGGTTTTGCCGGCTCCGTTTGGTCCGAGCAGCCCCACCGTCTCACCTGGCTGGATTTCAAACGAAATCTGATCGACGGCGGTAAAATCGCCAAAGCGTTTTGATAGGTTTCGAACTTCAACAATGGGAGAAGACATGTATGGTTGACCGTCGAGGGTTAAAACAAAAAGTCGCCAATTTTATCAGGCAGATGACACGTTTCGCATTGCTTACTGAGCACCTTGCCAGCATAGGTGGATTTTCCATCGTGGCAACGCATGCAATCCGCTACAGCTGACTTCCATAATACCGAATCTTTAGGATGATCGGGATAGTGCGGTTTTAAGTCAACCTCGATATGTCCACGAGGAAAGACGATTGGATAGCCTTTGACTGGCTGGCCATGAACGACTCGACTATGACATGTCGTGCAGCCTTCGCCCTCACCACGTTCAATAAACGCCTCCATATGTTTGCGGTGACTCATAATCAACCCCACGTCTTTGACAGGCGAGGGTAAATCTCGTGGAGGTTTTTCTGAAACTCGTAGAATCGCTCGATGGCAGGAAATACAGACCTCGGACGTGACATGGGCTTGAAGGTTATGCGGTTCAGTCGGTGTACCAAAGAATGTGATGGCCACATCACCCAGCCCAGCTAACACCTTGTCTTCAATAAAGCCATGCAGGCCAGGACGAACATGGCAATCCACGCAGGTGACATCTTTATGCGATGAAGTTTTCCAACTTTCAACAGAAGGGCGAATAGTGTGGCACGAGGCACAGAAGTCTGGATGGTTGGTGAGGGGAATGGCTGCGGCCCCAGCTAAGGCAAAAAACCCGACCGCCACCAACAAGAAGGTCACAGTCCTTCGATTCATAGTCAGGCTGAAGAAGGTTTGGGATAATGTCGGACAATCAGCTCGGCGATCCCCTCAATATCATCTCGGTCAAAGCAGGGCACGGGAGCGTCGATTGGTTTCATAGAGACAATGGCCAATAGTCCATCCAGCGACGTATTGAGTTCACTGAGCTCTTCTCGAACCACCGCGATCTTGGGGTATCCTTCACTTTTCCACCCTTCCGCAATAATGAGGTCAATCTCACTATCCAAATAGCGATCACGAACTTCTTCAACTTTAATTTCTTCAGACACGTCAGCGAACATGGCCATGCTGCCTTTCGACAACACCACCACCGCACTGGCTCCAGCTTGTTTGTGTCGCCAACTATCTTTGCCCTCGGTATCTAATTCAAAACCATGCCCTGCATGTTTGACAGTCGCCACTCGATAGCCCGCACGAGTGAGTGCAGGAATGACTCGTTCGATCAGTGTGGTTTTTCCACTATTGGAACGGCCAGCAAAGCAAAGTATTGAGGGTGCCATGATATGATGCTCTTTTGACACTTGAATAATGAATGAAAAAAAAGATGTTGTCCTATGAAATTCGCTCAACCATACGCAGTCTCTTACGTGAAGCGACTGAGCACTTGCACTTTGACCGTGTCCCCAGGGTTGAGCTTCTCAATCTCTTCGGCAATATCAATAAGCCCATTGGCCTTCACCATTGAGGTGAGAATGCCAGACCCTTGTGGTCCAGTAGTTTTTACGGTGAGTTGACCATCTTCATGGGCCAATATCCCACGCAAGAAATGTCGGCGATCTGGTTGTTTTGAAAATTTCTCTTTAAACACGGCCTCAACGGTTTGTCGATACAGGTGTCGATGTCCTCCTAATTTCATCATGGCCACTCGCACGAGTTGCTCAAACGTGACCATGGATGAGACCGGATTTCCTGGAAGACCAAATGCCAACTTCCCCTGAATTTTCCCGAACGCCAAGGGCTGCCCAGGCCGAATCGCCAATTTCCAAAAATGCATATCCGCGCCCAACTCAGCAAAGACCGCCTTGGTGAAATCATAATCTCCCATCGACACGCCGCCGGATAATACGATGATGTCGCATCCCAACCCTTGCGCAATCTTCTCTTTCAAAGATTCCGGGGTATCCCTGGCAATCCCTAATAACACCGGAATGCCACCAGCTTCTTGAACCCCCGCCGCGATGCCATAGCTATTAGAGTTGACGATTTTATTTTCATCAAACTTTTCATCGAGATCTGCGAGTTCATCCCCTGTCGATAGGATGGCCACCCGCGGACGTTGATGCACCAACACAAACGATTTCGCCAAAATCGCCAACATGCCGATTTCGCCAGGGCCCAATTGCGTACCCTTTGGAATGATGCACTCACCTTCCTTGACGTCCTCACCTTTTGGGCGAATATTCATACCCTGCGGTTCGGGTTGAAAAATTCGAACGGTGGTTTCCGACGGTTCGGTAAATTCAACGCGAACGACAGTATCGGCCCCATCGGGAACCGGAGCGCCGGTCATGATGCGAATGGCTTCACCAGGCCCCACGGACTTGGTGGCCACCGCTCCAGCAGCCAGGTCTTCAATAATCTTGAGTTCCGCTGGCCTGGTAATTTCGTGATCCTTTTTAATGTCTTCCCAGCGAACGGCAAAACCATCCATGGCTGAATTATTCCACGGTGGATTATCACGGGGAGCTATAATATCTTCGCCCAGCACACGACCTAAAGATTCAAGCAAGCTGACCTTTTCACAGCCCAGCGTAGAGGAAGCATCCAAGACAATTTTCTGAGCGTCACGAAGCAGGGTTAAACCAGACATAGGGATCGTTTCTCTCGACAATATTATTTGTTAACTTTTTTAAACGGACTCTTCGTATCTACCTGTACGAGCGAACCTTTTTTCTTACAGAAGTCATCCACCTTATTCGCAATACTATGGAAGGCATCCGCAGTCGGCAGATCCGAGTTGAACATCGCATAGGGTTCGCCAAAATCACTTTGTTTGACAATATCAGGATCGAGCGGAATTCTGCCTAAAAATGGCACGCCCATATCAAGCGCCGAGGCTTCCCCGCCTCCCTTTCGGAAGACTTCTATTTCCTTGTGGCAATGCGGGCAATCCAGACCACTCATGTTTTCGACAATACCGATAATCGGCAATTCGCTATCCCTCACAAACGTCACCGACTTTCGTGCATCCAAGAGCGCGACTTCTTGGGGAGTCGTGACAATGACACAACCCGTCACTTCCCCAATCAAATCCATCGTAGTCACCGACTCATTCCCAGTTCCAGGCGGCAAGTCCACGATCAGAAAATTTAAATCGCCCCACTCCACTCCACCCAGCAATTGATTGATAAATTCAAACTTATAGGCATCACGCCAGATGATAGGATCATCCGAGTTCTGCAACAAAAATGACATCGACGCGATTTTCATATTGTAGGCCTGGAAAGGAATGATTCCTCCACCGGTACTAATTTTTAGCCGTTCGCCCTCAGCGCCCACCATCTTGGGAATGTTCGGCCCATGGATATCCATATCGCAGATTCCCACTTCATAACCCTTTAACGCCAAACTAACCGCGATGTTGGTCGAGACGGTGCTCTTCCCCACCCCGCCTTTATTACTCATCACCAGGATTTTATAATCGATCTTCTCCATACGTTTGGCGACCAACCATCGACTATGCCCTTCTTTATCTTTTTGGCAGGTTTCATTTTCATCACAAATCGCACAAGCCCACATATAGGTGCAGGAATCCTCACTGCTTTGTGAAGGCTGAAACATTTTTAAATCACCGGCCATATCTTCCTCCTATATCCAATTCTGATTGTAAATAAGAAATGCGTCCGAATTATTTCAAAATACGTGCAATTTAATTAGGAAATAGAGTGAGTCACATTCGACGCCTTTTCCACCGTATGATCAAGTATGGGTAAAAAAGTTTCGAGATTCTCTTTTGCGCCCTTGGAGCTTCCAGGGAGATTGACAATAATTATCGATCCTCGAATGCCTGCCGTCCCTCGTGATAACATCGCTGTTTTCACTTTCTTCAAACTTTCCGCACGCATAACTTCAGCAATGCCTGGGATCTCTTTATCAATCACATCCCGCGTGGCTTCGGGGGTCCAATCTGAGGGACGAACTCCCGTTCCCCCAATGGTCAAAATAACTTGCGGGGCTATTGTCGAACAGATCGACAGTAGACATTCGCGAATGGCTTGTCGATCATCCGCGACGATCTCGTAGGCCAAGATCTGGATATCACGATCATTCAAATACAGCTCAAGATCTGCCCGACCCTTATCAGGAGATTCCCCGTTAAAAATCTTACTATTCACAACCACGATGGCAGCTTGAATCATTCGCACATGTCTTTCACAACCCGCTAAGGCACGCCGACGTAGTCATCATCCCCACCTGAAGTCCCTGCCGCTGCAGTTTGTGGACGTAACCCACCAGATCCACTCTTTGGCGTTTCCGCCGGCTGTTGAGCATCGGACTCTTCTTCTTCAGTCTTGGGTTTCTTAAAGAAGCCCGCACTGATAATCCCCACCTCATAGAAAAAGTACATGGGCAAGGCCATCAGGCATTGATTAAACGGATCAGGAGTTGGGGTCAAAATAGCCGCAAAGAGGAACGCGCCGAGAAAGGCCCACTTCCGATATTTTTTCAGAAATGGGACATCCACCCACCCCAATTTAGCCATGAGAGTAATCGCCAGTGGAACCTCAAACACAAGTCCAAAAATCAATAAAAACCAGAGGGAAAATCCAACATAACTCGCAATGGATATTTGGGGAATGAATCCTGCTTGCACCCCATAGGAAATCAAAAAGTTCAATGCAAAGGGAAGCACAAAAAAGAAGGAAAAACTCAAACCTAAATAAAAGGCAACGGCACTGGTAATCACAAATGGCGCCACAAACCGCCGTTCTTGCGAATGGAGACCAGGCACCACAAAGGCCCAGACCTCCCACAAAATGTATGGGGTAGCGAGAACAAGCGCAAATAACCCAGCGACTTTGAGGTTTTGCCAAAGGGCTTCGGCGGGAGACAGGAAGACGAAGGGAATCTTTGGGAGATCAGTAGGAGACCAAGCAAGGTCCCCAGGCACAAACATGTTCTGCAAGGGAACCCGCAGCCATTGCACCAGAGTATCGGCGTAGAAAAATGTTCCGACAAAGAACAGTGCAACGATGATAACAATCTTGGTCAGACGAGCCTGGAACTCGAATAAATGCTGCATGACCGGCATTTTTTTATCCTCAAGAGGATTAAATACCGTATCATCTAGCCACTTCTTGAATCGAGACTCTTCAGCCATACATCAAAAACTTTGAAGACTGTGACGGGTGCTCCCGGCCACAGTCTCCGATAAAGTTCAAATTCTCTTATTTTGGATTGACTGCCACGAACAAATTATTTCCTCGTCGACTCAACAACAACACGACCAAGGATTCTTTCTCAATTTTGGAAGCAATGCTTTGAAAATCCGAGAGACTCCCGACTATCTCGCGATTAATCTCTTGAATCACATCGCCTTGTTGCAAACCCGCTGTCTCCGCCGCGCTTCCCGCTTTGACTTCCTTCACCACCACTCCTGCCGTCTGCTCCGAGAGTTTCAATTGCCCTTTCAATTCAGGGGTAAGGGATTCCACGGTCAAACCAGAAAGGACGTTATCCAACTTTTCCATTTCCGGGGGAGGAGTGGATCCACCATTTTGGGCCAAGAGGTCATCGGACGGACGTTCCCCAACCTGTACCGTCAGGGTGGTTGCTGCGCCATTTCTCAGCACAATGATCGGGACATCGTCGCCCACTCGCGTTCGAGCAACAATGTGACGAAGATGATTCACGTCTTTTAGTTTCTCGCCACGATATTCAAGAATCACATCTCCTCGTAGCAGCCCACCCTTGGCAGAAGGACCATTCTCATGGACTTCACTGATGAGGACACCACCAGTATGCGTATCCGGGAGTTGAAACGATTGGGCTAAGGCAGGAGTCATTTCCTGAATGGCAATGCCCATCCATCCTCGAACGACGCGACCGCTTTGCATCAAACTTGTGGCAATGTCTTTGACAATATCCACGGGGATCGCAAATCCAATACCTTCAGATCCACCTGTTCGGGAGAAGATCGCCGTATTAATCCCAACAATTTCCCCATTCATATTAATCAACGGACCACCAGAATTCCCTGGGTTAATGGGAGCATCCGTTTGAATAAAATCTTCATATTCAGTAATGCCGACATTTCCTCGTCCTAACGCGCTGATGATGCCCATGGTCACGGAAGACTTCAATCCAAAAGGGCTTCCCACTGCCAGCACTAAATTGCCGACCTTGAGTGTTTCATCCTTACTCCATGACACGAAAGGCAGATTGGCTCCTTCGATTTTAATCACAGCAAGATCAGTTTTGGGATCAGTGCCAATGATTTTTCCAGGAAATTCTTCTCCGGAAAAGAGGGTCACTATGATTTTGCTGGCATCCTCAACCACATGATTATTGGTGACGATATACCCTTCAGGACTAATCAACACACCGGATCCCGCACTCATTCCTGGAGGTCCAGGGGGCCGACCACCTGGAGGCCCGGGCATTGGTGGCCCACCACCACCGGGAGGTCCACCACCTGGAGGTCCGCCAAAGGGACCGGGTGGCAATCGTCGAGGGCCTGAAGCATCTCGACCACTCACGGCCACATTCACCACCGCAGGCTGGACTTTTTCAACAATATCCGAGAAGCCCCGGGTAAAAGCTTCAGGCACCGATCCGCTCGCATGGGATGGAGAAAGGAAATCAATACTGCCAAAACTTCCTGCGATGGCGATTGCCGTCAACATGCCGAGGCATTTGACTGTGACACATCCCTGAATGGTTTTTGTGATCATAAGAAATTATCCTTTAAAGTGAGGGACTTAGACCGATCAGTCCTGATGGCCAAAGTAGATTAGAAATGAATTGGTTCACACACCTGTACGAAGCCCAACAAGCACACACACCACTCTGAATGAATTCTACACGAAATCCATTATTCTCTTCAAAGGGAGTCCAGTGAACCACCCAATAAGCATTTCGTCTGGACTTTCGCATAGTTGCACCAACCTGGGCAAGAACAAACACCCAGTGACGTACAAACAAGTGAGTAAAGAAATAACCTTAGAAAGTAGGATATGGGGAAGGAGAGCCCCTCGTGCCCTTTGGAGAGGAAGAATTCCCATTAATTTTGAGCAATCTGACAACCAAATGATCTAGGGATTACTCACAAAAAACAATTGTGAGATTTCTGTCAGAAGATTCGTGAGAGCTAGGAGGAAAGACTAAAAATTGTTGAGGAACTAGTGAGGTGAATCCAGAAGAAAGTTATTCTAAAATATCTAAAACACTGCCGACCGTATCATTTTGAATTTTCAAGGCGCGAAGGTTGGCTTCATAGAACCTTTTTCCAATGAGAAGATTGACAGCCTCTTCCCCTAAATCTACATTGGATCCCTCGAACTGAGTCAACCCATTTTCCGTTTCGCGAAAGACGGCGGGGCCAGGAGTATTCACCTGTTCAACCGATGTCGTCACTCCGCCTTGAGGTTGAACTTCTTGATTCAACGCTCGATGCTTTTTAAAACCATCCGTGTTGGCATTAGCCGTGTTATGAGCGACCGCGTTGATTTTTGTCTGGGCAGACGCCAAACCGGATAACGAGCTGTAAATTCCAGAGACCATAAGGACACTCCTTTGTGGACCCTTTGCGAAAAATTCTGGATTCCCTAATACCCTCTTCGACGAGCTCTCTAAATCCTTGAGCCACTCAAAATGGAACGTTCGCTTATAGATGGATTCTGATCACAAGGCCAAACAAATCATAAATCCAGCGCACGAAAAACAAAATTTTGAAGCATTGAACACTATCAACTCACAACACGAGCTATAAGGATTCCAAATCATCATGAGAGCCCTTCGACTCGACTCCGCCCTCCAATTTGAGGCCAACCAAATCAATCCCACACCTCCTCCAGGGGAAGCCCTCATTCGTGTCCATCAAGCCGGCGTGTGTGCGACCGACCTTCAATTGGTGAAAGGCTACATGGGGTTTCAAGGGATTTTAGGGCATGAATTCGTGGGAACGGTCGAACAAGCCGCTGGCCATGAATATCTCAGTGGAAAAAGAGTGGTGGGAGAAATCAACGCCGCCTGCCGTACTTGTGCAACATGCCAAGCTGGGCACCTCACCCATTGCCCCAACCGAACGACCCTTGGGATCGATCGACGAGATGGCGCGTTTGCTGACTTCCTATGTCTCCCTGTCGAGAACCTCTATCCCTTGCCAGACGAGATCTCAAATGATCAGGCCGTCTTCATTGAACCATTAGCTGCAGCTTGCCAAATACTCGAACAAGTTTCGATTGTGCCAACCGATCGGGTCGTCGTCATCGGAGACGGGAAACTAGGCTTACTCTGTGCGCAAGTGTTACGGACAACCAATTGCCAACTCACGATCATTGGGCGGCATCAAGAAAAGCTAGCCCTTCTGAAGCACCATGGGATTCAGACAACTGTAAATGTCGAAGATGTATCACCTGGTGCTGATATTGTAATCGAAGCCACCGGTTCGCCGGATGGGCTCAAGCTGGCCAACCAACTACTTCGCCCGAAAGGCACCCTGGTGCTCAAGTCAACCTATCATGGACAAACTACATTCGATTTCACCTCACTGGTGATCAATGAAATTACGATAGTCGGCTCCCGTTGCGGCCCTTTTCCCCAAGCCATAAAACTCCTTCAAAAAAACTCGGTCAGCGTAGAACCCCTCATCCGAGTTCGATACTCGATCAACCAAGGAGTAGAAGCCATTGAACGTGCAGCCACATCAGGAACACTCAAAGTCCTCCTGACCATGGATTAAGGAGCGCTACAAAAGTTGAAGAAAAAATAATCTTCACGTATTTTCGCTTCTCTCAATTTTCCAGACGACTGTACCGACCCTACTCTCTATGATATGATTCTGTTTCTGTAGCGGGCTGGCGTAGCTCAGTGGTAGAGCAGTGGTTTTGTAAACCACCGGTCGGAGGTTCAATCCCTCTCGCCAGCTCCATTTTTCCTCCCATGACAACCTCGTACTTCCTGTCATTACTCCGATTCGAAATAACTGTCATCACAGCATCCTGAATCTCGCGGAGATGTTAGGAATTGACAGCCCAGGGTTAGGCCGAATCATTCTCTGCATGCGAAAATTGCGGAACCAAGGTATTCGTATGACAATATTGAATCCGGCTCCCTATATTCGCAAACTCTTGGAGCTGTTTGGACTTCCTTCCTCCCTCCCCATCTACCATTCTGAAGAAGAGCCTTTGACCCTCGCCACCTAGCCTGAGGGTTTGATTCATTTTTAGCTCATGTTTTTTCAGGCAACAAAAAATGGAAAAATTTCTCCCCAAGCAGATGACATGCCCCCATTCTTTGGCCATTCGGAATGTTAGGTTTTCTGGATCATAATTGTCTCCGTGGTCGTCACGGAG
>JAQBUF010000018.1 GCA_027623995.1 Nitrospirota bacterium
TATGGGCCACTGACGCCCGGTAGAGGCAGCATCCCTTCGACGGGGGCTCAGGACAGGAAGATGCTGCAGCTACACAAATGACTTGAGGCCCAGATTCGCTCAAAAGGAGAGGCAGCATAACCCACGAGGGCTGCCATACAATTATTTACCCTTGATCGTATTGCGCTGCCAGAACCACAAATTCTGTATGATCCGAATTTAAGGATTCTTTCGCCGAGAACCTTCTTCGGCTTTGTTGGTGATTAAATCCTGGAGCCGAGACAATTCCTCTTTCAGGTTTGATATTTCGTCTTTTAACTCCCCTACTTCAGATTGGGTGGAAGGTGCTGGAGTAGAACCCCCGGAACTATCCGCAGAGGGAGGTCTCAATAAATTATTTTGGGCAAGAAGGGATTTGAGATCAAGGACCAACTCGCTCGCAGGGGCGTCGTAGCCTCCCGCCATCCAGTTATCCCGAGAATCAATCATATACCTTGTTGGATCAAAGGAGAGCTTGCCTTTTTTGATATCTCGCAATGAGTAAAGGGGGTTGCGGCGAATGCCCTTGATCCCGTCCTGTTCCGACGAGACTCTCTCTCTATGATTGGACAAAATAAAGTGAAGTCTCTGGTTTTGGAGAAACATTCCCCCAGACGTGACTTCTAGAGCTTGCGATTCTGGGGAGGAATCCCATAGCGCGAACACCACCCAGTCAGAAGAGCGTGCGGCCTTAAAGGTTTCACGCAGAGCGGGGATGAGGAGGGAAATGTTGTCGGGTGAGAAGACTGCTCTGGGTTGCTTCAGGGGGTCCATGATTCCGCCTTGTCCCTGGACCAACAGTCGAGTCAGGATCGTGTGCAGGTCAGCCTCGGACCATTCCATTGGATGGTTGTGCTGGACTTGTACCTCCTTCTCAGGGTCGTTATGGCTGGCCAGGCCGACAAACAGACTTGGTTCGTCCTGCACCGGTCGTGTGATGAGCATGGGATCGGCACACCCAACACAAGCGAGAAGGAGGGCTACTGTAAGAATCGTTTTCATCGTATTAGGAATTTGGCATGAAATCGAGGGTGTGACTTTCTCGCACGATGACCGCAAATCTCGCTTTACACCTCAAAGGATATAGGCTCTTTCCATTCACATCAGTGAGGATGGTGAGGAGGCTGAACCTCATGATCAGGAATCACTTCTGGAACGGCTCTGCCGTCTCTTGCAATAGCCTCAAAGGTAAAATGAGGGTTTTTCACCATTGTGGTATGCGAGTCGGTTCTCTCAGGGGGGGCATCAAAAATAAATTGAGTTTTGAGGGTGTCATTGGCTACCACGACGACTTTCATTTGGAGAATTCCTCCGATCCATGGATGCCAGGCCACTAAGGAGTACACGCCTTCGGGAATGTCAGCTATCGAAAAACGCCCGTCTTTGTCAGTGATGGAATAGTAGGGGTTGGTGATGGCAAGACCCCAGGTTTGCATATACGGGTGTTGTCCGCATTCAGCCAAAAAAATGCGGCGTCCTTTGGTGAATTGAAAAGTATCAATTAACGGCTCCCCTGGTCGGTGATCATGAGTTTGAGGTTCCAGAAGAGAATGGTAGGGGTTCATACGAAGCGGGCGGTGGAATATAACAGAAGATCCATTCGGCGCTGTTTCGTACATTTGGATATCATGCATCACAGGATCCATGTTGAGAAACCGAACTTCCTGCTGGTTACGAACGACGAGAACGCTGGGGGAAAAAATGCAGTCTTTCGCTTCTACCGTGGGAGGAGTGAAGTCAAAATGTTTTCCTTGATCAATGCCTTCTAAGATGACGATGGCATTTTGAAGGGCGCCTTCAGGGGTGACTTGAAAGGGTTCATATAATCGCCAGCCAGTTCCAGTGGAGATTCGTCCACAAAACGCGGGGTCAGGAAAGAGGGCAAGATTATACGCTAAGGAATCCGGCTTGGGCCCCTTCATGGTGACGTGCCCTGTCACGGCACCACCATTGGTGATCGGAATTTCGGTATAGGCCCAACCCGTAGGAATCCAAATTAAACACACGATTAAAAGAAGTCCAAAAAACTTTTTGAAATGACTCATTGTGATAAACTCTTTCATATGAGTTGGTGAAAAAAGGCGAGTTCAGAATTCCACATTGTGGCAATCCAAAGTCCGCAATTCAATCAATTTAGAATAACAAAATTTCCTTCTTCATGGGTAGGCTCATTCCCTAAATCTTTTCCCGTTTTGTCGTGCATTGAGGGAATCACAATGTAGCCTTGAACAGGGCAGATATGCAACTAAGGGCAGGTCAATATTTCAGGAAATAGGAAGAGGAATCAGGAAGAGTTTGGGGCATAAAGGCACAAAGAATGTTTCTTGTGTCCTCATGATGAGACAGTAGGTTCTTAGTGAAAGGTCAGAGCTTCCGCTAAAGGAAAAATTAGGATGTATTTCGACGTTTGTGTTCGACAATGTGTAATGCCTTCACGCTTGTTTCTTTGACGAGGACTCCCATTTTGGGGTGGCTGGGTTCCAAGTCTACCGGAAAGTCATACTCGTGGAGTCGTTGACTCGTGATGGTCCCGATGGAGGCCACCATGATGCGATTCAGTGCCTGTCGAAAATGGTTGAGGTTATTGGATCTGTTGAGCAGTTCCACGATATGAGTGACTTGGATACCGGTGGTAAACAAGATAACATCCACCGATTGAGAAAGAATGGCTTGGAGCACGTGTTGTAACGGTTCGACATTATCCGGGAGCGCCCAGCGATACACGGGCACACCAATGACGTGAGCTCCTCGGGTTGCCAAGGCCTTCATCAATTTCTCGTTGGTAGTGCCATATTCTTGGATCCCGATGGTTAATCCGGAGAGCCCCTCAGGTCTATAGGAATCTAGAGTGCTAAGAATGTCTTCCCAGGTGTTGGGCTCTGGCACGATAAGTTGTGGTTTAAGGGCTAATTCCTTTAAGGCCCCCAGTGGTTTTGGGCCACGAACGACCAAGGTGGTTTGGGTCAGTGCCTGCTTGATGTCGTTCAAAGAAAATTGCGTTTTCCAAACATCCACTAATGTTCTGGTGCCAACTCCGGTCAGTAAAATGAAAAGGTCAATCTGTTTCGACAAGAGTTGTTGGCCAAACGCAAGGGCTTCGGAATTATTCTCCAAAGGAATTTCTTGCATGGACGGTGCTACGAGGGGGTTGCCACCATGTCTTGCAATGAGTTTCCCCATTTGATCGGCCATGCGGCTTTCGAAGGCAGCAACCGTCAACCCCGAAAATCCAGTTGGTTGGTCTGCGCTAGAGGGAAGGGACATTGGTCTCCAGAATAGACTCGTTGGGGTTGCTCCACGCCTTGGGCATGGCTAAGATAGGATCTCTTGAATTTTGTGGAATATCATCTATGGCTGAAGAACGATTAACCAACATTCCCTCCACCAGAGGGTTACGCCATGTGGCGTTAAAGGTGAGCAATCTTGCCACCTCTAAAGCGTTTTATCAAACTTGGTTCGGGATGCACATTGTGTGGGAGCCTGATGCCGAAAATGTGTATATGAGTTCAGGTGTCGATAATCTTGCACTTCACCAGATTCCCGGTGAGGAACTTCACGAACATCAACCGCACCGCGGACAGTTTTTAGATCACTTGGGGTTTTTGATGGAATCCCCTGAACGGGTTGACCAACTGTATAAGTTGGTGGTTGAAGATGGTGTGAGCATTGTTCATCATCCGAAACAACATCGAGATGGAAGTTATTCTTTTTACCTTGCCGATCCTGATCACATCGTTGTTCAAATTATGTATGAACCAAATATTAGCGCGATTCGGTTTTCTTCCTAACCATATAGAAATCATCTGAGTGACTATGGCGATTTGGGATCAATTTAGATCAGATCAATTTGTGGGGTTGCATCCCTGGGTGTGGGTGCAATTAGAGAGCTCTGAGCCACCGGGTCCGTTTCCGTTTATGGGTGGGGTTGATCCAGAAGTGGTGTCGAGCCTTCATGAAGTGCATAGCACGCTCATGAGTTCAGTGGAAACCGCAATCAGTGATGTGTTTGCACACCGGACGTCAGTGGATGACCCCGAGATCAGTCGTCGTCTTGAGGATGCGTATGCGGAAGTGGTGCAAACCCGGCCACGACTGAAGGAGCACATTCGTTGTGGGAGAAATCCTGACGGCACGTTTGTCTGGGAATTTCCTTACGATCGAGACAAGTCTGCGGCGATGAATTATGGTGGATTGCGGATTTTCAATTCCGTCAAACGCCAAGCCATTCCTTTTGGATTTGATCGGCCACTGTCGCCATTCGTGGGAAAGCTCTTAGGATTTTTGAATGGCACGAGAACCGTTGGAGAAATTTGTACGATTGCCACTGCTTCGGGTCGTGAGATTGAGCGGCATCTGACCAAACTCGTTGAGCAATTGGCGACGCATGAATGTTTGACGATATCAGATCGATCTTCGGTCCGTACCTATTGGATGGATTCTACGAAGGATCAAGACATGGTCCACCTGGGTCATGCGGCCTTGATGTACCGACAGCAAAGTCAGTTTTTGTGGTTTGATCCTTGGCTTATGCCATGGTTTGCGGAGTCTTCCGTCCCTTCTCTGTGGACGACGTTGTTACCTGCGCCAGCGGCCGTATTTTTGACTCATGATCACGATGATCATGTGGATCCTCGAACGCTGCTGCACCTTCCAAAAGATGTGCCGATGATTATTCCGAGTCGGAAAAACCGACAAGCGTTGTATTTCGATTATCTCTCGCTCATGCGAGAACTTGGATTCACGAATGTGATTGAATTGGCCCATGGAGAGTCATGGAAATTTTATGGCGGGGAAGTCGTGTCGGTTCCGTTCTATGGAGAAGATCCTTGTGATCTGGCGCTACCGAGAAATTGTTATCTTATTGCGGATCGAGGTCACAATACCTTAGTCCATGCGGATAGCGGTCCAACGAATGAGGGCCTCTCGGCCATAGACAATGGCGTGATGGTCGATCTCGTGAATAAGTATGGTTCGATTCCTACCATCTATGCCTCACAACAACAGTTAAAAGAAATTCGTTCGTATGCGGCACATGCGAGTTTGTCTCATCCGGGGAAGTGGTTAGATGTCGGGGAAAATGGGTTTTTGACGAATCAGTATTTGTCAGAGTTAGCCGCTCAAGCGAAAGCCAAACTGTTTATTTCCTATGCGACTGGCGGCGCGGATTGGTACCCCGATCATTTGTCATTCATGTTCAGTCATCGGAACCCGGCGCGAACCGCCTTACTCACGGCTCATTGGGATTCTCCAGAATCCCTCAAAGAAGATCTCGCGCCTTTGGGATGTTCTTACCATCACGGGCAGGCCTTAGATATTGTTCGAGTTCATGAAGACGGTCAGGTCCGCGTTCACTCAAGCTCTGATTCTTTGGCTCCACCAGGACTGTATCAATTAGATCACCAGCTTCCGACAGAGCTAACGGGCACTCCACGGTAGGGAAATTCACGCTGTTCTTCGATCTGGGCATACGTCGATTCTTGCCGTTTGGTCTTTTAATGTGATACGAGTAGCGACTGGTATTTACTATTTGTGGTCTCTTTATGACTGATCAAACCATTCCCACCACAGACCCCGATAAAAAAGAATCTTTTCCAGAAACCGTGACCATCGTTGGTGTCAAGGTCCGTAATCAGGGTGAAGTCAAGCAAGCTCGGACGCATGATCCTTCTTTAAGAGAAGGAGATTGCGTGTTGCTTGAACTTGATGACGATGTGACCTATGGGACTGTGTTTGGTACGCCGAGTGTGCTCCCCTTTACCCCTCCCATGCGAGTCATGAAAAGTGTGCTGCGCAAAGCCACGGAGGAGGATGATGCCAATATTGTGACTCAGCAAAATGTGGCTGTGGCGGGAGTCGAGTACTGCCGAGCACGAGCCGCGGCCTTAGGGTTACAACTGAAGTTGGTGGAAGTGTATGGGTCGTTTCAGCATCGTGTCCTCACCTTTTGCTATACCGCAGAATCGCGTGTGGATTTCCGTCAACTGGTCAAAGACCTTGCTCGGCAGTTTAGTTGTCGCATCGAAATGCGCCAGATTTCTAGCCGTGATGAAGCCCGTCGCCTTAGTGGCGTCGATACCTGTGGCTTGGTCCTCTGTTGCGCGAGTTTTTTGTCAGATTTCAAACCCGTGAATTTAAAGTTGTCCAGAAAAGAAAGCGTGTGGGGGAATGACACCCACCGGATTGGAGTCTGTGGACGACTCAAATGTTGTTTGATGTTCGAACAAGATGATTGGCCAGCAACACGTCAGAGCCGATCTCCCCTCATTCAAGTGAAACGCTCATAATCCCGGATCACAGTTTCTACAGTTGAATATAGACTTGGCATTCGTCTCGCACTTTCTGTTGCAGGGGAAGAGAGCCAAAGCTATAATCACGTCGCCAATCTCCTTGTTCACTCTCGTCTTTCAACAAAAGAGCTGTATCCAATGAGTTCCCCGCCCCGTTTTATCATCTACGCCCATAATGCGACCTACGACAAATTGCATCAGGTGGCGACGTTAGGGCTCACGGCGGCTGCCATGGGAAAAGAGGTGACGGTGATCCTACTGTTTTGGACAATTAAGAAGTTGGCTGAGGGTAGGATCAATGAGGTTGATTTCCCCCCTGAATACCAAGCGTATCATGATGAAGTTTCGCGTTTAATTTCTGAAAAAAAAGTTCCAAAAATTTCTGAGATGTTCGCGGATGCAAAAGATGTTGGTCAATTTCGACTGGTAGCTTGTAGTGCGGGATTGGAATATATGGGTGTGGATGCCGATGCGGTGGCGAAAGCCGTAGATGAAGTGATGGGGCTGCCGGCTATTTTGGCGATGGCGGCAGGAGCCGAGACGACGTTGTTTATTTAAGTTTCATTTTTGAATCATTAAACCACTCCACGTAAGCCTTTTCTCGATCTCCTTCAAGACCTGCCATTTTTTTTTGGAATATTGATTTTAAGCGGGGTTTCGTCCCCGCCGACGAGGTCCTTTTGTTTCGGCAAAAGGACCCAAAACCATTTCCGCCCGTTCGCGTCCCTGCGGGTGAACTCCGCCCCGGCACCGAATTATATGGCTCGGGAACTCGCTCCGCTCAAACAGCCCTCACCGAATAGTCGAATTCGGCACCGCGGCTCCGCCGCGCCCGAAGGCGGGGCAATGCTCAGAAAAACGACAATGCTCAACACCAAATTTTTATTTTTTATCAAAAAGAGCATAATATCAATAAATCAAGAATTCCCATTGAGGGAAACAAATGTTTAGCATAGAAATGTTTATTGGTGTCCTGATCATATTTGGAGTGGTCGCCTTATATCTTAATGCTTTGGCGACAATGGCCATATGGGCAGATCCTACACTTGGAACTAGTCAAAAATATATTCAGATGCTGTTAGTCTGGCTTATTCCTTTTGTTGGATCTTGCCTTGTCCTGAGATTAACTTTTTCTATTTTTCCTCATTCGAAATTGCGATCTAAGATACCATGGGGATTTCGTGGAATGATTCTAGGAAGGTCGAAAGTTATACAATCTCCGGATAATTCAATAGAAGAATATTATGGGTCGGGGAGAATGAATAGGGATGGATATATTGGCCGCAATAGTAGAGAAATAGATGCCGAGGTTGATGAATAAATATTTTTGAAATTTTATTAGGCAGTTTCGTGAGCGAGAAGGAGAGATTCTTCGCTTCGCTCAGAATGACAAAAAAGGGAAGGGAATGGTGGGCTGTGCCCACCCTACGGAGATTAGCGAGAGGTTGTTACTCCAACCTGGTTGCAGTATTCACTCACAGGACATTTACTACAGAAAGGCGAAACGGGGCGGCAGAGGTTTTGGCCGTAGGGGACGAGCCAATCGTTGAATTGGATCCAATATTTTTTAGGGAGTTTCTTTCGTAAGGCTTGTTCTGATTCTTCGGCGGTTTTGGTTTTAATGTAGCCCCAACGATTACTGATTCGGTGGACATGAATGTCCACGCAAATGCCCGGCTTGTTGAATCCTACCGTGACGACTAAGTTCGCAGTCTTTCTCCCCACGCCTTTTAATGTGAGCAGCTCATCGATGGTATTGGGAACTTGGCCCTCAAAGTTTTCGAGGAGACTTTGGCAAATCGAAATAATTTGTTTGGCTTTGGTTTTATAGAATCCAACGGGGTAGATGGCGCGTTCTATTTTCTTCAGAGGCAGTGTTCCCATTTGTTGTGGGGTATCAGCCAATACGAATAAACGTTGGCTGGCTTCGGCGGTGGTTTGATCTTTGGTTCGAAGGCTAAGGAGGCAGGCAATCAGAATTCGAAAGGGGTCGTGGGATTCCCTCGCGACGATTCCAAGCACGGGCTCTTCCCATTGCTTGATAGCTTTCTTAATAATGTTGACGGTCGCGTGAATCTGAGCATCACGCATAGGAAGACTTGCGGGATGAAAATAATAGGGAGGGAGTGTTACAGCGAGGAAATGGGTGCAATCTACCAGAGAATGTTACCGGAACGTACGTTTCGACAACCATTTTTGTCTACGTCTGGCAGCTTCCCGCTCTTTGGCTTTTTTCTTGACGCTTGGTTTCTCATAGAAGCGGCGTCGTTTCAATTCTCGAAACAATCCATCTGCTGCCAGCTTTTTCTTGGCAACCCGCAAAGCTTTTTCAACATTATTATTGACGACTTTTATTTCCATTTGAGACCTAATCAATTTCAGCTAAAGATTTGAGTAAGACTAACTTCTCGTTTAAGAGCCCCTGAATCTAGCACACTAACTAATGTTCAGACAAGACCAAATATTGATAAAGTTTATATATATAAAAATACTTTTAATTCAACGAGTTATGATTTGTAGCTGACTATCTTCCCTGTGTGGCAATTAATGAAATATACGAATAATCAACTAGGTTGATTTACGTCAGATACAACTCAATTTTTTCAGTGAGTTACGTGTCTTTTAGCGCGGCAATGATATCTAAGATAGCCTTCTTTCCGTCCCCAAACAACATCAAAGAGTTATCCATGGCATATAATGGGTTTGGAATGCCTGCAAACCCAGGACTGAGGCTTCGTTTGATGTTGACGACGGTTTTAGCTTTATCCACATTGATGATAGGCATGCCGGCAATGGCGCTCGTGGGGTCGGTTCTGGCCAATGGATTAACTACGTCATTGGCTCCGATAATTAAGACTACATCGATTTGTTCGATATATTGATTAATTTCATCCATATCTTTCAGGGATTCATACGGAACATCGGCCTCTGCTAAGAGTACATTCATATGCCCTGGCATTCGTCCCGCGACAGGGTGAACGGCATACTCGACTTGGATTCCTCGTTCCTCGAGAATTGATGCTAGGTTGGCCACTGAATGCTGAGCCTGTGAAACAGCCATGCCATAACCTGGAACGATAGCCACACGTCGAGCCGCATCAAATAACAGAGCGACTTCTTCTGGTGAGACGGATTTGACCTTTCCGCCGTATACTTCATCAGCTGAAGCACCTCCACCGGAGGGAGCGAGTACTCCAAATAGGACGTTGAAGAGTGACCGATTCATGGCCTTGCACATAATTTGTGTAAGAATGATTCCCGATGCACCCACAAGAGATCCGGTGATGATCAGCACATTATTCGATAAAATAAATCCTGTTGCGGCGGCGGCAAGTCCAGAATAAGAATTTAATAGTGCAACGACCACAGGCATATCAGCCCCACCAACGGGAATGACCAGAAGTACACCAAGCGCAGAAGCGGCGAGAACCAAGAGCCAGTAGAGGATCACATTGCTTGGATCCATGACGACGCCTGCACTTAAAGCCAAGGCCGTAATGGCGAGGGCGGCATTAATAATTTGCTGCCCGGAAAACAGGACGGCCCCATCGCCTACAAGGCCTTTCAGTTTTCCAAAGGCGACCATGCTTCCCCAAAATGTAACGGCACCAATGAGTCCGGAAGCCGCGACCGCCACCGTTGCCTGGGTCATAGGCGTTGCGCCATTTAAGGTGCTTTCCATAAGCGCGGCCCCAGCAACAAATATAGACGCGATACCGCCAAACCCATTAAACACAGCCACGAGCTCTGGCATGGAAGTCATTTCAATTTTGATGGCCAACACGGCACCGATGATGGAGCCAAGGATCAGGCCAGCAATGATGACCTCAAAACTCACAATGCTTCTATCAAGCAATGTGATGACCACCGCGAGTAACATGCCGCAGGCCCCCAGCATATTTCCTCTTACCGCGGTGCGGGGGTGTGTCAGACCTTTAAGGCCCAAAATAAATAGCGCTGCCGAAAATAAGTATCCAATGTTAATTAATATATCTGTCATGACTTAGGCTTTTCTTTTAAACATTGCCAACATTCGGTTTGTTACCATGAAACCACCAACAGCATTAATTGTGGCAAAGAGCAACGCAAGGAACCCGAGAGTTGTCGTCACCATGGTATGTTGAGACCCAGAAGAAAGTAATGCCCCGACCAAAGTAATGCCAGAAATGGCATTGGACCCAGACATGAGCGGGGTATGCAATGTCGGCGGAATTTTCGTGATAATTTCAAAGCCGATAAAAATGGCCAGTACAAAGATGGTGATTCCTGAAATAATATCCATGACCGTCTACTTCTCCTCTGCTCGTATCCCAGCCAAGGGTCCAAGAATTTCGCGGATTTGTTCATGAACAATCTCGCCTTTTCGAGTCAACATGGTTCCCTTGGTAATTTCGTCTTCCATGTCAATAGTCAACTCTCCTTTTTTGACTAAATGCAAAAGGAATGTCGCGATATTTTTGCTATACATTTGGCTCGCATGATAGGGAACCAGCGAGGGAATATTTTCTTGTCCGATAATGGTGACCCCATGAGCCACCACCGTCTGATTCTTTTTCGTCAATTCACAATTTCCGCCACGCTCAGCCGCTAAATCTACAATGACTGAACCTGGGGCCATTGCAGCCACCATATCTGCGGTGATGAGTACTGGTGCCTTTTTCCCAGGGACTGCTGCGGTCGTGACGACTACATCACTTGAGGCGATCACCTTCCCGAGGAGTTCTCGTTGTCGCCGATAGAAATCTTCATCTTGGGCTTTGGCATACCCGCCTTTATCTTCGGAATCACCAGTTTCCAGTGGGAGATCAACGAATTTTGCACCAAGGCTTAATACTTGCTCCTTCACTGCTGGGCGAAGGTCATAGGCTTCCACGGAGGCTCCCAACCGACGGGCCATGGAAATGGCCTGTAAGCCAGCCACCCCGGCACCAATAATGAGTACTTTGGCTGGGGCCACGGTCCCAGCTGCCGTCATGAGCATGGGAAACATCTTGGGTAAGGCATTGGCAGCCATCAACACAGCTTTATAGCCGGCAATGGTGCCCATGGACGAAAGGATATCCATGCTTTGTGCCCTGGTAATTCTCGGCATGAGCTCCATCGAGAAGGCCATGACTTTTCGTGTATTCAATTCTCGAAGGGCGTGCGGGTTGGAAAGGGCTTCAGCGATGCCAATAATGATCTGATCTTCTTGCATGAAGGGCAAATCCGTTTGCCCTTGTTCTGGATTGGCGCCAAGTTGTCGAACTTGGACAATAATTTTTGCCTTTTCGAATAGCTGAAGTCGCGAGGTGGCAATGCTGGCACCCTTTTCTATATAGGCCGAATCGGGATACCCTGATTCAGCGCCAGCGCCGCTTTCAAT
Source organism: Nitrospirota bacterium (assembly GCA_027623995.1). Lineage (GTDB taxonomy): Bacteria > Nitrospirota > Nitrospiria > Nitrospirales > UBA8639 > Nitronereus. The sequence goes on from JAQBUF010000018.1 coordinate 11,671, forward strand.
GTGTACTTCCAACCCTCCCTTGATGAGTGAGGGAATAATGGCGGGAATTAAGGCTACTCGCTTTTCGCCAGGATATGTTTCTTTAGGAACGCCTACAATCATGGTGTGTACTCAAAATAGAATTAAATGAAACGATAAAAAATCTTCGGGCTCTTATGCTTGCATGTCCTACTTAACAATTCACGTGGCCCTAGCGCAATGCGGTTGATGACTATTGGTCAAGTTCGGACAAACTGGGAAGGGATACCATAACTCTTGGAGCAGGGTCAATGCCCCCAAAATACCCATCCCCCTCAAAAACACGGGAATAAGTGCTAGGAGTATAGTGCTTGCGCGATTTGTCTGGTCTGAAAAAGTAAGGACGGTAGCCGAGTATAGCAGGCATGGCCATATAGGTGATCCATAGCTGTTTCTGAACCAGCATCTTGATAATCAATCAGGAGGCAATGGCCATCATTGGGGCATCGGGTCACCCGCCTGGCGCATTCCAGCCAACGCTCAAACCCCTCGTAGGGCTCCAAATTCTCTCGGAGTGTTTGATTGATTTCCTCTTCCAGTGGGTTGGCGGGGACTGCGTCGGTGCTGCCAACCGCCAACTGCTGAACGTAGTCACCACCCGTGGCTATAGGCATTTCCATCACGATTTGAGGTAAATCCATTTTGGCTAACCATTGCTTGCCATCGCTTCTTAGTGGCCGATGGTTGACGAGATGAAGCAGCTTTCCGATGCCCCCCGTGTCCCAACCATATCGAATGGCTGTTCCTAAGGTCACGACATCTATGGCAGGGAAGGATTCGTGTTGGTTCGTCGCAAGAAATTGGTCTAATTCCTGAAGGTGACTCAGCGCAGGCCGTGGTGTGTCCGATTGACTATAAAATTGTCCAAGTATCTCAAAGAGGTCGTCTCGCACCAAAGATTCTACAGGGGCCATAAGATTGGACAGCAATGCGGTTAACTGTCCTGCATGGCCATGGGCAATAATTAATACCCGGTGTTTTTCGGTTAAATTGAGTTTTTGTTGAAGGAGCCTTAATTCATGGAGAAGATCAAGGGCTCCTTCCATTCTCCCCAAGTGGTGATGCAATGACGACCAGAGATGCCGAACGCACGTTATTGGTGAACCCAACGAAGAAAGGCCTTCTTCAAGCCCTTGGGCATACTCGGCAGTAAAATTTCCCCGATCTAGCACCAGTTTGTCGATTCGTGTTTTAATTGCCTCATCATTAGAAAACGGTGGTGCGAGGGCTGGGGCGTCTTGGCTTTTTTCGAATTCCCCAGGTCTCAACATGGCAAGTAAGGATTCTAAACCGGGAATGCCACGGGAATAGCCTCGTTTCAATCCTCCGACATCATCGAGTCGCTTAGAGCCAAATACATCCGCGCCTAGGTAGGAACCGTACAGTAGCAAGACGGCACGAACTCCCGAGTCATAAAGAGTTTGCCCTGTGAGGCCTAGGGCGTCTTTCCAAGCAGGTGAAAAAGGCTGCGCCCCAGTTTCGAGGGTCAGATAATTTACTCGATCCCCTGGATCGGATCGGGAGTATTTCGCGTGGAGGAAATTATTTTCTTCCGACATAATAACGTCTCTCGTTTGGGTCTCAAGGAAATAGAGGTGAATACGACAGGCTAGTTTCATACCCTGAAACAGGACAGTGGTGCAACGGCGAGTCTTGGATTGAGGCGATAACCTAATAAGGTATAGTGTCGAAAATTCATAAAATGTGCCAATAGTTGACCGTCAGAAAAATTGCGTGGTAAGTTGAATTCAGCTACTAGAGAGGGTTTTCTTTTATATTGTTAGGGTTCACGCACACCTTTTTTACTCAACTTTTTCCACAGACTAATCCTATGAAAAATCGTTCATTGCCATTGAGGATGGCTCACATATTAAAGATGTCGACCATCTTTTTCGCTGGACTAATAATGTGTTCATCTTTGGCCATGGCGGCAGAGGCGGAACATGTTCTTCTTTTTGTGTTGGAGGGGGTTGATCGCAAGGCCATTGAAGCCAACGCCATGCCAGTTATCCAAAAATTGGCTAAAGAAGGATCGGTCAAGCTAGAGGCTCAATCTATTTCTCCTCCGCTCACTGTTTCGGCCATGGCTTCGCTATTGACGGGATTGCCTGTTGCCCAACATCGGATCACTCAGGAATGGGAAAAATATGATTTTTCCCGGTCGTTTTTACGATCCCCGACGATGTTTGATTATTTGGATCTCTCTGGAGGAATTGATACGGCGCTGTTCATCATGGATGAACGGTTCTATCAATTATCGCGACCTGAAATTTACGTTGATCTTCAGACATGCGGTAAATCCAAACCCCAATGCAATCCTGCCCAGGTTGTTGATCATATGGAGGATTACCTCAATAAAGTGACCAGTAAGGGCGGGTACGGGTTTCGGTTATTCACCATCCCAGGTCTTTTGGTCATGCATCTTCCTGCTCCGTTAGATGCGGCCATGAAACGAGGGTGGGATTCTAAGGCTTATACCAAAGAACTCACGTCTGTGGATAGCGCGATTGGTAAGGTGCTTGAGATTTACGAGGGGCATAAAGTGTTAGATAAAACCATGGTGATGGTGACCAGTCTGAATGGTCAAGGATTTAGTGCTTCCAAGAATAAAACCCCACAAGGTTCAACCGTTCCCTGGATTACGTGGGGTGCGAATATTAAATCCAGTCACCCCATCAAGGCAGAAGTCTCTCTTATGGATACCGGGGCTACCGTGATGGAAGCCTTAGGGCTTGAAACGCATACCGAATGGCAAAGTAAAGCCGTCAATGAAATATTTATGGCAACTCCAAAACGAAAGACCACAGGTAATGAAAGCTTTGGGCGCTAAATTAGACCAGACCTCTCAATATTTTTCGTCTGCTCTTGGATTGATTCTCACGATCTCTTGTGCGGTGTTTGGGCTATTCCTTGGAGATCACAGTTTCGCTGCTGATCCCGTGAATCCATTAACCAGGGAACATACGATTACCATTGACCCCACGGCATTAAATCCGCCAACGTGGTGGCATGTTCCTGGTGTGACTCCTCTTATTTGGACCAAAGACCCGACGACCTACGAATCATTTCGAACGACAGATGTTCATAAAATCAACTTGAAACCAGGCGAATATCGTTTTGGCACCTTCACCTTTGATTTTTTATTTCGGGTGACATTGGACGGGCAATTAGAATTTGATGAATCGTTGAACCAATGTGTTCACGGACAGAGCACCCACACACTCACCATTAAATGCAGTCATACGCAGCCCTATAAGCAAGAGCGTGACTACGACTATAACAGTACCAAGTAGGTAGAAGGATATTCCATGTCCCAAAGTGTGCAAGATTGGCTTGAGGCCTTAGAAGATGTTGATGATGCGACCCGCGAAGAAGCTGCGAAAGCCCTAGCCGGGATTGGCGACCCCAAAACCCTCGACGATCTTCTCAATGCCTTAGAAGATGATTATTGGGCTGTGCGCACTCAGATTGGATGGGCTTTGGCTAAGATTGGGGGTGAGCGGGCCATCGATGGTCTCATTGTCCTGTTCAACGATGGCATGATGGAAGTTCAGTCGGAGGCCGTTTCTGCTATGGTATCGATTGGTGTCACCACGGTGCCCAAATTGATCGTCTGTTTAAAAGATGAGCGGTGGCGTGTTCGAGAGCAAGCCGCTAAGTCCCTTGGTTATCTCAAAGACCCCCAAGCTGTTCAAGGGCTCATGATCACCTGCCGAGACCGGGATGGCGCGGTGAAAAGTGCTGCGGCAGAAGCGTTGGGACGAATTGGTGATCCCAATGCGATCCCGGCTCTCATGAAATTGTTTAAAGACCCATCGAAGATTGTTCGAGAAACCGCTGGGACTGCCCTCGTGTATATTGGAGATGAATCTATTCCAGCCTTAATCAACGCGTTGAAAGACCCGCATTTTGTCATCAGATGTCATGGGGTCAGGGCGCTTGGTGGTATGACGACCGACTACCAAGTGGGACGGGCCTGGACCAAAGATCCACGTGTCGTCGATGCTTTGGTTGAAGCTCTTAAAGACGAAGATCGAGCGGTGCGTGAAGATGCGACGATTGCATTAGGGATTATTGGGGACCCTAAAGCTGTGGACGGATTGGTTGAGGCTATGAAAGATGGCGCAGTGAAACGCCATGCCATTGCTTCCTTAGGCATGATTGGGGATGCTCGAGCCTTAATTCCTGTGATGGATGCCCTGAAAGGGAAAGGGATAGGACAGCAGGGAACACCAACCCCTGGCTGTATTATTAGCGAAGATCAGCTGATCAAAGAAGCGGCAGCGACGGCCTTGGGCCATTTCCGTGATCCCAAGGTGATCCCAGATCTTATATTCCTTTTAAAAGACATTGTGTTGCGTGAATATGCGGCTGATTCGCTCGTCTTAATTGGAGACGTGGCCATCGAACCTCTCGTGGCGTTTATTCATGATCCCGATGCCTCGAAAGTCGAAAAAGAAAGCGAGCGAGTACTCGCCTTTGCTTCAACGCGGCTGACGGCTTCGAGTGCGTTGAAAAAGACGGTCTTGGAGACGTTGCAAAAACTTGGATGGGCACCACTGGTAGCTGATGGCAAGGATCAAATTGGTGATCTACAATATACTGACCCCGATAAAGTTCTTGGAGAAGAAGGCCGTTTCGGTCCTTCTGGAGATTTTGCCAAACCCGCAAAGGGTTTGAAAATAGAGCGCTAGGCTACAAGGGGTATCTCGTTCCTCGTATCTGGTATCTCGTCAAAAAATCGTACCATTTTTGAACAGGCTTTCAGCAGGGGAGGGCTTTGATCGACCTCTTCACACCGTACAGTTTGTACGTTCAACCCAAAATCCACCTGCCGAATCCATGATCAAACGAGATACCAGATACGAACGACGAGATACGATTTAATTACGTCTTCTGAAAGTGTAGAATCCCCCAAATGAGGTTTCCCGCTACCCCGCCATCCACCCAGTGCTGAAGACCGGTTTTCATACGGTCGATATATTCGTCACTGCATACTCGACTGAGGTTTATGTGATTGCCTTGGACCTCTTGTAAGACACGACCATAATGTGAGTTGTTTCGAGTGATCCTTAATAGAAATTTCTTTGAATCCTAGTCCCAAGAGAGTGTCTTTGTAATATTGAATCGAGCCTAGGGAGTCGAGATGAATCCGGTTGAGAATGGGTTCTAGTGCGTCTTTTGGGCATGATTCACTTTGCATGGGATCCGTGAAAATAAACTGTCCCCCTTGGGCAAGCACGCGATAGACTTCTTCAAGAACTTTCTGCTTATTCCCGCTGTGTAAGATCGCATCCTGAGACCAGACCACATCTGCACTATTGTCTGGCAAGGGAATATCTTCAAAGTTTCCATCGACGACATTAATGGCGAGTGACAACCCGTCGCGGCCATTCAATTCTCGATTTCGCTTATTCTGAATTTCGCTCAGATTCAAGCAGCCCACATGACAGCCAAATTTCTTCGCCAGATATCTGGCCGATCCACCATAACCCGATCCAATATCGACCACTCGGGATTTGGGCCCGACATCTTGCAGCATCGAAGCCATGGTTTCCACGGTTCGGCGACTGGCGTCAGCAATGGTATCGATATCTTTTTCGTATAGCCCGATATGGATATCTTCTCCTCCCCAAATGGTGGCATAGAATCGGTCGGCGTCGGTACTATTATAATAGGTTCTCGCCGTCTCAACGGTTTCGGAATAATTCGACGAGTTATCGACCTTTGCGGTTCGCTCTTCATTTTTGTAAAGTTTTTCAGCGACATGCACGAAAAAGTCCGGGTCTTCAACTCGGTGGGTCTCTTGGAAGTCACCATAGGTTTTGACTTGTTGAAAGCCGACTTGGCCCATGAGTGTTCGAACATATTCTTTCCGAAGGGGGAACATGTTCAGATGGTACTCGGATTTGTCTGGAAATCGATACCGGAAGCGCGCCAGGCCTTCATCAATATATTCCGGTTCCGCCGAAACATTATCACCGCAATAATAGTAGACGTGTTTTGAGGTGAACCCATTATCCAAAATCCCGTCGTAGTTCCGTTGGTCGAGAATAAGCACGCCGTCGTGTTTCAATGCTGTATAGAACTCTGCCAGGGCTTTTCGGCGGTCTTGTTCGGAAAACAGGTGGGTCAGAGAATTTCCCAAGCAGATGACGGCATCATATTTATTGTGAATATCCTTGCTGAGCCATCGCCAGTCGGCCTGAATGGTCTGCAAAATAAATCCAGCTCGTCGAGCATTTTCAAAGGCTTGGGCAAGCATTTCCGGGCTTCCGTCTGCGGAGGTGACATCAAACCCGGCTTTGAGAAGACGAACAGAATGGAATCCAGTCCCGGTCGCCACATCCAGGATTCTTTTGACCCCTCGTTCCTTCAGCAAATTGATAAAAAAGTCGCCCTCACTTGTCGCTCGGGCATCCCAATCAATGAGTTCGTCCCATTTCCGAACAAAACTATGGACATATTCCTTCTTGTACTGGTCAGTCTTACGTTGGGCAATTGGGTTCTCTCCATATACCTGATCTTTTGACAAAGTGTTATGACCTCCTTAAAAAAATAGTTCTCAATTACCCAACCTCCCCCTGAAGCTTCAGCAGGAAGTAGCACATAAGCCCATGTTTGTTGAAGGGAATGCTACGATGGGTAGGAAGGTCTAGTCTAACGGCATTGTTCTCCAAGGGGCAACCCTTTTAACAATGGTCTTGGGTGTTCCTTGTGTTTGTCCTCACTTCTCTGCACACTGGAGATCTTCGTGACCAATTAAAGGCATATTCGTAACATATTGTTTTAATTGATGTTCTTAAACGAATGATTCAGATCATGCACTGGAAATGGTCTCTGCTCTCAGGTCGAATGATGAGAGGGAAGACTTAAAAGGAGTAAGCAGCGGGTGAAAGCCGTCACCACGGTTTTTTGGGTTTCTCTGGCTCTAGCTTCAGCTTTTCTGTTGTGGGGAGCCTTGGCTCCTGAGCAATTGGCCCAAGTGACAGGTTCCATCCAAACGTGGCTGCTTGATGCCTTCGGATGGTTTTATCTTCTTTGTGCGGTTGGGTTGTTAGCCACGGCAGTGCTGCTCATATTTTCTCGGTATGGGGACATTCCCTTAGGTCGTGACGGAGAAAAGCCAGAATTTCCCATGGTGACTTGGTTTGCCATGTTGTTTTGCGCAGGGATGGGAATAGGGTTGGTGTTTTGGGTAGCAGCCGAGCCCCTTTCCCATTTTTACGATCCTCCGTTTGGGGTGCCTGGATCTCCTGAAGCCGCCAGGGTGGCCTTGCAATATTCCTTTTTTCATTGGGGACTCCACCCTTGGGCCATCTATACGATGGTGGGGATGTGTCTAGCGTATTTTCAATTTCGGAAGCAGGAACCGGGCCTTATTAGCGCGAGTTGCAAACCTTTACTAAAAGGGTATGCGAAAAGACTACCTGGGCAAACCATTGATATTATTGCGGTCTTTGCGACGGTGTTTGGTGTGGCGACTTCTCTGGGATTTGGAGCCATCCAAATCAGTGGAGGCCTGTCTTATCTATTCGGTGTTCCCAATACGATCATCACCCAATTGATTCTGATTGCCATGGTCACGGCCTTGTATATGTTGTCTGCCCAGACTGGCCTTCAGCGGGGCATTAAGTATTTGAGTAATTTGAACATGGTCTTAGCCCTGTCCCTCATGGCGTTTCTTCTTTTTTTGGGGCCGACCAAGTTCATCATGGAAGTCTTTACCTCGGCTTTGGGGGAGTATCTCCACAAGTTACCCCGAATGAGTTTAAATTTGGCACCATTCGATAACTCCCGCTGGGTCCAAGATTGGACCCTCTTTTACTGGGCGTGGTGGATTGCCTGGGCTCCTTTTGTGGGCACGTTTATCGCCAGGATTTCTCGGGGCCGGACTGTTCGTGAATTTGTCCTGGGCGTGCTGTTAGTTCCATCGTTGTTTTCCGCATTTTGGTTTTCGATTTTTGGTGGAACCGCGATTTCCCTAGAAATGTTTGACCAGGCTGGGCTCAAAGAGGTGATCGAGATCCAAGGAAAAGAAGTCGCGCTCTTTACCCTACTCGAGCAATTTCCCATGGGTGCGTTGATGTCGATGATTGCCCTATTTCTGATCGCCACATTTTTTATCACCTCGGCGGACTCCGCAACGTTTGTCCTGGGTACCTTAACGACAAATGGTAGTCTCAATCCCTCGAATTCTGTGAAATTTACGTGGGGAATTGTTCAATCTGTGGCAGCGGCCGTCTTGCTTTGGTCGGGGGGGCTCAAAGGGCTACAAACGGGCTCTATCTTGGCGGCCTTTCCCTTTGCCATCATCATGATCCTCATGGTCGTCTCTCTCTTTAAGTCCTTCAAAGAAGAAGCCCTCCCAAGGAAATAATTAGTTCCCTGCCGATTTTTCCTGTCCTGGCATTCCTCTTTTCTCAAATTCCTCAATTCTAAGCCTGGCCAGCATTTCCGCTTCTTTGACCGTAAAAAAAACCGTGTGCTAGATTGTAAAAATTGGGTGTTTTTTATATTTCTCATTAAGTTGGCATGTGTTCCAACTTATCACTTGCCCAGAAAAAGTCAGTCGAAATGCGCCTAATTGAAGGTGCAAAATGGTGGTCTTTATGTTCCTGATGAGTTCAGTGAATGGCTGATTATGTTGCCGAACAGATTGCGGCGTTGCGAGATGAAGATTGGGGCGTTCGGGAGGATGCGGCGTTGGCTTTAGGGCAATTCCCTGACCCAAGAGGCGTCAGACCGTTGATTGATGCCTTGCGAGATGAGGACCATGCAGTCAGAACTGCTGCGACCGCAGCGCTTAAGTTAATTGGAGAGCCTGCGGTGGTGGATCTTGGGAGTTGTTTGCGTGATCCCGAATTGTCTGTTCAAGAAGCGGCCGCCTCAATTTTATCTGTGATTGCCGATGATCGTGTGGTTGAACCTTTAATGTCGGCGTTGCTGAGTGAAGATTGGGTCGTGCGAATGCACGCGGCACAAGCCCTTGGCCGATTGGCGTATTCACCGGCGGTCGATACCCTGGTTCTTCTCCTTCAAGATAAAGTGCCAGCGGTCAGGGATGAAGCCATGATTGCTCTGAAGGAAATCGGGGAACTGGCCGTAACACCTCTACTCATTGCCCTGGAAGATAAGGATTGGCGGGTGCGGCTTAAGGCCACGGAAGCTTTGGGTGTTATGGGCTCAACGACTGCGGTGGAGCCGCTGATAAATATTGTGAAATCCGATCCGGATACGGCGGTTCGTCAAGATTCGATTCGAGCCTTAGGGAATATTGGTGACTCAGGTGCCACGGATTACTTATTAAGCATATTGGATGAACCTCGTCATCAGATTCAGGCGATAGAGGCGTTGGGGAAAATTGGGGACCGCCAATCAGTCCCGGCCTTACTGAAACTGGTGACGAATTTGGATCCCAGTCGGTATGAAGATCGAGTGCCAGTGTGTGAAGATGAACGATATGAACAGGATTTGGCTGTGGTGGAATCAGCCATTCGTGCACTTGGCCGATTAAAAGATGACACGGTCATCCCCGTCCTTATTAAGGCTCTTCAGAGTACCCTGGTTCGGAAAGACGCTGCGGAAGCATTAACCGCATTCGGCAAGACCGCGATTCCGCCTTTGGTCGAGCGATTTAGGAAAGAGCCGGACGAGAACATTCGATATTATCTGAAAGAAACCCTCACGCAGTTAGGATGGAGTCCCAATCGGGTTCGGATATAGAAGAGCCTGCCTTAAGAGAAGGGACAAAGGAATACACCATGGCCAGAGAAACCGTTGAAGTAATCGTCACAGAGTTGGCTCATGAAGAAGATTGGCGTCGTATGCGAGCCACGGCGACCAGTTTAAAGGGTGGGCCTAAGGTCGTGGATCTCATTATTAAAGAAATCCAAGTGGGATCTCCTGCCTATAAAGTTGAAGCCGCCAGGATGTTGGCTCGGATTCGTGATCCCAGGGCTGGAGTGCCGCTGGTGAATTTGATCGCCGGGGAAGAAGAAAACGTTCGTGATGCGGTGGTCGATTCTTTAAAGCAAATGGCCGGGATTCTAGATGAACCTACGGCGGCAGCTCTAGTCGAGCTGTTAAAAAATGAAGATCTTCGTTCCGTTGTGACGGAACTACTAGGAGTCATCCCCACCTCTATTGGGCCATTGACCGCGATGTTGAAAGACCCAGATGAAGACGCCCGAATACAAGCGGCCGATATTCTCGACCATTTGATGGATCCACGATCTTTAGATGCTTTGGTGGATGCCATGGGTGACCCAGCTATTCGCGATATTGCGGTGCAAACGTTAAAAAAACTTGGGGCTATTCGCGATCGTATTGATCAAGTGATGAACCAATTAAGCAGCGTGGAAGAATCTGAACTTCGAGAAGGGGCTCGCCAAGAAGCCGTGATCAGCCTTCACCCTATTGGCCGTCCTGCTGTGGAAATTCTCATTGAATATCTCGAAGACGATGATTGGGTCGTCCGTGAAGCTGCTGCCGATGTCTTGGGAAAAATCGGGGATGTTCGAGCCGTGGCCCCGCTCATCGTGCGATTAGAGAAAGATCCGGATACTGGGGTGAAAGAGTTGGCCGCAAAGGGTTTAGGGTTGATCGGTGATTCCCGGCCCGTAGATTTACTTGTTGAAATGATTCCGATCAAACCCCTTCGAGTCCTGGCGGTTGAAGCGTTGGAAAAAATAAAAGATATCGAAGCCTTGCGACCTCATGCCGAAATCTTTAAACGCTTAAAAAGCGATCGTGATGGTTTGGTGTCCTATAATTCGGGAATCATTATTGACAAATTGGAGGCTGCGGCTGCTCAGTTGGATGAGGATTTTTGGCTAGAGAAGGAGAATGTGAATGGCTGACAGTGACCGGATAGAACAGCTTTTGTCATCACTTCGTGATGAGAATGAAGGATTAAGAAATCATGCCGCGGCCGGGTTGGGACAAATCGGAGAATCCGCAATTCCCAAGTTGATCGAATTATTTGAAGATGATGACGTGGTCATACGCGAAGCCGCGACGAGCGCCGTGGTCCAGATCGGTGAGCCGGCGATCGATCCGCTCATTGAAGCACTTGGCGAGGATGAATGGACTGTGCGTGAGCAAGCTGCCTCGGCCTTGGGAAAGCTGAAAACCCCAAGAGCGGTGGAGCCCTTGGTGAAGGCCCTGAAAGATAAGGATGGCGGTGTGCGAACGGCGGCTGTCTGGGCCTTGGAACGAATTGGGGATTCTCGCGCAGTTCCAGGCCTGATTGAATGTTTGATGGATACGATGTTGAGCGAAGATGTCGCCCGTGTCCTGAAAAAAATCGGTGATGAGCGTGCCACCGATGCCTTGATTGATGGCTTGCAAGGCTCTAATTGGATCGTTCGTCGTCATTCAGCTGAAGCACTAGGCAAGATCGGAGACACCAAGGGATTTGGCCCGTTGGTAGAAGCCTTGGTTGATGAAGACTGGCTCGTGCGGCGGAATGCTGTGGAGTCCTTAGCGCGGCTTGGGGATTCACGAGCGATCGAGTCGGTGGTTCCCTTACTTGAAGATGAAAATGAAATGGTGCGAGATACGGCCGAGGGTGTCTTAACAAGCTTGGGGTGGAAGCCTAAGACATGATAGGGTGATCTACCCAATTGAAAACACAATACGCATAACAGTCTTTTCAGGAAAAGGCGTTCCAAAAGTTTTTTGGGGCACCTGAATATGAAGGAGGAGAAGTATCCATGGCAGATCCAGCAAAACTTGTTCAAATAATGCCGAAGACCGTCAAGCAAGAAGGATTTAATCTTGTGACCGAAAATGTCACGGCCATCCACCTAGAAGACAAACAAATTGAGATTGAGTTGTTGGCCTACGATGGCAAAACAGTGCTCCTCGAAGTATCCGATGAAGCATTAGAAGATCTCCATCGGATCAAACTCGGAGATGGGGCGACTCTGCGGGTGATAGAAGTAGAAGGCAAGCGAGTTGTCCAACAATTCCGCATTCGTTCGAAAGACCCTAATATCGTTAAAGTTGATGCGGCGTTGATGGATCTTAAGGATTCTCACTGGCTGAACAGAAAATATGCGGTGGAGGTGTTAGGCGAACTCAGATCTGCTGAGGCCGTGGATGAGTTGGTAGTATGTCTCGAAGATGATGTGGGGGATGTACGCAACCGGGCCTATGAGGCGTTGATCAAAATCGGGGCACCGTCTGCTTCTAAAGTTATCCCATTATTGGTGGCTGAAGATGAAGAGCTTCGTCAAAATGCCACAGAAATTCTTCGAAAAATTGGAAAGCCTGCCGTGGAACCGTTAGCGACAGCGTTAGTTGACGCAGATGCTGGTTTGAAAAAACGGATCATGAAAGTATTGGATCGAATGGGGTACAAGCCGAAAGACGCCTAAGGCAACATTGTCGCTGGTCGCTTGTTGCTCGTAAAGAAAAGTAAGGGGAGAAGAGAGATGGGTGAAGGGTAACAAGTCGTTTTGACTCATTACCCTTCACGCTTTACAAAAAAACCTTAGGATTTTTGGAAGGGATTGACTCCTGCCGAAGGCCGTCCTACCGAGACATGGTAGAATCCTTTTTCCGACACTCGAGCCGGGTCGTATACATTGCGAAGGTCAATCAGCACTGGAGCATTGAGCAAAGTTTTCATTTGGTCTAAGTCTAAGTTTCGGAATTGATTCCATTCCGTGGCAAGGACGATCGCATCCGCCCCCTTTGCAGCATCATAGGCATCCTCGCATCCGATCAGCTCTGGGTAACGTTTCATCGCTTCCTTCTGGCCTTCTGGATCGTGAGCGCGTACGGTACAGCCTTCCTTCATCAAATGTTCAGCAATCAACAGTGCTGGAGAATCTCGCAAATCGTCAGTGTTGGGTTTAAACGACAATCCCAAGAGGGCGATCGTTTTCCCTTGAACTCCTCCAAGAGTATCGCGGATTTTATCCACCATCCGGCCACCCTGCTGTTCATTGACTCGCTTAGTTGTCGCCGCCAACTTCATTTCATAGCCAGCCTGTTCTCCAATGTGAACGAGGGCAGCCGTGTCCTTCCCAAAACACGATCCACCGTAGCCTGGACCTGCGTGCAAGAATTTTGCTCCAATCCGTTTATCCAAGCCCATGGCTTTGGCCACGACTTGTACATTGGCATCGACACATTCGCAGAGGTTGGCCATTTCATTAATAAAGGAAATTTTGGTGGCCAGAAAGACGTTTGAGGCATACTTAATCATTTCGGCCGTGGGCACGTTGGTGACAACGACAGGAGCTTCGATTAAATATAAGGGGCGATACAAATCTTTCATAATGGCTGCGGCCTGATCGCTATCCACGCCTATGACCACACGATCCGGTCGCATGAAATCTCCGATGGCAGACCCTTCCCGTAAAAATTCAGGATTCGAGGCAACATCAAAGTTAATAGGAGTGGGTTGATTGCTCTTGATAAGCTCTCGTACACGTTTCGCCGTCCCAACAGGAACCGTCGATTTTGTGACGACGACCTTATAGCCAGTCATACGGCTACCAATACTACGTGCGACTTCATCCACGTACGATAAATCGGCGGAGCCGTCGGGTCTTGAGGGAGTACCGACCGCAATAAAGATGACCAGTGCTGTATCCAACGCGGCATTTAAGTCGGTTGTAAATTTCAGGTTTCCTGATTTGCGGCCCTTGGCGACTAGTTCGACCAAGCCGGGTTCGTAAAACGGCACTTCGCCATTTTCCAACATTTCGATCCGTTTTGGATCCACATCCATGCAGGTGACGCTTAATCCAAATTCTGCGAAGCACGCTCCTGTGACTAATCCAACATACCCCGTTCCTAGTACGCTAATGTGCATGGCAACCTCTTTAGGTGAAAAAAATGAAAGGATCTACAAACCTGAAAAAGTACAATGATTGTCAGGGTCCCATCAAGATCCTGTTAAGTCAATGCTCGTGTGGACCAAAAATACCATTGGTATGTAGGTCGGTCCTAAGGCGACCATTCTTTAGGGAAGGGATAACTACCGATAATAACAGCGCGAAAAGAAACCATTTCCTAAAAAAGGTTTCATGATCAGCTTGACACGGTATTATTACGGAAACTAGAATCGAAATCTACCTGTTTTCTGGAGAGCGGGAATAGCTCAGTGGTAGAGCATCGCCTTGCCAAGGCGAGGGTCGAGGGTTCAAATCCCTTTTCCCGCTCCAACTTCCCTACCCATTAATATTCATCCATGAATTTGTTGTTTTACTCAAGAGGCTTAGGGCTTCTTGTGCAGGTTCTTGGTGTGCTGGTTCAATATTTGTGAGTGCTGAATAAAGGTATTGCCTCTTCCAAATTCTGAAGCCATTTGAAAATGCTTGGCTGCCTGATCAGACTTGCCCAGGCGATTATATGTTAATGCCAAATTGTAATGGGCAACACCAGAACGAGGATTTTTCGCCAAGGCCTGCTGAAACCTGAGACATGGCGTTACTAAGGTTTCCTTGATTAAAGCTGGTGACCCCATTGTTCACCGCCTCTGCGCCTTTTGTTCCGGACAAGGGCTTGATGGCTTGGGCCATGACGGTGAAACTGAGCGTACTACTTATTGCCAAAACGAAAACACCAATGGTTATGCATTTGGGGACAGTTTTCATAAGATTCTCCTCCTCTTCCCTTCGATTCGGGTCTGCGAAGGCAATTATTAAGAATGCATTTGGTGGAATGGGTTTGGAGGCGAGGTTAGAAGGGAGTGATTTTGGCGGTTTGTGTCCTTCTCGCATTTAGTCTTCAGAAAAGAATTCCGAAAATGAACCTAGAGATAGTTTGGAGTCGTCGATGAATATTTCCGAATCAGTTAAGAACAGCCCGGCACTCATTCTCTTGCAAAGCACAATTCGGGCCGCCCCCTTGGCCAGTCCCGTAGTCCAGCAATTACGTGATTCGGTAAATATCTCAGACGCCGCTAAGCAACTGGCAAGGGCCACTGCCAGTACTCATTCATAAGACCCATCTTTCTTAAGAATTTTTCCCAGCAGGGACGAGAATCAGGCACCAAGGTGGTGTCTCTTCCGTCATTCGAGAGAATTGCCGAGCGGTAAAGCTGGCAGGCATGTCTGAAAACACCGCACCACGTCGAATTTCTACATGACGAAACCGAAATCCTGATGACCCGCGAGGTGATGGCATCAACGCATGCGGCAACTGAGGCCTTAGGGGAGTGATCTTCGACAAGGAGCAGCGTTCCCCTTCCTTTAATGAGGACAGCGATTCATACACGTCTTTGAAAATCTTAGGGATATTCTCTTCAGTAAACACGACATTCAAAGGGCGCATAGCTTCATCCTCAATAAGTTGAGCCAGGATTTCCCAGAATACTTCGCTATCAATGGCCGACAGAATGCAGAGCTGTCCTCGCCTCGCGACTTGGTCCAAGAGTGCAAGTGGCCCGCGAATGGCAAACTTCCAGGATGGAAAGGTGAGCGTTCGACCTCGATGCTTCACCTCCAAAGCCTCTTCCCCTTGGACTCGGACATTTTTAAACTCGCCCTTCGTCCGTGTTAAGTGTTCTTGAATGGTATGCTGGGATAAGCGCGTTGGTTCAAACGCAAATGTTGGGGTGGCGGGTGCATGACACGTCACGATGGAATAGGACTTCAGGAGTTCACGAGGCGTGGAAAGATCCAACATGTCCTTGGCACCCCAAAATCGAAAGTTCAGGTGCTCGCGAGCATATTGAGAAAAACGAATCAGTCGTTCCTGGTTTGCGTGGTACACCCCTCCAAATTGAGAGCCAGGTTGAAGACGATCTAAGGCATGAAGGGTGATTGATTTTCCCGCATTCTGGATTTGGGGAAAAAACTGATCGAGTAATTCTTCTTCAAATGATAAATCCCATGCCCCAAGATCCAGCAAGGAGGGGTGATCAGTCTCAAGAAGCCAATCGTAGGGATTAGAGTGGGATTGAATAAACGTTTCGAGTGCCTGTGAGTCAAAATTGGAATCACTTGGACTTTCTGGGTGGACTAAATCGAAATAGAGGCACAGGGCTCGAAGGGCTTTCGTGGGTGGAAATCCTGTTAACTCTTTCAACGAATCTACGTATCCCATCCTTTTAGGTGATGTGGCTTCTTGGGACATGATGGTAGCCAGCAACGCATTCTGAATTGAAGGCGAACACTGACTGTCTCGAATCCGTTCGAGCAATCGTTTTAGCGTGGCATCAAGGGAGTGAGCGTCAAGGAGTTTTCTGGTCAACTCCCAGCCGACGGCGTCTTCATGTTTCGCCTGCTTCACTTGATGTCGGAATTGGCTTAATGCATCTTGGTCCAGCGCTTCACCAGAATTTTGTGTGTTTGAGAGAGAGTCACGTGCCATTCTCGGAGCCTATCGAGCCATCTAATTGTGCGTCAAGCGTGTTGTGGCATTGGGTTGCGGAGGAGGAGGCTCTATGTTACACACATGGCCATGTGGCACATGACTCCTAAAAGGACGAGTAAATCTCTGGCTTGCACCCTCCTTGTCGTATTGGGGATCATTTCGGCCACGGCCTGCGCAACGGTTCAATCCCCTTCTCGCTATCAACAGGATCAAGTGCTTAATCTTGCTCAACAGGCAGTCGTGCCATTTGCCGACTTGCAATCGGCCTTGTTGGATGCGGATATCGTCTATATCGGTGAGTCGCATTACACGCCATCTCACATTGAAGCGGCACTCCGTGTCTTACAAATCCTCCTCGATGGAGGGCGAACACCCATTTTGGGAATGGAAATGTTTAGCTGGGATGGACAGTCCGGTTTGGATCGCTATTTAGCTGATGAAATCACCTCCGTTGAAACCTTTTTAGGTGAATCACAATGGAAGAATAACTGGGGTGGGAAATATGAAGACTACTCCCCCCTCGTGGATTTTGCCAAAAAGCATCACTTCAAATTGTTGGGCCTCAATCCGCCTCGCCCGTTTGTGAGAAAAGTGGCTCAAAAAGGATTACCCGGAATCGGGGCCGATCCAGACTTACAAAAATGGAATATTCCTGATCCCTTTCCTGCCGACGATCCTGAATATCGTCGAGTGATCTACGAGCAAATAGAAAAGTGCCATGGGGGCATGAAGCCGGAAGTCTATCAAAAAATCTATGAAGCCTCCGTGTTTCGGGATGAAGGCATGGCCTCGGTGATTACCACCACGTCCAGGGTGAGAGCAGCAACTCTTCAGACCTTTGTAAGTTACACCGGAGCTGGGCATATTCAATACGGATTGCCTATTCCGAAGCGGGTGCAACGACAATTAGGAACGCCAGTCAAACAGGTCACAGTGTATTTGCATGCCCTGGACCCCGAGCACCCCGAAGATGTCAAACAGTTGCTCGAAGAGCGGATTGCAGATTTTGTGTGGCTCACGGCTTTGGGGCCACAGGGTCGGCAGCCACGATGTGGGGAATAAAATACCAATTACGAGAAATGAACGATGTTATACGAACGACGAACTTGAGGAGGACTGAATGGATGATCCAGTAATTATTGCGCAACGCCTGCCGTATGTGATGGAAATGGAGCCGGGGAAGTATTATTGGTGTTCGTGTGGCCGATCACAAACCCAGCCATTTTGTGATGGATCGCATACGGGAACCGAGCATTCACCCGTGGAAGTCGAGCTGACAGAAAAGAAGCGCGTGGCCTGGTGTGGCTGCAAACATACGAAAAAGCCTCCCTTTTGCGATGGTAGCCATTCCCACCTGGAGGAATAGCCTGAACCCGGCAAAAAATATCTCTTGCGTCTATCTGGGGAGTTTTAATAGAATACACGCTCTATAATTTTTGGAAGACCTTGGAAATTTTAGAAAGTGACTATAAGGAGAACCAGAGTATGAAAAAGACAATTCAAGGAATCCTAGGTGGAGCGTTGCTGTTAGCCGGTACGACCCCAGCATTGGCGAATGCCCCAGGTGGAGGCTATGAAGGTATCACATCCCTGTATTACGGCACGATTGCTATTATTCTGGCGTACGGTGCCTATGATATTTTCTTTAAAAAGGAATAGTCGCTACGGTAGCCTGCTCACACGTTGAGATTGACGAAAACCCCTTGTTGTTCTGGAGACAGAGTGTCCCAGAGTGCCAAGGGGTTTTTTGTGTCTGAAGGGGAATGTTGAAAAAAGCCGCCAGCGGCGTTCCCTGGCTTTGCCGAAACGGCTTGCCAGGCATCGTCGCCATTTTGCCGAACCTTCGGGCTCACAGACTTGCCGCTCTTCGCGGCGTTCGCGTATCACGTACTATGATGAGTACGCTCCGCGCGTCAAAAGGGCTGCGGCCTTGCTGGACGGACTTTTTTGAACTATTCCCTCTCACTGATACTGGTCTTCTTATCCAGAGCATCTATGGGCCCTGGATATAAAATATTCAGCAGGCCCCGAAGAATCCATCAAAGATCTTCATCGGGATTTAGGGTTTTCCAATAACGGTACCAAGGCGGCCATCACCGTATCCGCTACAATCTCGTACCCCGCAGCGGTGGGGTGAATCCCATCGGCTTGATTCAGCTCAGGCCTGGCCGCAACCCCTTCCAGTAAAAACGGAATCAAGGTCACCCCATGTTCCCGAGCTAATTGTTCAAATATAGATTCAAAGCCGGTAGTATAATCCAGCCCATAATTCGGAGGGATCTTCATTCCAGCCAAAACCACAGCAGTCTCGGAATCCCGTAATCGGGTAATCAATTCGCTCAAATTTGAATACATGGCTGCGAGTGGCTGCCCTCGCAACGCATCGTTCGCACCCAACTCCACAATCACAATGGATGGTTTGCTCTTCAGCACCCAATCCAGCCGCCGTAATCCACCAGCCGTGGTATCGCCACTCACCCCAGCATTGATCACACGATAGTGATATCCCGCCGCATTTAATCGCTGCTGAAGTTGAGCCGGAAAAGATTGGTCTGGGGCCACTCCCAGTCCTGCAGTTAAGCTATTCCCAAAAGCCACGATTCGTGGATAGTTTTGGTTGGCAGTCGGTAAAGAAATTGAAGTGAAAGACTCTTCACTGCTAGAAATAATAGGAGAAGGTGGAGAGGGAGGGGGAGGTTCAGAATCACATCCACCAAATACCAAGATAAATAAAAGGCACAAGAGCCCTCCCAAGCTTGATGGCCACCATAGGCTGGAAGAAGAGTCAACACTTTGTGGTAGGAATTGAGGCATTGGTTTCAGGAGCGAGTAACTTTAAGGATTTTCAAATTGCTAAATGATTATGCTTTGTATGAGAGTTGCTAATAAGAAATAGAGATTACAAAGAATGACCCAGATAAACAATCTTACCATGTCTGTCATCCCCGACATCCTTAATCGGGGCTCCAGGTTGTTTTTAGTGTTGGATGGTTAGCACGATCAGGGCTGTGGGTGGGTGTTTTGATTTGGATAGGATTTATTTTATGCAGGGTTTCGTCCCTGCAGACGACCTCCTTTTGTTTCGGCAAAAGGAGGCAAAACCATTTTTGCCCGTGCGCGGAACTCCGGGGAACTGGTCCACCACCCCGAATCAAGATGGCGAGGAAACTCGCTACAAGGTGCAAGGCCACCTTTCCGCTCAGACAGTCCTCGCCGAGCGGTAGGATTCGGGGCGGTGGCCCAGCCGCGCACAAGTCAGGAGAGGATACGGAAAAGGATAGGAATTTTTTTTGAATGGTCCAAGCTCATTGAGGTTTTTTTTATTCTGTGGGCACCCCCGCCTTCGGATGCGGCGGAGCCGGAACCCCGAATCGACTTTTTTGGCGAGGTTGTTTGAGCGCAGCGAGTTCCCTCGCCATCTTATTCGGGGTGTAGGCGGAGGGACCCTGGAGAGCCTGTTCTGAACAGGCTTGGAAGGGCCGCAGACGGGCGGGAATGGTTTTGGGCCCTTTTGCCGAAACAAAAGGACCTCGTCGTGCAGGGGCGAAACCCTGCATCGAATAATTCTCCAACAGACCCATCCAGTAGATCTACTTTCGTCAAAGAAAAGCCAACCTGGGTTCCCGATAAAAAACGTCGGGAACGACGGAAGTAACGAACCCTCTCACCCTTGATCCTATAGCGGCAGCATCGTATGCTGATGAAAGCATGGGTTACGGCCTGCATTTGAGAAAGCTTTCCATTATTCATCGACTCCCATACATCTCTAAATTTTCCCACAACAACCTAGACCTCTTATGATTCGTGTTGAACAATTGACGATGCAGCTTCAGGCCGGTGGACATGTGGTATCTATTCTCAAAGGGATCACCTTTGAGGTGCCGCAGAAGCAAATGGTGGCCATTGTGGGGCCATCGGGCAGCGGCAAGTCTACGTTGCTTGGGCTTTTGGCTGGTCTCGATAAGCCGACCAGTGGATCGATCCAGTTAAATGGCCAAGAGATTACTGCATGGTCAGAATATCAACTTGCTCACTTTCGGCGTGAGAACATTGGCTATATTTTTCAATCCTTTCATTTGATTCCAACCCTCACCGCTTTGGAAAATGTTGCATTGCCGTTAGAGCTGAGTGGCAATGATACCGCGAATGTTCGAGCTAAGGAGCTATTAGCTGCTGTAGGCTTACAAGATCGACAAGGCCACTATCCGACTCAGCTTTCTGGCGGGGAGCAACAGCGTGTAGCCGTGGCCCGAGCCTTTTCCTGCCGTCCTCCCATTCTCTTAGCTGATGAGCCCACAGGGAATCTCGATAGTGGCACTGGGCAGATGGTGATTGATCTGTTGCTCAATTTAAACCGCGATCAGGGTAGCACCTTAGTGTTGGTTACCCACGATCCCACGCTTGCCGCACGCACCGAAAGAATCATCACGCTGCATGACGGCATGATTGCCTCTGATCAATTAGGTACGTCCTAACTAATCAATGCGTTTCCCCACACTACCCTTTTCCCTCAAAATGGCCTGGCGAGAAACGCGGGGCAGTTGGCACCAGTTTGTGTTCTTTTTGGTGTGCGTGGCGATTGGTGTTGGGTCAGTGGTCGGCATTGACCTGTTTGCGACCAATGTCGAGGGGCTGATTTTGGGCGATGCCCGAAGTTTAATGGGTGGAGATTTGGAGATTCGGTTGGCACGCCCATTGGGTGATTCTGGGAAAACTGTGCTGGCGTCAATTACGGATAGAAATATTGAAGTCACCCATGTTCGAGAATTGGCTGGCATGTCGGCAGTCCAGTCAAATTCAGGATCAGATGGTCCGCAAGAAACCCTCGGGGCTCGAACCACTCAATTAGTTGAAATCAAAGTAGTAGAGCCAAATTATCCGCTCTATGGGCAAGTGGAGGTGTCGCCTATCCAGCCGCTGTATGCCTTCCTTTCCCCTGCTGCCTGTCCCGTGAATCCGTGCTTCGGCATTATGGTGCAAGAATCGTTGTTGATCACCTTGGGCATCGACGTTGGATCACACATCAAAATTGGCCAAGCCTGGTTTGAAATTCGTGGGTTGCTGCTCAAAGAGCCGGACCGCGTGGCGAGCGCATTTAGCCTGGGGCCGCGTGTCATGATTTCGGTGGAGGCGCTAGAGGCGACCGAGTTGGTGCAAGTGGGGAGTCGCATTCGTCAGCGGTATCTGCTTCGTGTTCCCGGGTCCATGTTGCTGGGGCCGCTTCAAGGGGAATTGCAAGGCCGGTTGGCCAAAGAAGGGGCACGAGTCTCGTCGTTTCGTGAGGCGCAGCCGCGCATTCGAAAATTCTTAGAACAGTTGACCACGTATTTAGGATTGATCGGACTGACGGCGTTGTTTGTTGGTGGGATTGGGATTGCCTGTACGATTCACGGCTTCATGAAACAGAAGATGACGACGGTGGCCATCCTGAAAACCTTGGGTGCGGATGCCGGGATGATCATGCGCGTCTACCTTGGCCAAAGTGTGTTCATGGGATGTGTCGGGAGTCTTCTTGGCGCGACCATAGGCATAGGATTGCAGGTGGGGATACCCTTGCTACTAGGAGGCCTCATTCCTGTCGCAGTGCCTCACACCGTGACTCTCTTGCCGTTGGTCAAAGGCTGTATCTTGGGCGTGGCGACGACACTCTTGTTTACCTTATGGCCGTTACTCATGATTCGAACCGTGCCTCCGGCGCTGGTGTTTCGTCGTGAAGTTGAGCAGGGCCTGACTCCCATGCAGCCATCATATTTTTGGAACAACCTGTGGGTCGTGTTGGTCACATTCTGTCGTGATCGCCAACGGCTTGTCACCAGTTTGGTGATTGGCCTAGGCCTCATGTTGCTCGCGATGTGGCAGGCACGGTCTGTGACCCTGGGGTTCGTGTTTATCCTGGCCTTTGCCTCGGCGTTGGTCATTCTTCAGTTCGGAGTGTGGCTGTTGCTAAAAGGTTTGCGAGTGTTGCCACGACCTCGATCGTTTGTGGTTCGCCAAGCCCTCGGCAGTGTGCAACGGCCAGGAAGTTATACCATGGGTATGGCGGTGTCCATTGGCGTGGGGGTGATGGTCATTGTGACAGTGGCGTTGGTGAAAGTGTCTTTGCTGACCTCGATTGGGGATCGTATTCCCGAAGCGGCCCCAACGTTCTTTTTTATTGATATCCAGCCTGATCAAAAAAACCAGTTTGAACAAATCATTCATGCACAAACGCCCACGGCGACCTACAAGCTCACTCCCGTGGTTCGTTCACGAATTGCCGCGATTGATGGGAAAGCGGTTAATCCCGAAGAGCACAAGGGCAAGCGCAATGGCTGGTACTTTACTCGGGAATACGTACTGACGGCGTTGGCGGATCTTCCAGAGGACAACACCTTGGTCAAAGGGCTGTGGTGGCAAGCCGACCAACTCAATGGTCAGGCGAATGCAGACAATGCCCTTCTCTCTATGTCAGTGGAAGATGAGGCTGCAAGAAATCTTGGCTTGAGTGTGGGCACGACAGTTGAGTTTGATATTCAAGGGGCACCATTACCGACGGTGGTACAAAGCACCCGGAAAGTGGATTGGGGAAGTTTCTCGACAAACTTTTTTATGATCCTCGCCCCGGGCTCTCTGGATGGTGCGCCGCTGACATATATCTCCACGGCTAAGGTGAACCCTGACAAAGAGATTCCACTTCAACAAGCCTTAGTGCGAGCGCTACCGAATGTGACCGCTATTAAAATTGGCGATGTGTTGGCTAATGTTGCACGGTTGCTAGAACAGCTGGCTTGGGCCATTCAAGGTATGGCTATGCTCAGCATCATCAGTGGGGCGGTGGTGATGGTCGCCGCATTGTCGTCGACGCGGTATCGACGGCTGTATGAATCCGCCATCCTCAAAGCCATCGGCGGAACGCGACAACTCATTGTGCAATCCTTCGCCATTGAGTTCGCAGTGGTTGGGAGTTTAGCTGGCCTGATCGGAGTTGGACTTGCTTGTGTCCTCTCCTGGGCGATCCTTCATTTTTTCTTGGATCTGACTTGGGCCTTTCAACCCACGGTTCTTGGATGGGCCCTCTTCGCTACGATTGGCCTAGCCGTGATCGTCGGGTTCCTTAGCACCTTCCGAGTCCTGGGCGAGCCGCCCTTAGCGGTGTTGCGACAGGAATAGATGCTCCTCGCCTTAATCCTTGCCACCCTGGTCGGGTTCATAAACTAAATCGTTGTCAGGTAGGACGCGACGAGTAAGACTGCAAGGGTCATAAGAATGATGGCTTTTTGTAGATTATCGGCTCTGGATTTCTGTGCTGGTGCAGAGGGATTTTGGGTTTCCTTGAACGCTGGCGCATGGGGGTCGATGATGAAGTCATGGATGAGGATGAGTCCAAAGGCAATGAAAAATAAAAACAGCTTGAGCATCAGGATCACGCCCCAGGTTGTTTCAATGCGGGCGGATCCACTTTCATTGAGCATTTGATAGGAGCCGGTGAGGATCAAAATGATTAAACAGACCCAAGCAATGGTTCGAAAGCGACGGCCTGCCAATCGCACGAGTTCTTTCGATTTGGGATCAGGGGAGTCCTGTTGTGCCGCAGGATTGAGCACAAACTGGGAGAAGACCAATCCACCCATCAGGGTTGTTGCGGCAATCAAATGAATCCAGGTGATGAGATAATCAGGCATGATGGGGTGACTCGACGTTGCGTTCCTTTTTAGTAAAAGCGGACGTTATCGTATTGGTCTTGAGTGAGTCAAAATCGGCGCTCACATCTTACCTACCAGTGTTTTTCCCTTTCCAGCAACCTTCAGACCTTGTATAACAATCTTCCTCCCGGTGTTATCCAGTAGAATATAGTAGGCCTCTAGTGAGGGAAATTTGCGACGTAAGGAGGTTCTCCGATGCACAGCATTGCCAAAATCCATTTTGCCGATCAATCCATTGAGTTGCCGATTACCACGGGAACAGAAGGCGAACAGGTGATTGATGTCACGAAATTACGAGAACGAACTGGGCTGACGGCTTTTGACCCTGGCTATGTGAATACGGCTTCGTGTTCCAGCGCGATTACGTTTCTTGACGGTGATCGTGGGATTCTCCGATACCGGGGCATTCCCATCGAGCAATTGGCTGAACAGTCCAATTTCTTGGAGACCTCGTATCTGTTGATTTATGGCCAGCTTCCTTCTCAACTTGAATACGAGGCCTTTGTCCAAACGATTACTCGCCACACCATGGTGCATGAAGATGTGAAACGCTTCTTCGATGCTTTCCCGAAAGATGCGCATCCCATGGCGATTTTGTCTGCGGTGATCGGGGGGCTCTCCACTTTTTATCAAGATAGCCATGATCCGACCGATCCTCAACAAGTGGAAATTTCTATGCACCGGCTCCTGGCGAAAATCCCGACTATCGCAGCGTATTCGTATAAAAAGTCGGTTGGCCAACCCTTTGTGTATCCTGACAACAGTTTGGACTATTGCTCGAACTTTCTCCGCATGATGTTCTCGGTTCCGGCTGAAGGATATGAAGTGAATCCTATTGTCGCCAAAGCCTTGAACCTTTTATTCATTCTCCATGCTGACCACGAACAAAATTGTTCGACATCCACGGTACGTTTAGTAGGATCTTCCCATGCCAACCTATTCGCTTCCGTGTCTGCTGGGGTGTATGCCTTGTGGGGGCCGCGGCATGGTGGCGCGAACCAGCAAGTCATGGATATGCTTGAAACTATTCATGCGGACAACAGCAATGTTCAGAAATATGTGGACATGGCGAAAGATCGAGCGCACCCGTTTCGTCTGTATGGTTTTGGGCATCGGGTATACAAAAATTATGATCCGCGCGCGATAATTTTAAGGCAGATGTGTGACGAAGTGCTGTCGTCGCTTGGGGTTCATGATCCCTTGGTAGAAATCGCGAAACGTCTCGAAGAAATCGCATTACAAGATTACTTTTTTATCTCGCACAAACTCTATCCGAATGTCGATTTTTACAGTGGGATTATTTATAAAGCGATCGGGTTTCCCGTGAACATGTTTACGGTGCTGTTTGCGATTGGGCGATTACCGGGATGGATGGCACATTGGCGGGAAATGATACAGGAGCCGAATGTCAAAATCGGGCGGCCTCGTCAACTCTATATTGGTCCTACCCAGATCGACTATGTTCCGATTGACGAGCGGACGTAAAAGTCGTGTTGGCGGAGAGTGGTTCGGTGAATTCTTTGGCAACCAGAGGAATGCTGAGGAAGGGAAAATTTTCCCTTCCCCGAGCCTATCGCTTCATTTCAATGGTGCCGTTAAAGATCACACCGTCTTCAATGGACAACTGTGGGGTGGTCAGTGACCCGTCCATATTAGCGGATGCGAGCAAGAGGACCTTTTCTTTGGCCTCGATATCGCCGGTGATTTTGCCTTTGCTGATCACGGACCCTGCACTAATTTTTGCGGTAATCACGGCTTCTTTCCCAACGAGAAGCGTACCTTCGGTGTGCAACTCGCCATCCAGTTTCCCATCAATCCGTACGCTGCCTTTGTAATTGATGGTGCCTTTGAATTCGACGCCCTGCCCGATGAAGGCCACAATTTTTTCTTTTCCAAACGCGGTATCACCTGACATCCGATCACGCGGAAAGTCGGCATATGGGTCGGTGGGAGGGGAGTACATGGTTTGCGGTTCATCTAATTCAGCAGTGGACATGTGAGATCCTCCTTATGAATGGTAACGCCTAATCTCTGGAAATGCTCGTTTCGGAACAATTCCGAGTGTCTATTATGTTTATCGGACGTTTTTGAACTTTCTTAACGCTTTTTTTTTGTTAGCGATGTTTTTTGCTTCTTCCCATCCGTCATTACCATAAAGATTTGCTCGACCGCATATTAAAACTCTACTTTGGGCGCGGTTTTGGCTTCCTCGCCGACCTCGAAGTACTCTGCTTGCTCCACGCGGGCCAATCCTGCGTAGAAACTTCCTAGCAGTTTTCGAGTAAAGGTATTTAGTACCCGCACCGCATCGTTGTAGCGTTTCCGTTCTACCGCCAAGCGGTTTTCCGTGCCTTCCAGTTGATCCTGTAGTTTTAAGAACGATTTATCCGATTTTAATTCCGGATAGGTTTCTCGCAATACCAACAGTCGAGACAAGGCCGATTCAAAACCACTTGCGGCTTTTGCCTTCTCATTCACGGAATTGGCTTGAAAGTAGGACTTGCGCGCTTCTGCCACTCCCAGAAAAATCTTTTCTTCTTGCCCGGCTATACCCTTGACCGTCTGAACAAGATTTGGAATGAGCTCAAATCGACGTTGTAATTGGTTTTCCACCTGAGCCCATTGGCTTTTGACCCCTTCGTCGAGGGTAATCGCCTGATTATAGCCATTGTAGACAGCGCATCCGCCCATCAATCCCAACACAAGGACGACGCCAACAACGATCAACAAAATTCGGCCAGCACTCACAGGATTGCCTCCCTTAATATGTCCATGATACTGAACAGCGACCTAAAGTATACTCCAAAATTTATTTGACAGGGTTGGTCAAATCTTAGCGAAGAAAGTTACCAACTAGCTCCGCCACCACCACCGCCGAATCCACCGCCGCCACCAAAGGATCCACCGCCAAAGCCGCCACCAAATCCACCTCCGAACCCGCCCATGTGGCTTCTGCTGCCTGTCAGTCCTCCTAATGCTGATCCTAGGAGCATGCCTCCGACTAGGCCTCCGGCTCCGCCACCCCAGTTGGAATAATGCCGACGGCGACGCCGCATATTGGAAAATAACATGAAGAGAAAGAACGCGGGGACGATCAGGGAACCTAATAGGGACCCACTGCCTCCGCTTCCTCTGGCACCTGGCTGGTATCGATAGTTAGGGATACCTGTAAGTTTGACTTGTTGGGCATCAGCCACTTGATTGGCGGTGACCACAGCTAATTGGAAAATACCTTCGGAATATTTTCCTTGTTTAAAAAACTGTTCGGCCACGGCACGAGAAGCTGAACCGGTCCATGAGTCGGGTAACGCGCCTTCTAACCCATAACCTGTTTGGATTTGGACCTTGCGCTCTTTGAGGGCTAAGGCAATCAACGCGCCATTGTCCTTGCCTTTCTTCCCAAGTTTCCAAGATTCGGCATGGCGTTGGGCAAATCCAAAAATATCTTCCCCGTCGGTGGTTTGGACGGTGAGTACTTTCACTTGTGCCGTGGTTTTCTGTTCAAGCTCGCGAAGCCAGCCTTCTAATTGTCGTTCGGTGGCGGCATCGATGATGCCCGCGTTATCGACGACAAAGGTGCCGGGATCTCGAACAGAGACTTCTGCCCATCCAGCGCCAGACGGGAACAGAACAAGAACCAAGATTGTCGTGAGTAGCGTTCGCAAGGAGAGGGTCACCATGTATCGGCAAGCGTCTTGAGTCCATCAATTTCGTGATAGAACGTGGTGAAGTCATCCCAGCCGTGTTGACGACTGCCTTCCAGTGCATGGCGGATTCCAGGTAAGGTGCGTTCTGTATCTTTTTCGATCTGGCTCACTACTTCAATCGCCGTCAACCATTCTTTCTTCCCGTGTAACCAGAGCAGCCCACGTAAAGTCCGCATGAGACGTTCAGCAATATCGGACTCCATAGCCCCAAACATTTTTTCTCGCCCAGCTGCGGCCAGGAGACCTTGCCGCATGGCGATAAGAATCGTTTTGAGTTCTCGTTCACATTGCAGGCGAATATGCTGAATCTCAAAGGATAAATCCGAAAAATAGTCTGGACCAACCAAGCAATGGTGGCATTGCTGGATTTCCAGAAACTCCAACGGAAAGGCATCTAACGATCCATTCACGTACACAGGAGTCATAATCAGTGGGGCGGCAATTTTGGCTTTCCCGAGTTTAGCTCCATCTTTGGCTAACTCTCGGAGCATGGATAAATCAATCTGTTCGAGAACTACTACGCTTTTCGCCGTGTGTATTGCGGGATCAAAATTTGGTGTCGCGACTGTTCCAAACACGGTGATCGCAAGGCAATTTGCTCCACCAAGTGCTTGAACGCGACCGATAAACGTTTTCACCGGCTCCTGCATTCCACTTACAAGTTGATCAATATTTACGACGGCTGATGTCATTCATTTACTCCCTACTGAATAGGATCGTTCGAGGGCCATTGGACTGTTTGGCTTTGGGGGGAGGAACACTCTCAATCAGGTTAACCTACGAGGGAGGGCCTGGCAAGCGAATTCCGATATGGAATCAGATAGGGAGCAATTGAACAAGTCTGGGAATCTTTGGGAAATCAAAATGAATAAGGAGGCAGGAAGTATAGAAGTCAAATTGACTTTTTCGCTTTACGCCTCACATTGCTTGCGCGCAGAAGCGCTACAGCGCGCAGACATTCTTCACGTCCTAGGGAATCGCATACACCATGCGTCGGACCGTATGGCCTTTGTCTGCGAGAAGTTTGACGAGGCCATCATTACCTACGAGGTGTCCTACCCCGACAATCACTAAGTAATTTTCTTCTTGGCCCAAATATGATTCGATTTTCGGGAGCCACTTCACATTCCGATCATGGTACACGGCTTTATAGACTTCCGGGGTCGCCTTTTCTTCTTCAATCATATTCCCTAACGTTACCTCATCGCCTCGGTGCCAGGCTTCGACGAGTTGGTTTAAACGTTGGGTTGCCCGTTTGGCGTTTTCCCGATTCTTTCCCGCCATAACCTTTTGGCTTTTCAGAATGATGTTGTCTAGCACATCCATTTGGTATTCCACGCTCTCGAGTCCAAAGATATGTTTTCCCGCAGCTTTGGCCTTCCAATAGAAATGGTGATCCACACCAAACTTCCCTTCGAAATCCAATTTTATTAAGAGCGCATTTTGGGATGTCCGACTGGTGGCAAAGGCGCGTTTTCGTTTGAGGCTTTTGGCATTTTTCCCGGATAGCACTTGGTTCAGATCAACTTCAAATACAATGTTGGGAGAATCATAATAGGCATAATAAAACCCACGGGTGAGAGGGTAATATGCCGTGTTTAATGCATGAATGGAGCCTAATAAATAGACCGTATTTGTTTCGGTTTTGATTTCCCAAATCGTTCCGTTGTTGTATCCTTTTCCTATTTTATGGGCGGCAACCGGGGCGACCCAACACAAGGAGAGAAGCCCGACAACCAGGAGACTGAAATACAATCGAGAGCTTCGAGTCATAGTTCAACTCCTTGATGGATGAATATCCATCATGATCGATGCTCAATTGAACACCATGTGATCTTATCGGAAGATATGTGAGACTTCGTTTGTCTTCTAGTATCTATCCTCGGTTGATTCCCTATCCTATTGAGTCGCCCACCTGATTGTCATTCTCCCGGGTCGTGAGGAGTTGCTGGTGATTTGGTTTCCTTGCTTCTTCATTAGGTGCGTTGTGGCACTCTATTAAAGGAGATGGGAGAAGGATCTGTTTGCCTTTTGTTGCATACGAAGGGTAGAGGACCTAGAATAATGGACGAGAGTAGAAATAAGATGAGATCTTTTTCATTCCTACAATGAGGTTTACTATGGCCACTGTGGGACAATTGATGACACGTCATCTCAGTACAATTCCTGAAAATGCCACAATTAAACAGGCTGCGACTTATATGCACACCGAACACATTGGTTCTTTATTGGTAAAAAATGGCGAAGAATTTTCCGGGATTATTACAGAGACCGATGTCGTCCGTGCGGTAGCAGAGGAAGAAGATGTCTTAGGAATTTCAGTGGCGCAAGTAATGTCGAAGCCGATTCTTTCAGTAGAGAAAAAAATGTCTCCTCATTATGCGCGTGACTTGATGGCCGATAAACGAATTCGGCATTTAGCGGTGACAGAGGATGGGAAGATTGTCGGTGTTATTTCCGCGCGAGATCTGCTGGCCTATTTTAAAACGGTTTCGAAAGAGGTGAGCTAGTACCTTTCCTCTAGACGCTCACTCCGATTTTCTCAAGCACCGATCTCGTGGACACCAAATTTCGGTTCAGTCCTAAGGCCTTTGGCTCCATGCCCATGGCCAATCCTAGTAGTTGCGGCAAGTGCAATATGGGAAGATCAATCTCCATCCCATTCTGTTTCCCAGCTTTTGATTGAAGCCCATCCAGATTCAAATGACACAGCGGGCAGGGGGTGACCATGAGATCAGCCCCATATTCCTTGGCATCCGAGGTATGGTGAGCAACCATCTTTAACGAGTTCGGTTCGTTAATCGTCAGAAGTGGTAATCCGCAACAGCGAGTTTTTCCGGGGAAATCCACGACCTCGGCACCTAATATATCAATCACGGTTTCTAGAGATTTGGCTCGAGAGGGCGATTCATCAAATCCAAGTGCTTCACTCGGCCGTTGCAAATAACAGCCGTAAAAAGGGGCGGCTCGAATTCCTGTGAGTGACCGTGTCACATGTTGAAGAATTGTTTCCTCTCCAACATCTTCCAAGAGAATCCACATGAAATGCTTGACCTTGGTGGTTCCCCGATAGTTGATTCCTTCTTTACCCAAGACTTGATTAATCTCAGTCAAATATTCTGGATCGGAATTGAGCCGATGGTTGGCCTGACTCATCACACCCTGACAGGTGCTACAAATTGTCATGATGGGCAGTCCCTGTTGTTCGGCTAACGCCAAGGTATGGGCATTGAGAATATCCCCCAATCGAGGATCTTTTTCTTGTAACACTCCGGCACCGGTACATGAGGCGGTGGTCATCTCTTCCAATTCAATGCCTAACCGCGGGTAGACTTGCATCACTGATTGGTACAACTCGGGACAACCCCCCTTTGAAACACAGCCTGGAAAGAACGCATATTTCATGTGGAGTTCCTCATGTAGCGAAAGAGGCGACGTATTCGATCAATCCCCGGAATGGCACGATGTAATGGCCCAGACTTTGGAAGTTTGCCCCGCACCAATGCTCGAAGCGTCATCGGAAGAAATGAAAGTATGTGCCCAATGTTTCCTAGTCCAAACGTTCGCATGGCTAACATGGGTTCGTCTAAACGGCCTTTTTGTTCAATGAGATCGGCAAACACTTCGGCATGACGTGATCCACAGGTAGATGGCACGCCTTGGCCAATGCCTTTGGCGCGAAGCGTCATGATACGATCCATGGCTCCCACACCCTTGGGACAGACTTCGATACATTCCATGCATCGAGTGCAGTCCCACATGCCATTCGGTTTATTGAGGTCCAACAATCTTGAGGCACTTGCCCCGTCCCGAGGGTCGGCCACAAATCGATAGGACTTCGCTAATGCCGCAGGCCCAAGGAATTGGTGATCGACTTCAAGAGCGGCGCAATCTGACACGCAGGCTCCACACATGATGCATCCCATAACCCCTGTCAAATGATTCATCGATTCTGGAGAGGCAAGGTACTCAGCATCGGGGGTGGGCCCTGTAGGTTGTAACCATGGCTGGACGTGTCGGATCTTGTCCCAAAATCCGCCCATGTCCGTCACCAGATCCTTGATGACGGGCATATTGTTCATGGGCTCCACTTGGACGAGGGCATCAGAAGATTCCAGAGAAACCAGTTTCGTTTTACAGGCCAAAGCAGCATGTCCGTTGATGCGCATGCCGCATGATCCGCAAATCGCCCCACGACACGAACACCGAAGGGTCAAGGACTCATCAACAGATTCCCGAATCCTGATGAGTGCATCAAGTACGGTATCCGATGGTTCGGTCTCCAATGT
The DNA here is from genome assembly GCA_027623995.1 of Nitrospirota bacterium. GTDB lineage: Bacteria > Nitrospirota > Nitrospiria > Nitrospirales > UBA8639 > Nitronereus. Next base: position 43,705 of record JAQBUF010000018.1, read on the forward strand.
AAATTCTTGGAAATAGGGCATTGGTGATTCCGATTCAGGATTGAATCGTTTTATGCGAAAGGTGGTTGGCATTAGTAGACTCGGACTTGAGGTTCCCATTGCGTGATGCGAACTGGGAGATAATCAGGTCGAGGTCGTCCATCTGGATTGCGGTAAATCAAAATGTGTTTGAGCCAATTTTCATCATCTCGTTGAATGAAATCCGTGCGAAAATGAGCACCTCGGCTCTCCTTCCTCGTGATGGCACCAAAAACAATAGTCTCGGCACAATCCAACATCATGCCTAACTCCAGGGCTCGAACCAAGCTGGTGTTAAACACCTGACCCTTATCGTGGATTGCAACCCGACCCCATCGATCCCGCAACCCAGGCAATATGTTTTGGGCTGCTTGCATACCTTCTTGATCGCGGAACACTCCCAAATGGTGATTCATGGTGGTCCCAAGGTCTAAACGAATGGCTGCCACAGTATCGGCTTGAGGCGGACGCCTCAAGAGGTCTTGCACCATGGTGCGGTCTTGGTCAGAGATGGAATCGGAGACTCTCGGGGTATGAACAGATTGGGCATAGGCGGCGGAACATGATCCAGCCCGTCGTCCAAACACGACTGTGTCTAAAAGAGAGTTTGCGCCTAATCGATTTCCCCCGTGCAAACTCAAGCAGGCGGTCTCACCAGCCGCAAATAGGCCTTGGACGCCTTCCCAATTTCCCTGTATATCCCAACTGCGACCATCCACATCAGTTTTAATGCCGCCCATGCTGTAATGCATGCCTGGTCGAATCGGAATCGGCTCTTCGGTCAGATCAATATTCGCGAAGGACTTGGCTTCCTCAAAAATTTGCCCAAGCCGGTCTTGAATAAGCCGTTTGCCCAAGTGGCGACAGTCTAATAACACGCATCCATTGATCCCCCGGCCTTCATTGATTTCAATTTGTTCTGCCCGCGACACGACATCCCGAGATGCGAGTTCCATCATGTTGGGGGCATAGCGTTCCATGAATCGCTCCCCCTCGCTGTTGACGAGATACGCCCCTTCTCCGCGTGCGGCTTCGGTAATCAAGAGACCTTTGCCTTTTAAGGTCGTCGGGTGATACTGCACCATCTCCATATCCATCAAGGGAGCCCCGGCACGATAGGCAATGGCCATACCATCGCCTGTACAAATCATCGCATTCGTACTTGGCTCGAACACGCGTCCTAATCCACCGGCGGCAATGATCACGGCCTTGGCTTTGATAAAGGCAAATTTTCCATATCGAATTTCAAAGGCCACGACCCCCGCGCATCGACCATCGTCATCGCGGACCACTGATGTCGCAAACCATTCTTCAAATACCGGGAGGTTCGCCTTCATGAGTTGCTCGTACAACACATGGAGCATGGCTTGTCCTGTAAAATCCGAAACAAAAAATGTTCGTGCCCGTTTTTGACCGCCAAACCGTCGAGTGCCCAATCGGCCTTCATCGTTCCGATTAAAAATCACGCCCATATGTTCCAGCGCGAGAATATCCTTCCCTGCTTCCTCGGCCAAAATTTCAATGGCATCCTGGTCGCCTAGATAATCGCTCCCCTTAACCGTGTCATACGCATGATCTTCCCATTTATCCCCACGATCCGTTAGCGCTGCATTAATGCCCCCCTGTGCGGCATTGGAATGGCTTAGAACTGGATGGACTTTCGTCAAGATGGCGACCTTGGCCCCGCCTTCATGCGCGGCTAACGCCGCCCGCATACCTGCCAAGCCAGCACCAAGAACCAAAACGTCAAATGTGTATGGTGTAGTCATCACGATGAACAAGCTGAGGAGACCGAAAGAGTAACGCTCTCAAAAGTTATCATGCTCCTTTTTATTGTATCACGAAAAGAAAATGATGGGTTTCCAAATTTTTTGTGCAAAAGGGAAAACGTGAATAGGGGAAGGATGGAGGATGGTTGTGCGACTAACCCATTTCAAGCAGCTCATGATCGGGGTTTCGTTCTTTCGCGAAGTTTTTGGACCAGGGCGATCTGAAGAGGACTACAGGGCGTTCCTGCTGATCTTTGACGACCATCGCATCTGATGGTGGGCGAAAGGTATGCACATCTCCAACGAGCCATGAGCTGCATTCAAACGACAAGGGTTCCAATCGTGTTTCCACGCGGTATTCATTCCGCAGGCGGAATTGAAGGACGTCAAATTGCAAGCGACCGACCGCAGCGACAAAAAATTCTAATCCATCCAGACTTTTCATAATCTGGACCGTTCCTTCAGCCGCCATCTGAACCATCCCCTTGTCAAAGGCCTTACGCTTGCCTACATCAGTTGGATGAACTCGTGCAAACACTTCAGCTTGAAATTGCGGGAGAGGTTTGTAATTGAAGCCATCTTGCATGGAAATGGTATCGCCGATGGCAAACTGTCCGGGGTTGATGATGCCGATAATATCGCCGGGGTAGGCCATATCCACGGTGTTGCGTTCGCTGGCCACCAGGCTGTGTGGACGAGACAGCCGTATTTCGCTTTTTAACCGATGGTGTTTCACCACCATGTCTCGTTCAAACCGTCCGGAGCAGACACGGAGAAATGCAGTACTGTCACGATGCCGAGGGTTCATATTGGCTTGGAGTTTAAATACGTAGGCGCTAAAGGGTGTGTTGATGGGATCTATGACGACTTCTTCTCCATTGGGTCGATCTGCGGTTCGTGGCGTGGCCGAAGGTGCCATGTTTACAAAGGCATCAAAAAAATTTTCTACGCCAAAATTGGTGAGGGCTGAAGCAAAAAAGACTGGCGTGACTTCCCCACGCAAAAACTCTTCCTCTGAAAATGGATTGCCAGCAATTTCCAGAAGTTCCAAATCATGATGGACTTGCGTGAGCAATTCTTCCTCGATCAGAGTTTTGGCCTCTGTACTGTCTAAAGCAATTTCCCTCCGGCTTGCCTTGGCGGCTCCACCAGCGGCCATTTTTTTAAAGACCGACACTTCTTTGGTGGTTCGATCGACTACTCCGACAAACTGTTGTCCTGATCCGACTGGCCAGTTTATGGCACTCGCATGAATGCCAAGGACCTCTTCAACTTCGGCCATCAAGTCCAAAGGGGCACGCCCAGGCAGATCCATTTTGTTGATGAGGGTGAGCACTGGAATTTTTCTTAGACGGCAGACTTCGAATAATTTTCGCGTTTGGGTTTCAACCCCCTTGGCTGCATCGATAACCATGATGGCGCTATCTGCTGCGGTGAGTGTGCGGTACGTGTCTTCACAAAAATCTTGGTGGCCGGGAGTGTCTAACACATTAATGACGGCATTTTTGTAGGGAAACTGCATGGCTGAGGCGGTAATGGAAATCCCGCGTTCCTGTTCCATCCCCATCCAATCCGATGTGGCGGTCGTGGCACTTTTGCGGCTACCGACCATGCCCGCGGTCCTGACCATCCCGGAGTACAACAGCAGTTTTTCCGTGACCGTAGTTTTCCCAGCATCCGGATGACTAATGATGGCAAACGTGCGGCGTTTTTTAGCCTGAGTGCGAACGTCGTTTTGTGTTTGAGTGTCGTAGGGAGCCATGTTGAGTATTTGTCTTGTTCCTTCTAAAAGGATTCATCTCTATCAAAAGGGTTGCCGACTGGTCAAAATTCTTGCATAGAAAATAGCGTTCCCTTGTAGCCGCAGCATCTCATGCTGCCTCCCCCGCGTGTCAGAGGCGTCACCTGCCTGCGCGAAGCCGCTCCGGCGAAGGCAGGTGAGATGACGCAGCTACACAAGACATTGGGACAGCCCAAGGCATTTTTATCCTGCAGGGTGGTCCGTCGAAAGCCATGAGGAACTGTTTAGCAACAATGAACCCGTGAAGTGAATCAGGCCTTACGTTTCACGCCCTTTAAAGGGTGTCAAGCTGCCCCTGAGCCCTGGCGAGACTCACGCGCGACGCATTGAAATTGAATAAGCCTTCGATCAGGTTGTCACGAGCCTGCGCGACAGAGGTTTGGGCATTGGTGACTTCGATATTGGTGGCGATCCCAACCGCAAATCGTTGGCGGGCTAAGTCCAGTTCTTTGAGTGAGAGACGAAGCCCATTCTGCGCCACGGCAACCTGTTGCTGGGTGGATTCTATTGTGAGGAGGGCATCTCGAACTTCCAACGCGACTTGATAGCGAATATCCTTGGAGCGAAGGGTTTCTTGCCGAACAAGGCTTCGGCCTTCGGAAATGCGTCCTTCACGTTGGCCCCCATCAAAAATGGGGATCGATAACAGTAATTGAACATTGTCCGTGGTTAACGCATCAGGAATTTGATTGCCAATCATGCCGACATCCCCACTCCCCGTTAACGACGGCACCCGCTCCATGGTCGCTGAACTCAAGGAGAGTTCGGCCAATCGCTCTCGTTTCTTTTGAGCTTTAAGTTCAACCCGGTTTTCCGTGGCGACTTGCAGCGCTTCTTCAACAGTTTGCACTGGCATCTCGCGTAATTTCAGTTCGTCGGTCAGGACGAGGTTGAGGTCAAAGGATAACCCCATCGCACGAATAAGCGTGAGTTTTGCGCGATCGAATTCGTTGCGTGACACCAAGAGTCGTTGCTTTTCATTTTCTAATTGGACCTCGGCTCTGGTGATATCTAGGCTTGTGGCCATGCCCGCGTATTTTCGTTCTACGGCCAATCGCAGGAGTTCGTTATTGAGCTTTACGTCCGCCATGCGTGCCTTCACGGCAGCCCGGGCTCGTAAGGATTCCAAATAGGCCAAGCCGACGGTGGCCATGGTATCCATCTTGGTGGTTTCTGAATTCAAGTTGGAGACTTCGATGTTCGTTCGAGCGGCGCGCCATTTTTGGATCAGGCTGAGGCTAAAGATATTTTGCGTGAGCGATACCCGAGCCTCATAAAAGTCGCGTGGGCTTGAGACCCCAGCGCTGCCCGCGAAGGAACCCAGAAAAAACCGTCGTCGGGCTCCACTGGCTCTCGCGGACACATTTGGGAGAAGGGCCCCGAGTTGAGTAAACGCCTGATCTTGTGCCTGGGTAATACGTTCCTTGAACAATTGAACCGTCGGGTTTTCATCAACTGCAGCCTTCATAGCGTCATGCAGGCTTAACCTCAGTTCAGGAGGTTTTTGGCTAGACGGTGATTCGTCTTGCGCAAAAACAGGGCGGTCAATGCCGGATAGAAAAAAAATGCTTGCAAGAAAAAGTGTCGTGGGCGTGAGGAACTGTGCGACAGACCTTCTACTGGCAGATGTGAGGTTATTCAAATCTATCATGATGTTTCTTGTCCTCCCTCTGGGACCACTTCATTTTGCATCACTTTACCTTGTCGATTGAGTTTCCATTCCATGACCAAACTGAACAGTGCTGGGACAACCAGAAGGGTAAAGACCGTGGACATAACCAACCCACCAAGTACGACACTTCCTATGCCGCGGTAAAGTTCTGAGCCAGCACCAGAGGATAACACCAGCGGGAGAAGTCCAAACGTCGTGGTCAACATGCTCATCATGATAGGGCGAATTCTAGATCGAACCGATTCTGAAATGGCTTGGCGAACGGACATCCCTCCAACAACTTGGGCCTCTTCTGAGGTGGAAAGATTTCGCCGATTGGGGTCCATGAAGTTTAACGCTTGATGGACAACCAATATCGCATTATTCACCACCACCCCAATTAAAATGATAAAGCCAAGCATCGTGAGGACATCTAATGGTTGGTATGTCACAAAGAGGTTGACGAGGCCTAACCCCAGAATCCCTCCTGCTGCAGCTAATGGTACGCTGAAGATGATTACGAAGGGGTACAGAAAGCTTTCGAACAAGGCAGCCATCAATAGATAGGTGATGAGCAGGGCTAAGAGAAAATTGTATTTCAGGGCGCCATAGGTCTTGGTGAGGTCATCGGCGGTTCCGGAGAGCCGAGTGTTATACAACCGTCCTAAGCTTCCGCTTTCTTTGATCGGAAGAAGCACTTGGTTTTGAATGAGTTCCATCGCGGTTTCCAATGGCATTTGCCCCGAAGGGATGACCTGGACCGTAATGGCCCGTTCTCGTTCCAAGTGATTGATCTGTTCGGGTCCGGCGACGAGTTCCACATCTGCGATGTCACCCACGGTGGTGAGTTTTCCTCCACGGGTATAGATGGGTAGGTTGGCCAAACTTTGTGTTCGATTGGCAAAGCGATCCACGCCTCGAATCGTCAAATCAATCTCATCTCCCTCAAATTGATAGTCGCTGGCCTTGGCTCCATCCACTAAGGCATCAATGGTAAAGCCCAATTCTTGGTTGGTCATTTGTACGTCCGCTGCGCGATCACGATTAAGCCGTACACGAACTTCGGGGCTTCCCAGATCAAGGCTGGGTTTGGGCCGAACTTGCGCATCGGGCAATACTTCCCGGACCTTTCCAAATATTTGGCCACCCAGGGCCACAAGGGTATCCATTTCAGGACCAGTGATTTCGATATCAATATTGCGACCTTCCCCAAGGCCACGTTCAAATAGGCCGCGTTGGGTTACGATAGCAATGACCCCAGGAATATCAGCCATGGCGCGTCGAAACACGGGTATTAAATTTTTAATCTGTGCGTCATCATTGGTTCGACCTCCCATAAAGACCGATCGGCCACGAGCCACATAAAAAAAGTTTCGAATGCTTGGGCCGTCTAAGGCCGCTTCCTCTGGGCTCCCGGGTGTGGCATCCCAATATGGCGCGAGCACGGCTTCAATGGTCTGACCCATCTTAATAAATTCATCAATGTTATATCCCGGTGGAGGGAGCACGATGCCAATAATCAAATTGCGGTTTCCTTCAGGCAGATACTCGGCCTTTGGAAGGAAGAGCCACGTCATGCTCATAGCCAAGAGGGTTAATCCGAGCACGATCCCAATTCGTAGGCGCACACTGCCGTACATCCAATAAATGAAGTCTCCAATTCGGTCGGAACTCAATCCCATTCGTTCCGCCATTCGGTGCCCGCCATCAGCCAATTCAAGGGCTAAGATTTTTATCCGTGATCTTGGAATCTCGGAACTCTTCTCCTGATTCTTTGTCTTTAAAATACGAGCAGAAAGGCAAGGAATCACGGTAATCGACACGATCAAACTCAATCCAACGCCTGCGCTGATCGCAATTGCGATATCTCGAAATAATTGTCCTGCTTGTTCTTCGATGAACACGATGGGTACAAACACGGCGATGGTTGTTAATGTACTGGCGAGCACTGCGCCCCAGACTTCCGTGGTGCCATCATAGGCGGCTTGGAAGAGGGGTTTTCCCGCTTCACGGTGACGATAGATATTTTCCAGTACGACAATGGAGTTATCGACTAACATCCCTGCGGCAAAGGTCATTCCCGCAAGGCTGATGACATTGATGTTCCGATCCAACACCCACAGCGCAATGAACGTGCCCATGATGCTGATGGGAATGGCCAGGCCAATGACCAGCGTGGTACTTCCGGTTCGCAGGAAGAGAAACAAAATGATAATGGCGAGGAGACTGCCGATGACGAGATTTTGTTGCACCAATGCGAGCGAGCTATAGACATAGTCCGTCTCATCGTAGACTTGAAAGAGTTCGAACCCTCGTCGTTGCAGAAGGTCGTGATTGAGGTCGCTCACGGCTTCTTTCAGGTTTGCCATCGTATCTAAAATATTCGCACCAGTTTCGCTAATAGCATTCACGGCAATAGAGTTTTGTCCCATTTGTCGTACGACGTGAGAGGGATCCTTGTAGGCGAGGTTCACCGTCGCGACGTCATGAACATACACTGGAGCCCCGTTGCGCCGGGCAATGATGACATTCCCCACGTCATCAGGGCTTTTATATTCTCCTACGGTTCGGACAGCGTATGACCGTTTCCCTTCGTCGAAGTCCCCGGCACTAAAATCGCGATTTTCCAGATCAAGAGCTTGGGCTAATTCTTTGACCGTCAGCGATCGTGTGGCCAACTTCCCAGGATCAACGAGGACCTGGAGCTCTCGCTCTCGCCCCCCATAGACGTTGGAGGCGGCTACCCCGGGAATTCGCTCGAATCGAGCCTTAATCACATCTTCGGCAAAGTCTCGCATGGTTTCGATATTGGTGGGGTTGCCTTCCAAGGGTTTAAAAATAAACCACCCCATGGCACTTCCACGAGTATCCGCACTGCTGATCACGGGTTCGTCAACTTCGTCAGGATAGTTTTTGACTTGGTTAAGTCGGTTCGACACTCGAAGCAAGGCCGTATCCGTATCGGTCCCTGTCGGAAAGCGAAGCACAATTTTTGCAGAATTGTAGGAGCTCTCTCCAATCATTTTCTCAAGACCCTCGACGCGGTTGAGCTGTTCTTCTTGCTCATCAATAATTTCGCGTTCGACTTCATGGGGACTGGCACCTTGCCATCGTGTTTCGACTGAGATTTCGGGCTTGGAGACATCAGGCGTCAATTGAACTGGAAGTTTCGTGAGCGACACTACGCCGAATAAGACAAGAAGAATAACCCCAACTGTGGTGGTCACCGGATAGCGAATAGCAAATTGAATAATGCTCATGGGGTAGTTTGCGGGTCTTCAAGTATTCGCACAGGTTGTCCAGGAAACAGGCGTTCGTTGCCTTCGACCACCACGGACATGCCTTCTTGTACTTCGCCGGTGATTTCAACGATCTCATCTAAATGCACGACCGACTTCACTGGCACTTGCCCGACGGTCCCTTCATTGACGAGGAACACAAATTCTTTTCCACCTCGTAGTACCAGTGCGTCTTTGGGAATGACCACACCATCATGTGGCCGTCCCACTTGAAGGGTGACACGAGAGACCATGCCACTCTTAATCGAGAGGTTGGGATTGGGAATATCAAATTTCACGGGAAAAGTTCTGGCGACACGATCGGCCTGTGCGACAACCGAATAGACGGTGCCTTTGACCGGTGCGTCAGGGAGGCCATCAAATGTGACAAGGACAGAATCTCCAATGTGGAGGTCGCCTACATAACGTTCTGGAAGGGGCACCTCGACTTGCACATGAGACAAATCAACGAGCTCAACGATTTGTCCCCCCTCTTCTACCCATTGCCCAATTTCGGTGAATTCTTGGGTCACCCAACCGTCAAAGGGTGCAGCAATTTGTGATTTTTGTAATTGATCTTTTACGCGACGGATTTCTGTGCCCAATTGAGAGAGTCGTTCCCGCAACGCGCCTTCTTCGGTTTGAGCATCGTCAAATTCCTTTTGGGTGACGAGCTCTTTTTCAAACAAGACGCGTACGCGTCCAAGATCTTGCTTGGCTTGTTGATAGCGAGTTCGGGCTTCTCGGTGAGAGGCCAGCACCGAATCCAGTTGAATGTTCAGGGTTTGGGTACGCAATCGTGCTAAGAGTTGGCCTCGGGAAACCTGCATTCCTTCTTTTGCGGGATAGACTTGGACGAGGCCCTCGATCTCACTGGCCACGATACTGCGCTTCCAAGGTTCAACGGTGCCGACGAGCGTCACGGATTGGTGGATGGGTTGCTTCATGACCATGGCAACTCGAACTGGCGCAGGAGGGCGGCCTTTGGGAGGAGTCGCCGCCTGCTGCTCGCTACATGCTGCCGTGATCAAGAGTAGACCGCCGCCAAGGAGGGAGATAACAATTTTATTTGCAGAGAAGAGGTTCATGTTCATGATGAAGATCTATTACACCACACGCCGAATGTAACTTGGTTTGTGTTCTTTTTGGATCCCGTTCAAAAATAACGTGCTAATGAGGTTGCGTTTATCCATCAAAGATCCACTGGGTTTCGCCTGTAATATCCAGACATACATGGTGGAGTTCAACATCCCGTGTAGGGCAAAGGCGCCATCTTTTGGGTCAATTTTTCGAAATTCTTTGCTGCGAATCCCTTGACGAATCAGATCAGCGACTAAGTCGACTTGGGCCATATAGAGTTTCCATACGCGTTCTCCGAATGCACTTTTGATGGTCCATTCAAACCCACTCCACTCGGAAACATAGATACGGAAAAAGTCACGATGGCGATCAGCGTAATCGAGTTTGACCTGAATGAAGGCTTTGAGTTTCTCACTCGGAGTTTCCACTTGGGAAATTTCTTCATCAAGCAGCGCAGCCAATTCTTCCACTTTGGCTTCGACGATCGAGATGTAAATCTCTTCTTTGCTTTTAAAGAATCGATAGACCGTTCCCATGGCAAACTGTGCGGCTGCGGCAATCTCCGCCATGCTGGTTTTAAAAAACCCGTTTTTGGAAAACAGGCATTCCGCCGCCGACAGAATTTCCTGCCGCCGAGCTTCATATTCCCGTTGTTTGCGCTTTTCTCGATGATCAATCATTAGTGAATGAAGTTGCCAGTGAGTGAAGGATTATTCTATCCCACGAATAAAAATTCTACAAGATAGAATAGGCATTCACTTTTTATGGATTCGGCACACTTAAGCGGTGGCTTGATTAGCCATGGGGGGAAGAATATTACTGTGAGGGGTCCTTGGGATTGCTGGGCGGCGGAAGCGCGGGAACATTTAATGAATTTGATGGGGTATGGCTGCTAGGGTCATTGGGTGCCCTTCCAGAAACGCCACCGGACACGATAAAGGCCATGACTTCAGAACTCTCCGCATCAAGGGACTGAACTTGATCTTTGGAAAAAATCAATAAATGGCCGGCGAAGTTATAGGCCTGCGGAAAATACACCGCCATGTGATCAGCCAGGCCAAACATCTCCATGCTTTTCCTCGTCACAAACCCGATGGCCTTGGGTCCGCCAGGGGTGAGGGTAACCACAACCGGCTGATCAAACCGTTTTTTCTCACCCATAAAGGCTTCAATGAGATCTTTCAGTGAGGTGTAGACCAGTTTGATAAAGGGCGTGCGGGTCAGCAATTTTTCAAAGGAGCCAAGGGCTCCGCGAAAAAAGACATTCGATGCTAAGCGTCCAGCCAAGGTGATTAAGATGAGGGTGATGAGGAAGCCCAAGCCGGGGATCGGGATATTTAGCCATCCATCAATAACCTCAAACACCTTGAGGACTACAACTACAGTCACCACGACAGGAACGAGAAGAAAAAGACCTTCAAAGAAATTGCGAGTTAACTCATTCATGTCCCAGCGTTTAGGGACGGCTTGTTCTTTTAGGGATTTGAGGACATCTTTCCAATCCACTGGCATGGGAATAGCCTTTCCTGAATAATCTCTGCGGCAACGGACTCTAAGTATTCATCGAGTGAATTTCCGTGATTCTTGACTTTACCCGGGAAGCAAGGTTGAGACAAGGTGTTCTGGAGCCGGCTCATTAGGGAATGTTTGATGCGGCAATGGGATTTGACAGGCAGGTTGCCAAGTCGTCACATTTATAGAAATACGTTACCCATAAGGAGAATCATCATGGAAGAGAAAGAACCTCAGGCCCATGAGGGCGATACTTCAGCTTCCCAAAAGAATCCAATTGAAACGGAGATTCTTAACGTGAATGTGGAGCGAACAGGGCAGCAAGTCAGCGCCAAGTGGGGATTGCATCCGAGTTTGAAAGCTGAGTTAACCCCAGAGGAGTGGAAGGAACTTACTGAGGTGATGGGCAAGGTCACGAATATTGTTGGTAAACGGTTTGCCGAAATATTGGCCCGAGAGCAGAAGGAAGCCGGAGGGACCGCTTAAATCTTCGGAAATGAGGGAAGGGGTATGGGTGATGAGACCAAAAATAGTGGTAACCCTTTCCCGCAACCCTTGACCCCTTTCTCATTCTTCTTCAGTCCCTACCTCTCACACAAACCCATATTCTCGAAACCAATTTAACTCGTTATTCCCCGGTGCTCTGCTGCGGGGTTACCATTGAGGTCCCCCCTTTTGGAAAAGGGGGTGAGGGGGATTTTCAAATCCAATCGTTGTTACCTCTGAATATCCCGTCGCTTGCGGCGTGGATCTTTATTGAGTCTTGAATTCCTGGATCGATGGGGCTCTGCGGATACCCAAATTCTCGTAGGCTCTTAGGGCAATTGTAGTGTTGAAAATGTGTGGAACACTTCCATGCTTTGAGGGGAAATGAGAACGGTGCTTTTGAGGGGATTCCGTTCTATTGTTGGGCGGCAGGTGTGGGGGTAAGAAATCGAATGGCTCTTGCGAAGTATCTATTTCTGAAGATATCCGAATACAGAGGTGGTCCTACTTCATTGGACAGGGTTGCGGCAACGTTAAGCTACAACTCCGTGGTTGATGTTACGCCGCCTGCTTCGGCTCTTCTGGGTCGGGGCTCTGAAGATGCGAGAGATTGTAG